>NZ_SJPX01000005.1:363371-726742 GCF_007860175.1 Rubripirellula reticaptiva | reverse complement strand
ATGCCTCGAGTGCTTGCTTCAAGTCTGCGATCAAATCGTCGGTGTTTTCGATGCCGCAAGAGAATCGGATCATGTTGTCATCGATGCCAAACTGCTTTCGCTCTTCGGGCGAGCAATGGTAGTAGCTCATCACTAACGGTTGCTCGATCAACGACTCGACGCCGCCGAGACTCGGTGCGATGCGAGCGATCTGGGCCGCGTCGACGACTCGCGAGGTTTCTTTCCAGTCAGCATCTTTCACCGTGAAAGTGATCAAGCCACCGAAACCTCGCATCTGCGCTGCAGCAATTTCGTGCGACGGATGTGACTTCAGGCCGGGGTAATAAACACGGCCGACTCGGGGATGAGCTTCTAAGAATTCAGCGATCGCTAAACCATTCTTGTTGTGACGTTCCATTCTCAGCTCGAACGTCTTCAAACCTCGCTCAAGCAAGTACAGGTTGTGTCCCGAATTGACACTTCCTAGCACTCCGCGAAGCTTGCGAACCGGATCCAGCAATTCACGGCTGCCCGCAATCGATCCGGCTAGCAAGTCATTGTGACCGCCTAAGTACTTCGTCGCCGAATGCCAAACGTAGTCCACGCCGTAATCGATTGGGCGCAAATTATAGGGCGTTGCCAATGTCGCATCGATCAACGTTTCAACTTCGTTGGCTTTGCCGATGGCGACAAACTTTTCCAAGTCGACCGACGTCAAGTGCGGGTTGGTGGGCGACTCGCTGACGATCAACTTGGTGCGATCGTTGATCGAGGCTTCCATCGCGGCAAAGTCGCCCGTTGGAACTTGATGCGTGACGACACCGAACCGAGCCAAATGCTTGGAACAGAATTCACGGCTGCGGTGATAACACTGGTCAAAGAAAACGATTTCGTCGCCGCTTTGCAGCTTCGTCATCAACAGTCCGACGATCGCCGCCATTCCGGACGAATACAGGATGGCATCTTCGGCGCCATCGAGAGCGGCCAGTTTGGCTTCGACGCTCTTTTCGTTCGGGCTGCCGTAGCGACCGTACTCTTCACGTTGCTCTTCGCCTTCGACGAATCGCAACAGGTCAGCGGTCGACGCAAACGTGTAGGTCGAGGCTGTGAAGATGGGCTGGGTTATCGCGCCCTCGGGCTTTTGGCGTTGTTCGCCGCTGTGGACGCACTGTGTCGACAAGCCGAGGTGGGAAAATGTAGGACGCGAAGCGTCAGAAGGGCGGCTCGTTTGGTCCGCATCACGATCAATCGTCATGTTCGTTGTCATGGCTCTTTAGCAGGTAAAGGCTGCAATCGGCCGCAAATCCCTAAAAGGGACGCGTTTGGGCGAAACATCTCGCCCGCGTCAGTACTCAAGATTAGCCACCACCTAGCGAATTGACAACCGATTTCGTCCGTCTCGATGGCGGTTTGTTTTAAGCCGCCACGGCGACCGCCAACACCGGCAAAGCTTGCCAAAACCGGTTTGGCTTTCCTCGACGGACTGGGCAGGTGTAGAATGACGGCTTTGACCAATCTTCAAAGGATCGCAGGTTGTCGCTACATCTCTTCCCGAGCTGGTTCCTTGCCGGATCCCTCGCCGTGTCGCAAGTCATTGGCTTGACGGCCCAGGTTTCGCGATGTGTTGCGGACCAGGCTGCGGACCAGGCTGCGGACCAGGCTGCGGACCAGGACGCGGACCAGGACGCGGACCAGGACGCGGAACAGGACGCGGAACAGGTCGACCAACTTGACGCCACCGCCGAAATCGAAGCGGGCGAACCAGACGCCGAGAACCAAAACGCTGAGAATCTAGACGTCGCTGCTCAAGCAAAGCCGCTGACGCCAGAACGACAAGCCGAGCTGGATCAGTTGGTCGAAGAACTTTCGTCCGGCGAATTCGCCCAACGCGAACGAGCAGCCGCCGCACTAATGGCGATGGGGATGGACGTGGTCGAGCCGCTGCGACAGTTGCAAGCTCAATCCACCGACGCGGAAGTCCGTTTGCGAGCCGGTGAAGTGGTGCGGCAACTGACCGACGGTGACCTGCAAACTCGCATCAAAGATTTCTTGGCTGGCAAGGAAGTCGACTTTGACGGGTGGGAAGTCATTCGCGCGATGCTGGGGGACAATGGCACGATTCGCGAACTGTTCATCGAAATGACCGAAGCACACCCGGCGCTGATCGCATCGATGGAAGGCGAGACTCGCGACCGCGTGATCGCGCTTGAGAAAGCAATGGCGACGGTTCAGCAGCGTGTGTTTGTCGAACGCAAGTTCCCCTCGCGTGCCGACACCTTTGCGTTGGTCTTGCCGACCGTGGATGCGAAAGTTCCCGTGACGGCTGGATTTGAAAGTGTGGTGCTGAGCACGCTGCTGAAAACCGGTGCGACCGAGATTCGCCAAAACCCGCAACTGTTGCCATCGTTCCGTGCCCTGCTTGGGCGGTGGATGATCCGTGGGACTTTGTCGAACCGAATCGATGTCTTGTTGTCCGGAATGGCCTGGGAAGTCGAAGATACGTTGTCGCTTGCCGTGGCGACATTGACCGAAGCTAACGAGACCGAAACGTTGGCGGTGGCGCTGCAAGCGATCGCACGGTTTGGTTCTCGCGAGCATGCTGTTTTTGTTCAGCCGCTGCTCGACGATTCTCGCCCGTCATCGGAAACCGGGTTCGCAGACGGCAAACTGATCCGCACCGAAATTCGTGACGTGGCCATGGCGACCATCGCAGTCCTTTACAATGCTGACTTGGCGGAAACCGGATTCGGATCGCTGCAAACGCATCCAACGTACGGATTCATTCTCGGCGACATCGGATTTCCCGTCGATGACGATGGTCCGCGTAAGAAGACGCGAGAAAAGATTGATCGGATGATGAGCGAAAAACGTCTCGTTGAAGGATCTTGATCGCTGGATCTTGATCGCCGAATCTGGATAGCTGAATCTGGATAGCTGAATCTGGATAGCTGGGTTTTGGCCCGCAGGGCGGGGCACCTCTGCAAATATCAAATACTGCAAATCCCAAACGAAGAGGCCAAGTTCATGTCGCAAGGCACTCCACCCGGTCAAGATCCTCTTAGCGTCAATGCGATGCCGCCGGTGTCACCGCAAGCGTCACCACCGAGTGGCAAGAATGGCACCTCCGTCATTGTGATCGTGCTGGGGCTCGCCTTTGTGATGATGCTGATGTGCGGCGGTGTGCTGCTGGCCCTGCTATTGCCAGCGGTGCAGGCGGCCCGCAAGGCTGCGCGAACTGCGGTCGCGTCCAACCAAGTCAAACAAATTGGACTTGGCATGCACAACTATCATTCGGCGTACAGGCAACTTCCTTTCACGGTGACTGAAAACACCGCCGGTGAAGAACGTTTGGGTTGGCGTTTGGCGCTGTCGCCGTTCGTCGAAGGCCAGTCGCAGTGGGAGAGCTACAACAATGATGTGATGTGGAATAGCCCGGTCAACGAACAAGTCTCGATCGTTGCCCCGGAAGCGTTTCAGGTCGTCAATGGAACACCCGGCGACACCGCGATATTCGTCATCGTGGATCCAGCCGGCATGTTTCCACCGACGCCGAACACCACGATTCGGTTTCGCGACATTACGGACGGGTTGTCCAACACCTTGATGGCAATCCAACTGCCACAGCAAGGCGTCATTTGGACGTCGAATATAAACGTCACTGCTGATGAAGCGTTCAAGGCGATCACGATGCTGCAGCCATCTGAGAAAGCGATTCTGCTGATGGGTGACGGCGCAATTCGGCCGGTTGGTTACGATTTCGACCGAGCGACCTTCGACGCTTTGATTACGATCGCCGGCGGCGAGAAGATCGACCCCAGTTTCTGATTGCTCGATATCGTTCGCCATTGGGTGATCTGTCTGCTCTAGGGCTTTTTGCGGCCTAGGCTGACCAGCGGGGTGGCGTCCACGTTGTTGGGATTCTTGCTGCACGTGCCACAGCCGCCGACGTTGCCGGAGCCGCTGCGTAGGCCTCGCGAGATGGTTCGATAGACGCGTCGCAACAACCATAGTGATGCCACCGCAACGATTGCTGTCGCGATGATGTTTTGCCAATTCATCGACCGTACCTCTTAAAAGAAACGCGTGCCTACTTGGTAGGTTACCATCGCGCCAAAATAAGCCAAAACGGTCATGTAAGTAAAACTGAGTGCTGGCCAAAACCAGCTATTCGTTTCGCGGCGAATCACCAGCAACGTGCTAACGCACTGGGCACACAAGGCGAAGAACACCATGATCGAAAGCGCCACCGGGATCGTGTAAACGGGCGAACCGTCTGGATGCGTTGAAGCTCGCATGGCACCGGCAAGTCCTTCTTCGTCAGCGTCGCCGCCGAGCGAATAGATCGTGCCCAAGGTTGCGATGATGACTTCGCGAGCCGGGAAGCTGGCGATCGCACCGACGCCGATTTTCCAGTCCCAGCCGAGTGGACGGACGGCGGGTTCAATCGTGTGACCGACACGGCCCAGCAGACTGCCTTCGAGTAACGCCGCCGACTCGGTTTGCAGCGCCAACTGCAATTCGTCGGCTTCGGGTGAGCCTTCTGCGACCGACTCCAATCGCGTTTCTAGCTCGTACTGTCGCGTGTGATCGCCCGGCCAATAGCCCGCGAACCAGATCACGATCGAAGCAGCAAAGATCAGCGTGCCGGCGCGGATCACGAATGCCAAACTGGCTTCCCAAACTCGCGAGAAAATCACTCGGGGTGCCGGAATTTTGTATTCGGGAAGTTCCATCACGAATGGAGCGACTTCGCCTCGCAGCAACGTCTTCTTCAAGATCCAGGCCACCGGAATCGCTGTCAGCACGCCGACCATGTACATCGCCATCAAGACGATCGCCGGCATCGATACCCATCCGCCAAGCATGGCCGTGGTCGGCACAAACGCGCCAATCAACAGCAAGTAAACCGGCAGCCGCGCACTGCAGCTCATCAGTGGCGCGACCATGATCGTGGCTAGCCGATCGCGACGGTTCTCGATCACCCGTGTTGCCATCACGCCAGGCACGGCGCAGGCGAACGAGCTCATCATCGGCAGAAACGACTTACCGCTCAGTCCGAACCATGTCATCACTCGGTCAACCAAGAACGCCGCTCGCGCCATGTAACCGCAGTCTTCGAGAATCGCCAAGAAGAAAAACAGCAGTGCGATCTGGGGCAAGAAAATTAAGACACCACCGACTCCGGCGATCACGCCATCAACCAGCAGGCTGCGCAACATTCCCGGTCCCATCCACGACTCGACTATGCCTGCGACAAAACCGGTTGCGGTTTCAATCAGGTCCATCGGAATCGACGAGAACGTATAGATCGACTGAAAGATCGCCAGCATCACCAACACGAAACCAATCAATCCGCCGATGCGGTGCGTCAACACGGCATCCAAACGATCGGTAACTTTTGATGACGCGTGGCCCGTTTGTCCGATCACACCGCTAAGTTTTTGATTCGCCCACGCATAGCGCGCGTTGCATTCCATGTCGACCGGATCGCCGACTTGGTCGGCTAGTTTCTTGCGCGCCGAAATCAGTGCGGGCAGAATCCCACCACCGAGTCGCCGGATCACGCGCCGTTCGGCTTCGCCGCCGCGATCAAGCAACATGCGCTGGATCAAGTAATCGTCGGGCAATGACAGCTCGGCCGTTGCCGCCGGGCCGGTCGTGCAAGCGCCGTCAAGCAAGGCTTGGCGAAGTTCGCCGCAGACTTCATAGAAGTTTGCCGGAAGTGTTTTTTCTCGCTGCGTCGACTCGTCCGAACGCGATAAGTGCTTTTCGATCGCCGCTTTCAATTCGGGGACGCCCTGGCGCTTCGATGCCGATGTCGGGATCACGTCGACACCAAGTTGCGACGAAAGCTTTTCGACGTCGATCGTGATTCCATGCGACTGCAGAGAATCGACCATGTTGAGCGCGACGATGGTCGGCTTGCCGAGTTCCAGCAACTGGCTAACCAAAAACAAATTGCGTTTCAGTTGGGCCGCGTTGACCACGCACACGATCACTTCGACCGAAGGTTCGTTTTCAAGGTCGCCGGTTAAAACTTCGACCGCGACCAATTCATCGGGTGACCGAGGTGCCATCGAATAGGTGCCTGGCAAATCGACCAAGTCGATCACTCGCGACCCAAGATTGCAGCGGCCGACTTTCTTTTCGATCGTCACGCCGGCGTAATTGCCCGTCCGGACGTTCAGGCCGGCAAGCGCGTTGAAGAGCGTGCTCTTGCCCGTGTTGGGGTTGCCGACCAATGCGACACGTGATGTCGCCACGGTCGGGTCATTGATCCGGTCCGGAGCAGTTGCCATAGAAACTACACGGCCGAGATTGGCGTCCGCGCTCGTGAAGGAGAAATTCAGCCGATCGGCTGAACGAAAACACGGCGAGCTTCACCGTTGCGGACCGCGATTCGGCATCCCTGGACCGAGCACTTCACCGGATCGCCTAGCGGCGCCCGACGCAAATACTCAACCGCTTCGCCGGGGATGAACCCCATTTCGCGAAGGCGGGAAGCAATTCCATCCGCACCATCGATGCGAACGATTTCACCACGTTGTCCGGGCAGCAGCTGGTCAAGAGTCGTCAAGGGAAGTTTCCTTTATTGAGAATCAGTCTCAGTAAGCCAATCTTCGCTGCTTTCATCCCGTTTGTCAAGTGATTGAAGACGACTATCCCGGCAACGGGTCGATCAAATGGGGCGGACCCGAACGATGTCGCGAGATTGCCGACTGGGCGAGTTTGCCGGCTGGGCGAGATTGCCAGCTAGGCGAGATTGCCGCGGGCGCCTTAGATGTAGAACATCGACGCGTCGGCATCGACGCTGCGTTGGACCATGTCGGCCAGGGTCACGGCGGCCAGTACGTTCCTCGATGCCTCGGCCGCTTCGTCCCAAACTTCTTGCAGTCGTTCGTCAGTGGCCGTCGCCTTGCCCTCGACACTGCATGCCGAGTCTTGGCTGCAACCGACGGCTTCGGCGATATCCAGCAACGTGATTGACGACGGTTCGGCCGACAAACGGTACCCGCCTTGGCTGCCACGAATACTTTGCACCCATCCCGACGCACGCAGCGTGCGCAGGATTTGCACCAAGAACGGTCCCGGCACTCCGTGACGATCGGTGATGTCACGCACCGTGACCGGCGACGATTGGCTGCTGCGGACGGCCAATTCGACCAAGGCAAGAGATGCGTAATGCACGCGAGCGGAAATCAACATCTTGGTTTCTCCCGAAGTTGGCGTGAATTACGAATTGTGCAGTCCACATTCGGTCTTTTCGAATCCCGCCCAACGGCCGGCCCGCTCGTCCTCGCCCAACTGAGTCGCGCGTGTGCAAGGCTGGCAACCGATGCTGGGGAACCCCTGGTCGTGCAGCGGGTTGTAAGGAATGCTCTCTTTCAAAATCAGATCCCAGACCTGGTTCTTGGTCCAATTCGCCAGCGGACTGATCTTCACCAACTGGAACTTCTTGTCCCAGCCGACGATTGGCGCCGCGGCTCGGTCGGGCGATTGGTCGCGACGGATTGCACTGGCCCAAGCGTGTTGGCCCTTGGCCGCTTCGTGCAGCGGTCGCATTTTGCGGTCAAAGCAGCACTGGTTCGGATTTGTCGCGTACAGCGGCCCGCCGTGCATTTCTTCGTACTGCTGGACTGTCGTGTCGGGCAGTTTGTATTCGACTTCGATGCCGTACTTTTCTTTCACCCGTTCGCGCAGCTCAAGCGTTTCTTTGAACTGGTAACCCGTATCCAGATTAAAAACGGGCGTTTCGGGGGCGATTTCGGCCAGCATGTGCATGATCGTCATGCCTTCGGGGCCAAACGCAGTCGCCATCGTGAACTTGGGCGCAAACCGGTCCACCGCCCAGCGCAGGATCTCCTGAGGTGTGGCGGTTTCCAGCTTTGCGCTTTCAGCAGCCATTTCGGCCAGGAATTCGTCGGTCGGATACAGCGGCGGATCGGCCGCCAAAGCCCCGCGAGGTTCTCCCGAATCGATCGAGAAGACCTGCGGCGGCGGATCGGGTTGTGACGATTTTTCGTTCATAGGTCGGTCGGATGACGCCGAAGTTTGGCGGTAAAATTTAGCTGACATATCGAAAGGTTACAAACACGATCAACATAGTCAAGTATGGTTATCGTCCGCCAGTGGGTTAGAATTGAGCTTATCAAACTCAAGGGCGACTCACGATGACTCGATTGCTAACCATCACGCCAGCCTGCGTGCTGCTATTTTCCGTAGCCTGCCTCATGCCTATTTCCGCAGTGGCAGATTCGGTTGAGATCGCTGGCGGCGGCCATTTGACGGGCAAAGTCACCCGCCAGTCCGATTACACCGTGGTCGCCATCGACGACGAAATCCAAGTCGCGATCCCGAACAGCCGCGTTTCTCGGGTCGTTAAATCTGACGAACTGGCACAGTATCGCCGCAACGCTGCCAAAGCGGGCGAAAACGCCGAACTGCACTACAAGCTAGCGATCTGGTGTGCGACCGCCGGCAATCTTCCGGGCCAGACCGGCCAATATCGCAAATACCATTTCCAACGGGCGATCGAACTGGATCCGGAACACGAACTGGCTCGCGCGGCATTGGGTTACTTGAAAGAGAACGGCAAGTGGATTCATCGCAACGACATGATGCGCGATAGGGGCATGATCTCGGTGGGCCGCAAGTGGGAGCTTCCCGAATCCGTTGCGCTAGCGGAATCGGCCGAAGCGAGCGAAACGGAATCGAAGCTGTGGATTCGCGAGGTCAACCGGCTAATCAAGATCGTTTCGAAAGGGTCATCGAAATCGGCCGAAGCCCTGGACGCCCTGCGAGCGATCAAGGATCCGCTGGCGGCGGTTGCGATTGCTGAACAGTTAAAGGATTCGCGAAATGATCGATCCCAGCCTGTCGCAATGCGGCGGTTATGGATCGATTTGCTGGGCCGATTCAAGAACCGGGTTTCCGTTCAAGCATTGGTCTTGGCGGGCGTCGAAGAAACGGACGAAACGATTCGCGAAGCCGCGCTGGAGCAACTGCTTGTCTACGGTGCTGATTCAGCGTCGGCGACGTACGTGCCGATGCTGTCGGCGAACAATCGGCAAACAATCCACCGGGCTGCTCGAGCGCTATCGTGGTTTCCGGATCCTGAACTTGCCATGACCTATGTTGATGCGTTGGTCACAACCGTCAAAACAGTAGGCCCACCGCCGCCCGGCATGAGCCTTGGATTTGGCGACAACGGTTCCAACGGAATGTCGACCGGAGGCAAAGCAGTGGAGATCAATGACACTCAGCCGAATCCGGCGGTACTGGCACTGCTGCGGATGGTCGAACCCAATGTCGACTTTGGCTACAACGAGCAAAAGTGGCAGATGTACTTGGCCGCCAAGAAAACGAAGTTCAGTGGCGACCTAAGACGCGATCCGTAACGGAACGTCGTCTTTATCGGTGTGTTACCGAGCTGGATTAGCTGGAACAGGAATCAATCGAACCGTTGACTAATCGAAAAGTGTCGACAGCATCGCGTCGAACTGGCCGTTGGTGATCACCTGTTCGATACCCGCTTCACGAGCTGCTTTCAATTTCGGCACGTGCACGTGCGGCCCGTACGCGATCAGCTTGGCCGACGGGCACCGCTCGTTGCACTCGCCCACGATCGTGCCAATCACGCCGCTGCGAGTCGACAAATCAACAATCACGTAACGGACATCGTCGAGCTCGCCATCTGGCAATCGACCGCCGAGCGAGAATTTCCAATCCGCTCGTTCGGCAGCCATTTTTACGCGGGATCCAAAGACAAGATCACCCGACACCATCAGCACTCGGTTGCTGGTTTCGGTGCTCATGCTTTTCGTTTTTCAATTTCGCCGCGCATGAACTTCAAACCGTTTGTCGCTAGCGACATTTCATCGGAAAACATCTTGCGCCAAATCTTGGTCGCCGCAGCAATCTCGGGCAACGATAGACCGAACGCTTCGATCACCAGCCAGCCGTCGTAACCGCATTCGGCGATCGCGTCGAAGTTGTCTGCCCAGCGGATCGCGCCTTCGCCGGGCGTGCTGCGATCATTCTCGCTGATGTGGATGTGGAACAACTTGTCACCGCCGGCCTTCACCGCATCCTTGATGTTCTTTTCTTCGATGTTGCTGTGGAAGGTGTCGTACATGATTCCGCAGGCTGGGTGATCGACTTCACGTGCGAAGCGAGTCGAGTCGGCATGCGTGTTCAAAAAGTAGCACTCGAAACGGTTCAGCGCTTCGACGCCCAACTTCACGCCGACTTTGCCAGCGTGTTCGGCGACTTGTTGCATGCTGTCGACACCCCACTTCCATTCGTCCGACGTTGGGCCGGCGCCACTGAAGACGCCGATCGCCGAGTGGTACGGTCCGACCAGCGTTTCCACACCAGCAGCGGCGCAGGCATCGAGAGTTTTCTTGGTCAACGAGATTCCCAGGTCGCGGACACTTTTGTCGGGCGAGATCGGGTTGTCGCCTTCGTTGCGAATCGTGACCGCGGTGCGAGAAAGGCCCATGGAATCAAGTTGCTTGCCGATGGCGGCGTAGTCCAAGTCCAAGTTGAACATCGGTAGCTCAACGCCGTCAAAACCGGCTGCCTTCAATTGCTCACAAACCGGGAACATGGCGTCAGTCACTTCGCCGCTCCATAGCAGCAGATTCATTCCGTATTTCATCGCGTTCGTTTTCTCGTAGGGTATCAGGAGGGGGATCAGGTCGCTGGGTTGGCGAATCCAAACGGATCCGTCCCGTCGGGCGGCGTCAGCATCTGAACTCGGCGTGATTCTACCAACTTGTCGGCACTCGCGAGCCACTCGACGAGCGAGTCGGGAAGCTGGCTGAGTCCGACCCGTGCCATCACTTGGTTGATCCGCATCAACAGTTTGGTGTGGTCACGATAGTCGTAAAGGAATTTGATGTCCGCAAATCGCTGGATCACCGATGCCAGGCCGGTAACCTGTTTGCCGGTGATGGTCACCACCGATTGCTGGACTACCGCCGCATCGGCTGCCGAAACGGCGTCATAGTATCGCTGGCCAATCGACGGATCGTCTCGCAGCCAATACGAATCCAACAACATCTCGATCAAGATGTGCCCGACAAACATTGGCCGAAAACCGGTGTCGCCAGGCAGCAGGTCACGCAGCTCGACAGCCAATCGAAGGTTCGTCTCGACAAACGCAGCCGTGCCGTGGAACCAGCGATCGTCGGCGATGTGCCGCAGGATGCCTCCAGCAACCGCGGCCAATTCCGGATCATCGCTGTCGACATGCTGGGCGGCGTATTTGCCACGAGCCCGGACTTTGCGGTCCACAACGCTCATCCAATCGGGCACGCCCGTCGAAATCGCTAACAGCGGCTGGTCGAGATACGGAATTGCATGGCAAAGAAAGTTCATGCGAAAAGAGTAACGCGAAAACGATGCCAAAAGTAGGTCGGACTGCGAGTTGCACGACTTGAAACTTCGGCGCCGCGGCGCGTAACCTCAGCTGTAGCCTGTGTCATCAGATTCGTTGCTACGCTGCGCTGCCCGGTTGCGGGCGGAGTCGCTGTATCAGGTAAGTCGCGCCTTCGTCACACCATCCACGAATTTCTACGTTCCCTACGCAGGCGATCACCACACAGGCTAGCCCGATCCAAGGACCGGCCAACAGCGTCGCAGGTAGCACTGACAGAATCAGCAACGTCAGGTCCAATCGGAATCCAAACCTCGACATCGCCAACCACAGCGATCCCAACATGACTCCGTTGGCAACCAAGGTTGCGACCACAGCTCCCTCGAGTCCCAGCATCGGCAGCAGCACGTAATTGAGCGCCACGTTCACAATCAATGCAACGCCGATCGCCACAGTAACCCACTTCCCTTTTTCGGCCACCCACAAGTAGTCCTGTCCGATGGTCGCCAGTGATACCCAGATACAAAAGACAAACGTCATTGGCATCAACTGCAGACCAGCCGCGTAGCGGTTTTCCAAAATCACTTCAAAAAACCAAGGCGACATAACCATCGCGACGGCGGCCCCGGCTGTAAAGAAACCGGACGCGGCAAACAGAATGCGGCGTAAGTTTTCGCGTACCTTTTCTTTGCGACCGGCTTCCCAGTCGGCGGCTAGGTAGGGCATCAATACGCCACTGATCATGGTCGCCAAACTGATCAACAGCATGGGAATGATTCGGCCACTATGGTATTGGCCGACGGCGGCCTGGGTAGCAGTGTCGTCGCCCGGCATCATGTGCAAAATCATGTAACGGTCCGACAGTGCGAACACATTTGACAACAAATTCATCGCCCACAGCGCGGCCGCATAAGGCATCAAACGCCGCCACATCGACAATGCGTCAAACGAATCTTGGCTGACGGGTAAACCCGCCCAACCACGAACCAAGGTGTGGAGTCCGGGAACGGTCGCAATCAACGTTGCAGCAATGAAAGCATAGACCAACCCGGTCAACCCGCCGCCGAATGTCAACCAAGCAATCCCGATGACGGTAAACGACACCGACTGAACAAACTGCATGATCGAGGCCACACGAACTTGTCGAAGGGCTGAAACCATCTGATAAACAAAATTAAAGATGACAATCGCCACCACGCCTGCGCCGATGCTGTAAACCAACGCCATCGACTGCGGCTGTAAGAAAACCAGCCAACCAAAAAAGTCGGGGAATAACATGATTCCGACAAAAAAGATCGTGCCCAAACCAATCGTGACCCACAGCATGCGCCGCACGAGCGGCGTCAAATGCCCTTGGACTCGGTAGTGCTCGACATACCTTGGCAACGTTCCGGGGATGCCAAGCAACATCACGGGCGTGATCATGGTGATGAAGTCATACGCCATCGACCACTGGCCGACGACGGCATCGTCAAGCAATCGGCAAAACCAAATGCCACGAAAGAATCCGAGTCCGCGCTGAATGACGGTCATTGCCAACATGACCGCCATGCCGATGGCAAGCGAGTCGGCAACGAAGCTGGATTCGGAGTCGGTTTTTTGGGAAACGTCTGACACGTGCATTTCAACGAACGAGTATGATTCGGTGAAATTTTGCACAGTACTGATGCCACGGTCGTCCGCTTCGCCAAACGGCGAGCCGATTTGAAACCAAACAATGCGACCGATCCGGTTTTAACGATTGCACCGAAACCTCGATGTCTCGAGCCTTCGGCAAATCCCCTCTACCGAACCATCCACCAGACTCGGTTCAATATCGTTGCCTCGTCGATGTTTGCGGCCTGCATTGCCTCGACGCCCTTCTGCACGGACTCGGGTGCATCGGTTCGCCCCGCCAGGTAGGCCAAATGATCCACCTGCTGGTCGGTGTTCTTGATCAGACGCAGCCATTGCACAGGCAGGGTTTCGGCGCGGTCGGGAAAGTCCCAAGACAGTTTGTCCGAACGGACTTTGTTGGTGCCAGAGCCGCCTTGGCCGATTTGGGCCAGCAGTGGTTTTCCATTGATGTCGAGCTTTGCACCGATCGATCGCATCGCCTCGTCAACTCGTCGGTCGAACGGCAAGTCGGACTTCAGCGGCATCGCTGCGGCGAATGCCTCGGCGGCCGAACGCTCGACCGCGTTGTCGATAACCCAACTATTTTCCAGTGACTTGGGGACTTGGCGGTTGCTGGCCGGCGATGCGATCACCAGTGCGAGTGCGCGACCCAGATTGAACTTTGACCGCAGAAGGTCGTTCACCAAGCGAGTTTCTAATTCCGCCAACGCTTCGTTATGCGGCGCATTCATCGGATCGACAACTCGGCCGTGAAGCGGTTGCCCGTGGACCATTTCCCAAAGTGAATTGACCACGCCTGCCGCCAACGACGGAGAACCGTTCAATCGAGCCGACCAATCCGATAGCGAAGTCACTGCATCGGGGCCGGCGATCCATTGACGGGGGACTTCTGGCATCGCAACCCGGCGACGACCATCGGCGAGATCAAAAAACAGCTTGCGGGAGTTTGGCTTTTTCGCGACCGACCATCCCTGACGACTGGGAACCAAATCACGGTGCAACAACCCAACCAGCGACCAATAGTCTTCTTGTCGGCCGCTTCCTTCGATGTAGGCGTCGTGACAACGAGTGCAACGGAGATCTTTGTTGAAAATTAGCGATGCCAAATGACGCCCCATCACACCGTCATCGACTGAATTTGAACCTGCTGCCATCGCGGTAAGGAAAGCGGTGGATGTCACCGACGTTCCATCGATCCAACTGGCAAGCGATCGGTCCAGCGGCAACGAACCCGAGAAGGCCTGGGCGACTTCGGATATTAGATCGTCTCGCTGTTTTCCTTTGACGCGGTTGATTCCGCCATCGGTGATCTGATTCAGCCAACCGGTCGCAATCTGCGTCGCGATCGAATCGATTGCGATTTTCGCTTGAATCGTTTCGGCACTACTTAGATCCGAGGCGGACCAGGCAAAGCCAAACAGCCGGCTAAAGCGATCTGCAACTTGTTCGGCACCGGCTTCGTCGGTCGGTTGAATCCCAATCGCATCCCAGTACCCTCGCATCTCCGAATCCACTTGATGTGATACCAACGCCATCGATTCAGGCGGCCCAAGTGATTCGTCAGACGGCATTCCCAGCACAGACTCTGGTGCATCGACTGGTTCGTTCGATTCGTTGGTCGGCAAAACCATCGGACGACCGCGTGGCGGTTGACGTGGCGCGTCCGCGAGCGAGTCTTGTTTGGGTTCGGTAGTTGATAAATCCGATGAAGCAGCCGCTGCTGCGACGTCATTCTTGGTCGTCGATGCGACATTTTGTTCGGTTTGCTTGGCGACCGAACCGACTTCGATCGGCAAGTTGCGATGATTCCGAACCCATAGCAAGCCGATCAAGGATGCCGCGATTGCGGCAGCGACGAACCACCATGCGGATTTCGCGATTGCGGGCGACGGTTTCGCTTGGGACGGGCGATTGGGTAGCGCCGTTGGCCGAGGTGCTGCGGCGACCGGTTCCTCTCGCAGTCGCGACAGGATCTTGTAAGTCAGGTCGGGCGGCTCGGCCTTTCCCATTGCTTCGACGAACAACGAATCAAACGCTCGTTCGGCAAAGTCCTGGTCGGTCAATGCGCGGTCGTCGTTGTTTGGTGAATCAGGGTTGGACTGGTTCGAGTCAGTCATGAGTCTGTTTTCAATGATCGATGTTCAAGTGTAATTTTGCTTCGACACATTCGCGAAGCTGCCCCTTTGCTCGCTGCATCAAATTGCGAGCACCATGGTCCGTGATATCAAGCGCCTCGGCGATCTCAATCCGCGTGGCATCGTTTCCATACCTCATCTGCAATGCCAACCGTGCTCGATTCGTCAGTATCGACAAGCAGCCCTTCAAGGCATCCACTGCTCGGTCGCCCGACAAATCCTTACCAGCCCAACGATCCCAGATCTCGTCCATCAGCGGCGACTCGGCCATCGACTGCACACGCTTGTGCTTGCGATGGTCCGAAACGAGCAGGTTGTAGGCCGTTCGCCGCAGATAACTGCTGGTCGCGGCTTCACTATGTTGAACGAAATTGTCGCGGCGAAGGACTCGTAAAAACGTTTCCTGCGTCAAATCGTCCGCCATCGAGTCGTCGCATCCGAGCATTCGTAGATACCGCCAAATGCCCCGTTGGTGCCGAGCAATCAGCTCGGCAGGTAGCAGTTCGGCAGCGTCACCGGTGGATTCAATCCCGCTAGCGCCAGCGCCCGCAGCATCGCCGACGCTGCCGCTTACACGTTCATGCGATCCTTGCGACGACACAAGCTTTACGCCAATAGATCAGTGATAAGCTTGCCACCGCCGGCGATTTTCATTGGTCGACCATTCTTGCTGGTGAACGTTTTCTCCGTCGAGATGCCCAGGCCTTTGCAAACCGTCGACATCAAATCTTCGCTGCTATACGGCTCGGACTCGACGGCTGTTCCGTCACTGCTGGTTTCGCCAACAGCCAATCCGCCCTTGATAGCTCCGCCGCCGACAACGCATGACCATGATCGGGCCCAGTGGTCGCGGCCGGCATTTTGATTGATGCGCGGTGTGCGACCAAATTCGCCCATCCAAATGATGACCGTGTCTTCGAGCAATCCTCGTTGGGCCAAATCTTCGGTCAGCGCGCTCATTGCGCGGTCAAGCTGCGGCAACTTGGTGTCCTTCAGCAGCGTGTGGATTCCGTTGTGGTTGTCCCAGCCACCCAAGTCGACTTCGACAAACGGCACACCGGACTCGACCAATCGACGAGCCAGCAGGCAGCCTTGGCCGAAGTTGTCTTTGCCATAACGCTCTTGAACTTCTTCGGGTTCTTTTTCAACGCGGAACGCTTCCATTTGACTGCTGGTCATCAGGTCATACGTCTTGCGCAGCACTTTCGCATGCTCGCTGGCCGGCAAGTCACGAGTCCGTTTTTCGAAACCGGATTCGATCATGTTCAGTGCTGCCATTCGCTGCATCAAACGTGTCTCGTCCAGCTTCATATCGAGGTTACGGATTCGGCCGTTGCTCGTCACCGAAAACGGGCTCCAAGCCATTCCCAAGAAACCCGGGCCAGCGCCGGCTCCACCGATCGAAACGAACGGAGGAATTTCTAACTCGGGTCGTTGGTCGATCAGCTCGTGAGCGATCACCGAACCGTAGCTCGGGTGTTCGATGTTTGGGTTCGGCACGAAACCAGTGTGCATGTAGTAGCGTCCGCGATTGTGGTCGGCTTCGCGAGTCGACATGCTGCGGACGATCGACAGGTGTTTCATCTGCTGAGCCATCATTGGCATGTGTTCACAGATTTGCATGTCGCCGGTTGTCGAGATCGGCTTGAACGGGCCGCCCGTCGGTGCCCCTGGTTTCAAGTCCCAGATGTCAATCGTTGCCGGACCGCCACCCATCCAAAGCAGAATCGCACTCTTGTGATTCTTCTTCATCTCGTCGGCGTTGGCATGGATGGCACCGCCCAAGGTGAGGGCCGCGCCTGCAGCCGCCGACGAACCAGCAAGGTGCTGCATGAAGTGTCGACGATCCATCCCGACGGGAGTCTTCCAGGTGGAAATCATGGCGTAAACTGGGGGTTAAAAGTTGTTAGCGAATAGAGATTGAACGACTAGTGTTGCATGATGAATTCGTTGCTGTTCAGCACAGCCCACCACATGTCTTGCAACATTTCTTTTTCGTCGCCGCCGCGTGCTCTTAGCAGTTGTCCGGCGATTTGGATTTCTTTCTTGTCAGGACGGCGAGCCAATCCGGCTTGGAACAAATTGGTCACACGATCTTGCGGCGATCGGCCCGACTTGGCGATCCGGTCGATGAAGCTGCCGTCGGACTTGCTGATTGCGTTTTGCGTTAGGGCACCATTGAACAACATCAACGCTTGCGGAATCGAGCCGTTGAACGTCGTCGCCTCGTCACCTTCGTCGGTGCCGAATGCGACCACGAACTGTTCCAACCATTTGCGGCGTTCGCGTTCCTGTTCTTCATAGCTGCCCGAAGCCGATGCGTCCGTTGCTGTTACCATCGATTGATAAAGCTGTTCTGCTGACATTTGACGCAAGTAGAAACGCGAGAACTTTGGCATTTCGCCGATCGATGGATCATCGATTTCGTTTGACGAATTCAGTACTGCCGATAACTGGTACGGACGGCTGGTCGTGATCCATGTGATCAGTTCTTTCAGGTCGTAGCTCGACTTGCGAAACTCGGCTGATAATTTGTCGAGCAATTCGGGGTGTGACGCCACGTTGTGCGGGCCCAGATCATCAATCGGTTTGGTGAACCCAAATCCCAGGAACAGTGACCACATTCGGTTGACAATCATTTTGTCCAGATACTCGCTCTCGAGCATCAAGCGTCCGAGTTCTTGACGTCGATTCACATCACCAACAAAGCCGCTCTTGCCGATTTCGGTTCCGTCGGTGAAGACCGGATAGGCAACTTTCGTCAGGCCGTTTCTCAATTCGTAGAAAATCAACGCGTCTTCAGGATTGTTCGATTCGCCCGCGTAGTCTTGGTCTGCTAACTCGCCATGCGAGATATCGTTGGTGTCTTCGACAAAGCGACGCAGTGCGCGAGTTTGGCGAAAGAACGAATTGAATTCCCAGAATCGTTGTTGCTTCCACTGGTTGAACGGGTGGTTGTGGCACTGGGTGCATTGGACTTGTTGGCCCAAGAAAATTCGCGACGTGCTGCTGGTCGCAAGCACCGCATTTTCTTCGTTGACTTTGTCCAACAAGAAGTTTGCAGCACCGTTGAAATTCTCAGTGCCCGGCTTGCCGCTGCCTGTGGCGGTGACCAATTCATAGGCCATCGTGTTGTACGGTTTATTCATCGCGAACGAGTCGCGAAGGTACTTCTGCATTCCTGCGGGGCTAACCATCGAACGGCGGTCATTGCCGCCACTGCGACCGATCAGCAGGTTTGACCAAGTCGTGGCCCAATGTCCTGCGTACTCTTCGGTGTATCGATCATCGTGCAACAATTTCTCGACCAGATTGGCTCGCTTGTCACTGCCACGATCAGAAGCGAAGTCTTGCAGTTCGGCGACCGTCGGAATCCGGCCAATCACATCCAAAAAGACACGACGTGCCCACGTCGCATCATCGACTTCGGGCGCCGGCGTGCGAATTTCGTAATCTCGCCATCCCTGTTCGATCAATTCATTGATCAACGCGACCTGGGGGCGGACCGTATCGGCAGCCGAAGCTGACGTGGGAGACGTAAAACCGCTGCCCAGGAAACCGCTAAATAGGGCGATCATCCATCCGGCAACGGTAAGAGAGAATCGGTGGTTCACGGAGCAGAAATCCTGGGATGGGGTTCGTTCGACACCACTTGAACGCGTCCAAGCGACCCGATGTACCCATTCATTCTATTCCAGCCGAAGGTCACGCTCAAAGAGCGATCCCAATCAGCTACCAGATTGCCGGCCAATCGTCCCGGTTATAACGAGGATTGACGCAACCTTGGCGAAAAACGGCGTTCGGGCCTTGCTTGAACGCTTCTGTGGCGTACCAACCCAGCCGCTCGATCAACGGCCCGAAAGCACGGGCTCGATCAGATCCCACTTTCCGGAATCCGTTTCGGCTTTCCACAGATCCGCCAGCGCCTCGCCCGACAACAGAGTCTGGACGATCCAAGCCATCGGGTCGGGAATCACGATCGTGACCAAATCGTCACTGTTCTTTTTCAGCAGCTTCAGCACCGCCTTTTCGACTCGCGACTTGGCGTCGCTGATCGATTCACCGCCCGGCGGACAAATGTCCAGCGGCGTTTCCTGACCACATCGATAAAGTTTCGGGTGGTTTCGTCTCAGTTCGTCGATCAGTTTTCCATGCCACAGACCGTGGTCCAGGTTCCGAAACGCCTCGATCACTTTGACCTTTGCAACCCGCTGGCCACTGGACGGGTCACGCGCCAAAAGATCCGCCGTTTCGCGAGCCGATTCGCAAGGGGCGGTGTAGATGGTTCGGCAACGGAAATGGGCGACTTGGTCGACCAGGGACGCGGCTTGGCGACGGCCAGTTTCGCTAAGCGGCATGTCCATGCAGCCCTTGATGCGACCTTGGTCATCGAATTCGGTGGCGCCGGGGCGAACCAATAGAACGCGAGTAATCGCGGGGGACTTTAAAATCATTGTTAGTTCTCCTCTCCGGTTGTGGGAGGATCGTTGGCAGCGATTTCGTCTGTCAGAGCTTTGATAGCGCTGTTGTAGTCGTGTTTTTTGAAGATTGCCGAACCGACCACGAATAAGTCGCAACCGGCCGCACGTGCGGGACCAATCGTGGTCGCGTCGATACCACCGTCGATTTCCAGCAATAAATCAGGAAATTCAGACCGCAGCGTTCGCAGTTTCTCAAGCGCGATCGGGTTGAATTTCTGTCCGCCGAAACCAGCCTCGACGCTCATTACCAACACCATATCGATATCAGCCAAGCATTCTCGCAAGCTGGCCAACGGCGTTTCGGGGTTCAGTGCAACTCCCACGTTGACGCCCATCTGACGGATCAAGTCTGCGGTTTCAGCCGCATTGCGAACGGCTTCGACATGAAACGTCAACATGTCCGCACCCGCATCCACCATCGGTTTGGCGTACTTCAGCGGATCGCTGATCATCAAGTGCACGTCCAAAGGCATATCCGTGTGACGTCGCAGTCCTTCGACGATCGGCATCGCATAAGTCATGTTAGGAACGAAGTGCCCGTCCATCACGTCGAGGTGCAAAACGCGCGCACCGGCATCGTGCAGTTTGGCGACTTCGCCCTTCAGATCGCCGAAGTCGCAAAGCAATAGGCTAGGCAAGACTGCCGGAGCAGCGTTGCGAATCGCTTCGAGTGAGGCTCGCGCCATCCATACGTTCTCAATGAGTCCTGAAAACTTCGCCACCGCGTTTTGCCAATCAGTCCTTTTCAGGCCCGATTCTGCAACAACACTGTTCAGCAAAGCAGTAAGCGTGCAACACATTGAACGCGCGTCGGATCGATTGTCAATCGCGCCGGAAACCATTGCCACACCTCCTGTGGGGGGTTTTGCAGGGCGGTTCGGCACAGGATCCGAGACTTCGGGTAATCAGAATGCTCGCTAGGGAGAGATTGCTACCATTAAAAAGTATCAGAATTCATCTTCCGGCCTGGGTAGGGAAGCGATTCTGGATCCAATCGACGGCATCATCCAGACTGATCGACGGGTCGCGAATTCGGTATCCCAGTTCATCGTGGGCTCGCTGTGAATCGTACCAGTGGAATTGAGTGCTCATTTCCAACGCCGCAGAGTTGAAAACGCCCTCATTTGCCGATATTTTCGACAACATGCTGGCTGCGATCTCGCCGATCAAAATCTGGCCAGGCCCGGCCGGCATGATGGGTTTTCGGGCGCCAGTTCGCTTGGCGATTTCCCGCCACAGCTCAAAATACGTCCAGTTTTCACCGGCCAGAATGTACTCGCGGCCGCTTTTGATCGGCGAATCCGTTGGTCGGGTCGGCCGCGGCTGCGTGATCGCGTCCATCGCCGCGATGGTCCCGGCGGCGACATCGCGAGCATCGCACAGGCTGCAGCCGCCCGACGGAGCCAAGGGACGCCAAGTCTTGGCAACCTCAACGATCATCTGCCCACTGCTAGGTTTCCAATCCCATGGGCCAAGCATGAATCCGGGATGAATGATCAATGCTTGCAAGCCTCGTCGGACCGCCGACTTGACGACATCGACACCTGCCCGCTTGCTGGCCACGTAACTGCACAACGTCGCTGAGCCATTTTCGTTCAGTCTGGTCGTTTCGCTGGCTGGCTTTTCTCTTGCCCCAAGCGCGAGCGTATCGACTGTTCCGATATGCACGATTGGTTTGTCGTGTTCGATACAGGCTTCGACGATCATCGCGGTGCCGTCACGATTGACTCGCATCGACTCCTCCATCCGCTGCCACCCGATGTGGATCAACGCGGCCGAGTGAATGACAACGTCGCAGTCGGCAACCGCTTGGCGAATTGCAGAAAACGTTTCTTCGTCACCTAGATCGCCAATTGCACAGCTGACATCCAATCCCGCAAAGACTTGCGGCTTGGGCTGCGATCGCACCAACGCAGTCAACGAGTGGTCTGGCCGGTCAGCCGCCAGTTGCCGCAGAATGTTGTTGCCAAGCAAGCCGGTACCGCCGGTCACAAGAATGCGCATCGAGAGTTGTTGCCAAGGAAAAGGGAATCAAAGGAGAGAAGTCGCAGATGAATCTAGTTGCAGGCGCAGTCAATCATGAATGGCCCAAGCCGTTTTGCCATAGGCGAATTGTGTTTAGTCGTTTCCATAAATCGTTCGCTGAGCCTTCCGCCACAGTCGCAAAAACTCGTCTTGGGTCAAGGTCGACTTTCCCGCTAGACTCCGCAGACGATGCATAAACACTACGGCGGCAAGGACGAAACCGTGACAACCGATGACTTCCTGCTTGACCAGGCCGACCGAACTCTTCGAGATCAAACTCGCCGCCGCCGAGATGGGCGATCGCGGCGACGCCAATTCTATTTTGTCGGTGGATTGGGACTGATCGTCCTTTTGATCTTGGGTGCACCCTCGTTCATTAGCCACTCGTCGATCGGCCGATCGATGATGACCAATGCGCTGGCAGAATATGGATTGGAAGCTCAGTCTGATTCGATGCGAATTGGCTGGGTGACACCTCTGCAAATCACGGGCCTAAAAATTCACGGGACGAAGGCAGGCACCGACATTTCGGTTAGCCAGTTGGACATGGACCTAACGGTCATGCAGTTGATTGCAGACTCATCCATGTCCAATCTCGGCCAGATCACTCTGCAAGGCATTCAAGTCGCATGCAGCGTGGACGAAGGAACCTCTAGCGTCGAAGCCGACCTGCAGCAATTGTTGGAAACGCCTAGCGACAGCACCAGCGGTGCGACGACGGGCACGATCAAGCTGCAGGACGTCACCGTTGCAGTCACCGATAAAGTCACTGGCCGATCGTGGCAACTCGCCAATTGCAATGCCAACGTTGAACTGGGGGCGACCAGTGTGGTGTCAAAGTTCGAAGGCGTTTTGACCGAACCCGGCGGGGCGGGCGGATCGATGGGCGGATCCATTGATTTGGCCATGGACGCCAAGCCTGACGAATCGCTGGCGTGGAAGATGAACATTCAAACCGAGTCGTTGCCGCTTTCGATCGTTGAACTGGTGCGGCGCCGAATGCCAGAACTGGCAACGTCGATTCCTCGTCGGGTCAGCGGTGATGCCACGGGGGCGGTATCGGTTTCCAGCAACGCCGACGGTGTCATCGAGGCAGCGATCAACCAATTGAAGATCCGCAGTCTGACCGCCGAAGACGACGATATGCTGGGCACCGCCGCTGCAAGAATGTGGAAGAACGACCTGGCCACCTTCGACGGCGAATTGACGATGACCGGGACACGTCTGTACGGTCGCCGCCTCGTCGCAACGACAGACTTTGCCCGCGCCACCATGGACGGCGTGGTTTCCACGACGTTCTCGTTGGTTGGAACGGACGACAATCCGCTTCGCTGGCTCGATGCGATCGACGGCACCGCCGGAGTCGATGTTGATCTTGCCAAACTTGACCAGGCGCTGCCCGGTATGATGCCGCTACGGGACGGGGCCGAACTGTTGTCTGGTCGCGCGATCGCGCGAATCGAATCTAACCCTGGGCCTCCTGTTGCCCGTGATGCCGACGCTGGTGCATCGGTTCGTCGCAGCAAACTATCGATCAACAGTGATGCCCTTCGTGCCCGGTCGGGCGGGCGCAACGTTGTCATTGACCCGATCGAACTGTCGGCGACGGTGGCGACTCAGCGCGGGCAAATTCGTGCCGAACAATTCAATTGGAAGAGCACGTTTGGATCGGCCGTTGGGCAAGGCGATTTGCAGAGCGGAAGTGCAGACGTCGAAATCGATTTTGGACGGCTGACTGCGATGCTGCGTCCGATCATCGAAATCTCGGACGCCACCATGGCCGGAACCGCGAGCGGAAAAATCCGCTGGAACGCGTCAGCCGACAATGTCTGGAAACTGCAGGGCGGCGGCGAGGCGAACAGCTTGCTGGTCACCTTGCCGGGCGGCCAAGTGCTGCGCCGACAAGCGATGAAAGGCAATGTGGAAGCCGTCGGACGATGGGCCGGTGATTCGCTGGAAGAACTCACTAGCGCGGGCATCAACGTCACCACTAATGGACTGGCCATCAGCGCGGATTTGTTGGCTCCGGTCGCGCGTCCCGACGGAGTCGTACCGATGCCGATCGCGATTCGAGGCAACGGTCGATTGGAAACATTGTCGGAACTCGCCGCGCCGTGGATGCCTGCGGACTTGGTGGATTCCACCGGCGATTTTCAATTGACGGCCACCGGACAAGCGTCAACTTCAATCTCGACCTTGACGGATGCGAAGCTGACTCTGACGCAGCCGCGCGTCACGTATGGCACTCAGTATTTTAGCCAGCCGAAAATGGAACTGGGTTTCGCTGGCGAATTGCTGCTGCCGGAGGGCCGACTGCGCGCCGATACGTTGACGCTAGTTGGCGACGCGGTCAGTGCAGCCGCGCAAGGAACTGCCGTGGCAGACAATATCGACATGACGATCAAGTGGCGTGCAAAACTGGATCGGCTGCAGGGGAGTGTGCAAACGCGAGCCGCCGCAACATCCGATTCCTATATCTTCAAAGGTGACTGCGACGGCGAGTTTGACATCCGCACCAGTGACGGATGGATCAATGTGGCTGCGTCGATGAAGGGGCAAGACGTCGCCGTGCTGCAGTCTGCCAGCACCGCGGGGGCTGTCGGACCGATGCCAGCGTCGGCGGACCAATTTGGTCGCGCATCGGCTAAGCAAGAGCTCGTTTGGGAAGAACCTAATTTGCAATTCAAAGGCAACGTGCGGTACCAAACCGAATCCGGCAACATCGAAGCCCAGGAACTGTTGATCGCAGGCGACTGGTTCGCCACGACACTGACGGGCTCGGTCGCATGGAACGAACAAGTCGGCCAAGTTCGACTGGCTGGCCCAGCCCGTTTGAAAATGGACAAAGTCGCTGAATTGGTTTCGCCCATGGCTGGCATTCCGATCGCAGTCACCGGAATTCACGAGACGCCGCTGGACATTCAAGCGACCCGCAGACCCGACGGCACGGTGGCTATGAACGTGACCGCAAATCTTGGCTGGGAATCGGGCGGCGTGGCCGGCGTTTCGTTTGGATCAGCCAACATTCCGATTCAAATGACCGAAACGACCGTGATCGTTTCGCCGTCTCAAGTTGCTGTCGGCAGCGGCCCTGGATCGATGAACGGCAAAGTCAACTTGGCAGGTTCGGTGCACTACTCGCCCGGGCCGATGTGGATGCAATTGGAACGTGGGGTGATCGCCGAGTCGATTGAACTGACTCCCGAAATGACGGATCGATGGTTGAAGTACTTGGCACCGTTGGCGGCGAACACGGCTCGTATCCAAGGCACCGTTGGTGCGGAAGTCGACGAGGCACTGATCGTCTTTGATGATCCGAACCAAACACGAATCGTTGGCCGTCTGAACTTGGGAAGCGTCGAAATGAACGCGGGGCCGCTCGCGAACCAATTGATCGGCGGCGTCGACCAATTAAAGGCCCTTGCTGGGTCGGTGACTGGTCAAACCGTAGCCGCGTCTACCAATCGAACCCTGATCACGATGCCACCACAAAAGGTTGACTTCGCCGTTGACCGCGGGACCGCTGTTCACGAACGGATGTACTTTGCGATCGATCGCGCCCAGGTCATCACCAGTGGCCGAGTGGCGTTCGATGGCCGCATGAGCATGACGGCTCAGATTCCGCTGGATTCGCGTTGGCTCGGACGTGATTTGCAAGGCTTGACCGGACAATCCGTGACGTTGCCGATCGAAGGCACGATCTCGCAGCCGCGGCTCGATTCGGCCGGCATCCGCCAAGTTGTTGCCCAGTTGGGCACTAAAGCAATCCAAGAGAACGCCGAGAACTACCTGCAAAAACAACTTGGCAAGCAGATGGAAAAAATCGGCCTCGAGAAACTCTTCGGCCGATAGGAATTCGTTACGTGCCGACTCGGTGAGTTGGGGTCGGGCGGCCGGGACGCAGCGACCGAGCGCTGATGCTGGTCACGGTGATGCCGTGATGCTGTGATGACGCAGCAACCTGTTCGCGGCACACGTCTTCTAACAGCCCAGGGTCCATCGCGACCCGCGCGTTGACGATCACTTGAATCGATCCGGCGACGCTGCGCGAAGCCAACAGTCCCACGTCCACGGGCGCGTCATTGGCGACGACGTTGGCAACGGCTTGAGTGTCACCGGCCAGAACGGATGTCTTCAGGTGGGCGATGTGACCGTCGTGCTGGCCAACGACAACGTCTCGAATTCGCGTCACCACGTCGCTGGCGATTTTATCGAGGTCGACCGTTACGTCGGTATCTAATTGTGCCGTCAAGTTCACCCAGCCCAACTCGGCTTCGCCATCGGCGTAGGTGTCGTAGTCGATATCCAACAACCGGCGACCGGCCTCCATCGGCGACTCGATGTATCCCAACACTTCATCGACACCTTCACCCGTCGCCGGACTGACCGCAACCACGGGGATTCCTGGCGCGACGATGGCCAGACGAGACTTCAGCGCTGCGACTTCGTCGTCACTCAACTGGTCTCGCCGACCGATCATGATGTAATCGGCTTCTTCGAGTTGCTTCAGAAAGATGTACTCGGCTTGCGGCGAAAAACCACTGCGTTCGTCGGCTGACGGTTCCGCCAAAATGCGTTTCCCGTGCGACGGTTTCAGCAGCACGCCGAACGGAGCAAGCTCGAACCGATCGCCTAACAGTTGTTGCAGCGGCCGTACCACGGTCGCGACCAAGTCGGTGCAACTGCCCACCGGTTCGGCCAACAGGATGTCCGGAGCCCCCTCGCTTGAAAGTCGATCGGCTGTTGCGACTAAGTCATCGAAACTGCAGCAGAAACAGGCGCCGGCCACTTCGCCGACGTCGAATCCTTGCGAGCGGAGATTTTGTGTGTCCACCAAATTTTCGGCCTGATCGTTCGTGATGATGCCGACTCGTTTTCCGGCCGCCGCGTAGGCTCGCGCCAGTTGGCCGACTAGCGTCGTCTTCCCAGCACCCAAAAAGCCGCCAATCAACACGAAACGAATCTTGGGTTCATCAGTCATCGAATACCGCTTTTTGCGTAAGAACGTGGGAGGGGGGGAGTCGTCTGCGAATAGATTTCGGCTTGGCGTCCATCGATTCGTCGTTGTCCATCATTAAAGTGTCACGTATTCTGACACGTTCCGAGGCCCCCTTCACCATCCCCCAATCGATTTTTCACCTCATGACGGCTCAGTACGACACGATCATCATCGGCGCCGGCATGAGCGGTCTAGCGGCCGGCATCCGTTTGGCACACTTTGATCAGCGCGTCTGCATTCTCGAAAAACACTATACCATCGGCGGTTTGAACTCCTTTTACCGGATGGGCGGACGTGACTACGACGTCGGCCTGCACGCGATGACGAATTTTGCTCGCAAGGGTTCGGACAAGCGAGGCCCGTTGGCAAAACTAATTCGGCAACTCCGTTTTCGCTGGGAAGACTTCAAGCTGGCTGAACAGATCGGTTCTTCTATTCGATTTCCCGAGGTCTCGCTTGACTTCACCAATGACATCGGATTGCTGGAATCCGAAATCGCCAAACAGTTTCCGGGGCAAGTCGACGGTTTCCGGTCGCTATGCGGTTCGTTGTTGGACTACAGCGACATGGACGGCGACGCGCCAAACTTCATGCGATCGGCCCGCGAAGTGATGGCCGAACACATCTCCGATCCGCTGTTGATCGAGATGTTGATTTGTCCGTTGATGTGGTACGGCAATGCTCGTGAAAACGACATGGACTTTGGCCAGTTCTGCATCATGTTTCGCGCTTGTTACTTGGAGGGGTTCGGCCGGCCTTTCAAAGGCGTTCGCGTGATCCTGAAGAACCTGGTGAAGAAGTTTCGCGGTCTAGGCGGCGAACTGAAACTGCGCAGCGGCGTGGCGAAAATCCATGTCGAAAACGGGCAAGCCTGCGGCGTGGTGTTGGACGACGGCACCGAATTGCAAGCGAAACGAATTTTGTCTTCGGCGGGTAACATCGAAACGTTGCGGATGTGCGACGACATCACTGAAGTTGACGTTGCAAAAGCGGGCTCGTTGTCGTTCATCGAATCCATTTCGATTTTGGATCGAAAGCCGGTTGATTTCGGTTTCGATCGCACGATCGTGTTTTATAACGACAGCAAGTCCTTTCACTGGCAAAAACCAAACGACGCGCTTTGTGATTCGCGAACGGGCGTGATCTGTTCGCCCAACAATTACATCTACGATGCCGACGAAGGCGAGCTGCCGGACGGAGTGATCCGGATCACGACGCTGGCCGACCATGATCGTTGGTGCGCCTTGTCGGACGAAAAGTACCGCAGCGAGAAAGTGATCCAGTACGACGACGCGATCGCATCGGCAGTCCGCTTCATGCCCGACTTCCGCGGCTATGTCGTCGATACCGACGTGTTCACTCCCAAGACCATTCGCCGGTTCACGTTCCATGACAACGGCGCGGTCTACGGTGCCCCCGACAAACAGCTCGATGGGACGACCCATTTGTCGAACGTTTTCTTGTGCGGTACTGACCAAGGGTTCGTAGGTATCGTCGGCGCGATCGTTAGCGGCATCAGCATGGCAAATCGCCACTGCCTGCAGGTCTAGACAACCTCTCCCACCTCCCACCTCAAAACCGCCCGCAATCTCTCTTTCCACGAATCAGCAATTTTTGTTAAAGCCGGTGTGTATCCCAAAGTTTGGGCCACGAATCCCGAGTCTGTCGCACGCGGAAATTGTCTGTCATGTACCAACGATCACTGCTTTCGTTCTTGTTCGTCCTGTCCATTGCTGGTCCGGTCGCTGCCGATCCCCCCAGTTTTCTAAAGATGTTCGGCCGAGCGCCGTCCGTCGAGGCTGACGAATCGAAGAGCTATGAACTGACGGTCGAAGACGGCCCCTGGCTGATTTTGGCGTCGACGCTGGTGGGCGAAGGATCCCAGGAACGTGCTCGTAAGCTGGCCCTGGAAATTCGCACCACCATGGGGCTGCCCGCATTTATCTATCACGAAAAGTTTGACTTCACCGGCACCGTCGGCTTTGACCAACGAACCGCCAAACCGGTTCGATACGCCAACAGTTACAAGTACCAAGCGTACGCTGTCTTGGTTGGGGAATACGACAGTGTCGAAAATCGAAACATCGAAGGCGACTTGGCTCGCATCAAAGCGGCAACGCCGAAAGTATTGCAAGACCCCAACGAAATCGCTGCGGAAACGTCCGGCAATAATCCCGTCACTGCGGTAAAAGCGTTGGCGGACCGCTGGAAGAATGCTCGCAAGGACAATCCCAAAGGCCCACTCGCGAGCGCCTTTGTGACTCGCAATCCCATGTTACCCGAAGGATATTTCCAAGCACCGCCGGTCGATTCCTTCGTCAGCCAACTAAACGAAAATCTGGACCATTCGCTGCTGAAATGTGATGGAAAGTTCACTGTCGTTGTGAAGACGTTCACCGGCTATGCAACGATTGAAAACAGCAAAAACAAAAAGAACTTCACACCTGACGAAAATCGCATGGACCAATTGGCCAGCGATGCTGCCAAGATGACGGCTGAACTTCGCCGCCAAGGTGTCGAGGCCTATCAGTTCCATGATCGTGACCAATCCCTGGTAACCGTCGGCAGCTTTGATACGCTAGGTCGTCAATTGCCCAACGGTAAGTTCGAGTACGACCCGCAGATCCAAGCCTTGATCAAGAAGTACAGTGCCTTCAACGTGCGGCCTGAACTGGCTCGCCAGATCCCGCAGGGTTCAAACGGGTTCGCCAGCAACAACGTTGGGATGGTTCCGTTCGATGTCCAACCGACCGCGATCGCGATCCCGAAACAGTCCAAGCGAAGTCTCTACGGAATGCGGTAACCATGTTTGATTTGGTCCTAGGCACAAACAACGCTAAGAAACTAATCGAACTGCGTTTGTTGCTGCCCGACGATCAGATCCAACTGACATCGCTGGCCCAGATCGATGGATCCATCGACGTAGAAGAAACCGGGTTAACGTTTGCGGAAAACGCAGCGTTGAAAGCGACTGAGCAAGCCGTTCATTTGAACCGATGGGTCTTGGCCGAAGACAGTGGTTTGACCGTCGACGCACTGGCGGGCGAACCGGGCGTCTACTCCGCTCGTTATGCCGGCCAGCACGGTGACGATGAAGCCAACAACGACAAACTACTGAGTGAATTAAAAGGCGTTCCGGACGAAAAACGGAGTGCCAAGTACAATTGCTATCTGTGTCTGTCAGATCCCCAAGGCAGTGTCCGCTTAGAAGCCAACGGCACCTGCGGCGGCCGAATTGGCCACGCACGAAGTGGTGACGCCGGGTTCGGGTACGATCCTCTATTCATCATCCCGGAATATCACCGCACCTTCGGTGAGTTGGACCTAACGGTAAAACGAGCGCTGAGCCATCGGTCCCGAGCGCTGCGAGAATTCATCCCCAAGCTGATGCGACTGATCTCCAGCCTGGACTAAGTGAGACGGTGTAACGCCGCTGGCGCACATACCGCGACAGAGGACTATTCTACTTCTGCGGAATTGACGGGGCGGAGTCCCGCCTTGTGCGAGTCGCTTCCCACGCGGCCTTGGAAACTCTGTTTCGCTCGTCGGTGTTGCCCGTCAATGGCCACCGTGCGCTCGGTGTATGTGCTTCATCCATCAACGTCTGGGCCCGTGCCACAATATCGGCGTGAGTGTCGGCAACGTTTTTCTGCTCGCCACGGTCACTCGCTAAATCGTACAGTTCGATCGATTGGTTGAACGGCTTGACCGCTTTCCAGTCGCCGAAACGGATCGCGCGAACTGGCTTTCCTTCGTGCAGTTCCCAGTAGAAGTAATCTCGCTTAGGAGCCTCGCCACCTTTAAGGAAACTGACAAGCGACAAGCCATCAACTGGCTGGTCGCTTGGTACCTCGGTGCCAGCAAGTTCGGCACAGGTCGGCAGAAAATCCCAAAATGCCCACGGCTCATCGCTGACCCGACCTGCTGGTACTGTTCCCGGCCACCAAGCGAATGCGGCCTGACGCAAGGCACCTTCGTAAAGATTTCGTTTATAGCCGCGCAGCCCATTCGAATCTTGCTCAAACAGTGTGCCTATTTCCGAATTGATCGAGAAGGATGAACCGTTGTCGCCACTGAAAACAATCAACGTGTTTCCAGCAATTTTCAATTCTCGCAGCAAATCGGCGATCGCTCCGACGTCACTATCCAGGCGAGAAATTTGGGCCGCGTATGATTTTTGAGTGTCCGACCAATTCTTGTCTGCGTACTGTCCTAGTTTGTCAATTTCATGTCGGCCGTGAGGCAGCGTGACGGCATAGAAAAGAAAGAACGGCTGCTCGCGATGTGATTCAATCCATCGCAGCGCATCCGACTGGATCAAATCTTGAGCGTAGGTTTGCCCGATTGTCTTGCCATCATTGCCATCCAGGAAGATCTTCTGATCGTCGTTGTAAAGGTACTTTGGGAAGTACGAATGAGCTTCGCGTTGGCAGTTGTATCCAAAGAAATGATCAAAGCCCTGCTTCATGGGTGAGCCAGTTGTGTCGAAGAAACCCATTCCCCACTTTCCAACACAGGCCGTTGCATAGCCGGCGGGCTTGAGCACTTCTGCGACCGTTTCGGTCTCGGCTGGAAGCGGCAACTGACCTTCCGGCGGGACCTCATAATTGCCACGAATCGGACAGTGACCGCAGTGCTGACCCGTAATCAACGACGCTCGACTCGGGGCACAGACTGTGGTGCCGCAATAAGCTTGCAGATACCGAGTTCCCTCGGCTGCCATCCGATCAAGATTGGGAGTCTGAATCAGCGATTGTCCATAGCAACCAAGATCACCTTGAGCGACATCATCGCTAAGTATGAAGATAATGTTTGGCGGTTTGGCTTGGATGTTTACAGCCGTCAAGCATAGAAGCAATGCGATCAGCGCGGATGGTTTGAACATAAGATGTCTTTTCATTGAAGGTGAACTGGCTTACTTCTGAATGATTTGCATGACGGCAATCGGCAGGTCGGTCTCGATAATGTCGACCCCAATTTTCAACAGGTCTCGATACTGTTGTTCGATTTGTGCACGGTTTTGATCGGTGGCGTGCAGCAACTCTCGATCGAGGTTGCGGGAAGTTCCGGCCATGCAGCACGCCCCCTTGTCGTGAATTGCAGCGATCAATTGTGTGTCGACTGGCGAGTCATGCCCTACGAACGCGACCACGTTGGACCAAGGTATGCCGGACGCATCAAGTTCGTCAAACTTTTTCTTTGATGTCACGCCAATCTCCATCATCACATCTGGGTTTGCCGCGTAGCATTCTTTCGCACTTGCAATCGTGTAGGCAATGATCATCACCCAACCTTCTGCATTTTGCTTTTCAATGGCAGAGAGCCGCTCGGCGATCGACACATCTTTTGTATCAAGGACTAAGACACATTTTCCTTTCGCCCAAGCAATCGCTTCGTCGAGCGTTGGAATGGTGTGCTGCGTCAAATTTCCGCGATCGTCCTTCAGCTTGACGCTCTGTAACGCTTCGAGAGTAACTTGGTTGAGATTCCCGGTCGCGTTTGAAGTTCGTGGCAACGCGGAGTCGTGAAACAGCACGAAGTTGTCGTCAACCGTTCGACGCGGATCGACTTCGAGCATGGAAAATCCCGCGGCAATCGTATGTTCAAACGTCGCGATGCAGTTTTCCGGAAAACCGATGTTGGGTCCGCCACGATGCGCACTGACCAGCGGAAGCGACGACGCGCCCACGTGAAGAAGCGACTTGAGTTCCGTCTCGGTTTGCGGAGCAACAATTCGCTGTTTCGTTGCTTGGGGCGTAGGCGATTGCTCTTGGGCTTGGAGTGTTGCCACTGAAAGAAGCAATAGCAGAAGCGTGCTCAAGTAGAACATGATTGTGTCTTGGATTGAGAGAAAGTTCTTGAGGGAAGTGAAGGAAGAGGCTGAAACTGAAAGAGAGTTTGGCAGACGAATTGCCGGGGACGACTGCGTTTGCGTGGACGCGATCCTCGATTGTACGCGCTAGCGGTTGACTCGACCGGTTTCTTCGCAATCGTCCAACGGATAGCTGCCAGCAAAGGCATTGCGTTTGAACGATCAGCACACGGCAAAAGAAAGAACGTTTGTCACTCGTAAGTACATCAAAGGATTCGCATCTGCGGTTGTATTTGGTTTAAACTGATCATCCCTCCGTACTTCCCGCCTCAAGCTAACGTGTGCTCGCCCATGAGTTCTAACACCATCAAGCGATTGATTGTTGCCGCCTCGCTAGCGTTCGGGTTGGCCTTTGCTTCCGTCGATCACTTGCGTGCCGACGAATCAGGTGCAGATATTTCCCAACCGGACGTTTCTCATCCGAACCTAGTCGCGGATTGGGATTTCGAAGCGAAGCCGGACGTGGGTGTCATCGTGGGCAAGGTGCAACGGGACCGTATCGGACCCCGTCCACCGCGATATCCTGACACGGCCGCTGATAATCTCGCTTTTGAATTTGGTGGCCAGGGAGCACGCATCGTTGTCCCGGATTTGGGGGAATCGAGTCGGTGGGATTTTGCCAATGGCGACGTGATCTCGATTGAAGCGATTTTGAAAGTCGATGACATCGCGGAAGGTGAAAACAGTTACATCGTTGGCAAAGGACGCACCTTCGACAAAGGGTTCGAACGAGACAACCAGAACTGGGCCTTGCGGATATGCAAGAGGAATGGCCAAGTTCGAGTCGGCTTTCTGTTTGCGACACCGAAGGACGGTTCAAATTCAGTTTGGCATCGGTGGATTAGCCACGATGGTTGGCAGTCGTCGTCATCGGCTTGGCATCACATTGCAGTTTCGTACCGTTTCGGAAAACCGGACAGCATGCGTGCGTGGATCGATGGTAGATCGACTGATGGCCAATGGGACATGGGCGGTCCCACACAAACGGCACCCGTTGTCGATGACGCAGCCGTTTGGATCGGATCGTCGATGGCGGGGCAGAACTCATCCAGCCTGCGTGGCCAGCTCGATCGATTGATCATTTATCGCCGTGCGTTGACGGATTCCGAAATGGCTTTGCGTTGGAACCCATTGCCGCCGCCTCCACCGTCACCCCCGACGATGACGATTCCCGCCGGCCAGGTGACGTGGTGGTTCGACGATCAAGTTCCGTCGCATACCGCTTGGCAGGACGCTGATTGGCAAGCTAAGCGAATCGATCGCGGGACATGGCTGAATATTGACGCGCCGATGTTATTAAATCGATTGCCGCACGCTTACGACGATCACGGAGTACGCGATGCCTATCGTGATGCCGTTTGGTTGCGGCTTGGTGCCGATGTGGATTTGCCCGCGGGCACGCATCGTTTCGTCGTGCGGTCACGTGGTTTGTCGCGTCTGTGGATCGATGATCAACGCTTCGACACGACAGGGCCGCTGTCGTCAAGGACCGATGGGCACAACCCAGTCGAACCGCTACCCGAACGACCGGCCGCGAAAATGCGGCGGGTGGCTTACGGCGTGGAAGAGAAGATCGTCGAACACACGATCAAGACCGACGGCATTCAACGCGTGATTTTGGAAACGCTTATCGGCGGCAAATCGCTGCGTGCCGAACCTGGCGAAACGGTCGTTGCCGTTCAATTGAATTCAACCGGCCCGTTTCTGTTGCTCCGGCCAGCACCCGCATCGTTAGTCGAAATGCCGATGACGGACGGCAACGTCACCAAACAATTGAAATACGTCGAGAAATACGTCGCTGATTTCGAAACGGATTCGCGACATCAACTTGCTGCGTCACAGAACGCCTATTGGGATCAGCGACATTTCCTCGCTCGCGAACACTTGCAAACGCTCGATCCTATCGATATTCCATCTTCCGATGCTTCCTCGTCCGTCGTCGATAAGTTCATTTTGGCGAAAATCGAAAAACATCGATCCACTGCAACCAGCAACAATTCAATTGGTGAACCGGATTATTCCGCAGCCGATCATTTCACGACGAACGTATTGCCGATCTTGAAACAAAATTGCTTTCGTTGCCATGACGAAGACGACGAGGGGGGGCTGCGTTTGAGTTCCGCAGCGGATGTTGCAGCCGGCGGCGATTCAGGTGAATTGATCGTGCGTGCCGGCGACCCGCACGGCAGTGAACTGATGCGTCGAATCCGATCGCCGGACGAGTCCGAACGGATGCCGCCGTCGGAACCGATGTCGTCCGAAAATATCGAAACGTTGGATGAGTGGATCGCATCGGGAGCAACCTGGGGGCGATCGAAATCGGCTGATGAAATCGTGATTGCGGATCTGGTCGACGATGAAACTTTTTTGCGACGAGCTTATTTGGACACGGTTGGTTTGCCGCCCACGCGAGATGAGTACTTTGCTTTTATGAGCAGCGGATCCGTGTCCAAGCGAGCGGATTTGATCGACCAATTACTAACGCGAACAGAAGTTGCCGATCATTGGGTCAGCTTTTGGCAAGACATTTTGGCCGAAAACCCGAACCTGTTGAAACCGTCGCTAAATAATACCGGACCGTTTCGTTACTTTTTGTATGAAGCCTTGATCGACAACCAACCGGTCGACCGAATGGTGACCGAGTTGTTGATGCTGCGCGGTAGTTTGTATCAGGGCGGCAGCGCCGGTTTTGGTATGGCTGCCGACAACGATGCGCCTGAAGCAACCCGCAGCATCGTTGCCGCATCGGCGTTCCTGGGAATCAACTTACAATGTGCCCGATGCCACGATTCGCCTTATCACGAAACAACGCAGCACGACCTTTTTTCTTTGGCCGCGATGCTGGCACGCAAAGACGTCAAAGTGCCCGCCAGCAGCACTGTTCCGGCAGCGTTCTTTGAAGACCACGGCGGTCGTGATTCGTTGATCGAGGTCACTTTGCAACCGGGCGTCCCTGTCCAACCTGAATGGCCGTTTGCTGAACTTGTTTCACCAAAGGAAATCGACCGATGGTCATCAAAATCAGCGGATTCACGCGAACGTTTCGCAGCCGCGATCACTTCGCCCGCGAACTCTCGCTTTGCCGCCGTGATCGTCAATCGGGTTTGGAAACGTCTTATCGGAACCGGCTTTGTCGAACCGGTTGGCGATTGGGAATCGGCCAAGCCTAGCCATCCTGAATTGTTACGGTGGTTGTCGCATGACTTCATCCGTCACGGATATGACTTGCGTCTTTTAGCGGCGACGATCATGAAGTCCGACGTGTACCAACGGCAGGCTGGAGGTTCAAATTTGGATGCCCGTGCCGACGAACGTTGGTTTGCCGCACCCGATCGTCGGCGGTTATCCGCCGAACAGTTGGTCGATTCGATGGTGGCTGCATCGGGCCGCCCCTTGGATGTCGAAGAGTTGTCGTTCGATCCCGAAGCACGCCGTCCAGCCAAAACGATGTTGCAGTTCGGCAGTCCATCCCGGGCGTGGCAATTTACGACGCTGTCCAATGAACGCGACCGACCAAGTTTGGCACTGCCACGAGCGTCGGCGGTGGTGGATGTGATGAAAGCGTTTGGATGGACTGGCAACCGGCAATCCGCCATTGATTCTCGCGACAATTCGACCAACGTATTGCAACCCGGCGCGATTGGAAACAGCGTGTTCGCTTCTTGGACGGTTGCGGCGTCGATGAACAGTGATTTGGCGAACTTGGCCATCAATGCGGATTCATCGCGGGCTTTGGTCGAATCGTTGTACATTCGGTTTTTGTCACGACGACCAACAGACAATGAATTGCATATTATGGTTGAAGTTCTGCAAGATGGCTTTGATGACCGATTGGTGCCTGGTGATCAAGTGGTTGCACCGGAGCGTCTGCCAGGGTTGGAACACGTTTCTTGGTCGAATCATTTGGCGGGCCCCGCTAACACGATCAAAATCGAAATGGAACGACGAGCGATCGTCGGCGATGCCCCCGATCCACGTTTGCGAACGTCTTGGCGAACTGTTTACGAAGACGTCGTTTGGTCGATATTGAACTCTCCTGAATTTGTGTGGCTACCATGAACGAATTGAATCGTCGACATTGGATGGGTGCCGCCGCGGCAGCCGCAACAAGCTTGTCATTGACGCGAACGACCGATGCGTCCGGACCGGTAATGCCACGAGGCAAAGCCAAGCATGTCATTTCCATTTGGCTCGGTGGCGGCATGGGCCAGATCGATACGTTTGACCCGAAACGCGTCGGTGACCCAAAGGCGAAGAAGCCCGGTTCGCTCTATAAGTCGATTGACACTGCGGTTGCTGGCGTCTCGGTTTGCGAACATCTGTCGCAATTGGCACCTCGAATGGACCGCGTCACGGCCGTGCGCACCGTGCATCATGACGTCATCGACGAACACGCCGCGGCGACTAACCGGATGCACACCGGTCGCATTGTGACCGGTACGGTGACATACCCGTCGCTGGGCAGTGTCATTGCCAACCAGTTGGACGCGGCGGCCGAGGGCGTTCCGCCGTATGTTCTGATCGGTTATCCCAACGTCACACGCGGACCCGGTTTCTTGGGTGCACAGTCTGGCTATTTGTATTTGACCGACACTCGGCGTGGCCCCGCGGGACTGTCATTGCCCCACGGCGTCGACGCTGATCGCCAATCGACGCGTGAAAAGTTGCTTGCACAGACGCGTTTGTCCGCCAGCAAACGTTTTGCCGGCGACGAAAAGATGGCCGATTACGATTCCGCCTTGGAACAATCTCTGCGGCTTTCTGGTCCTGAATTCAACCGTGTCTTCCAGCTCGATCGCGAACCAGATGACCTGCGGAATCAATTCGGTGGCGAATTTGGGCAACGCTGTTTGCTGGCCCGGCGGCTGATCCAGCGAGGCGTCCGATTTGTCGAAGTTTCGCACAATCTAAATTTCCTCAACGGAACCGGATGGGATGTCCATAACGACGGCATTCAAAAACAGCACCAACTGATATCAGAGCTGGACATCGCGATGGCTACGTTGATTGATGACTTGCAATCCAAGTCGATGTTGGATGACACGTTGATTGTGGTCACGACGGAATTTGGTCGTCCTGCTGGTTTTGATTCCGGTGGCGGGCGCGGACACCAAGGCAAAACATTCACTTGTGTTTTGGCTGGTGGCGGATTGAATCACGTCGGCGCGTACGGCGTCACGGACGAGTTATCGCAATCCATCGTCGAATCACCCGTTTCCGTGCCAGACTTCTTTGCGACCATACACGCAGCCCTTGGCATCGATCCTGGCAAATCGTTGTACGACGGTGATCGTCCGGTCCCAATCACCGACCGAGGCGCCCCGATCGCATCGCTGTTCACCTGAGACTTTAGCGAGTGAATCAAATGTTGCTAACGGGGAATGACGAAGGAAAGACCTTCATCTATCCAGCGCTGCAACTCGGCCACAACGATCCAATGGACAACAATTTGATCAGCATCGCTGGTGGTCCGGTCATCAATGGCGAGTATTTTTACGGTAATTTTGCCGGCAATTCGGTGGCACCGGGCGGCCAACTGTACAGTGTCTCGCTGGAAAACTTGCTGACGCAAAAAACTTCACTCGAAGCGGGCGAGGCCGTCGATCAACTCACCTGGCTCGACGATCACAATCAGTTCATGTTGGCTTTTGACCATGATGATGATGAAAGCACCGCAACGGTAAATTTCAATACGTTTGCTGAACTGTTTGGTGACCCAAGTTACCTGGGATGCACGCCCTCGAACCCGGTAACACGAAGCGACTTTCGATTCGGGGTTTCGCCCCTAAGAGAGCTCTTGGTTAGTAGCAAGTTGAACGGGGCTGTTTTTGTGGTTTCCAACACCGTGGCAGTTCCTGAAGCGTCGTCGATGGCATTGCTGTTGGTCGCCACGGTTGGCTTCGCCGTTCGCAGATGCCGATTTCAACGACTGCCCAAGATGATGCTGTAGTTCGCAGAAAGGAGGCTGTGGTCCCGCGTAGAGAACGAATTTTTGGACAGACGAGATTCATCTGCCAAATCAAGTGAGTTGGTTGTATGATTCTCGGCGCGGCGTGGATTCGCCGCACGACAGGCCCCTGTTTTCTCTCCCGCGGCATGCCCAAATATGAACCAACGAATCGTGATGCGAACCGGTGAAGCCCTCGTCGAAGGCGATGCCGAATACTTATGTGCCGAACCCGAAATCGTGATCGGCGAACTCGACGGCCCCGTTGGTCAGGCACTTGCGACGTTGGTCGGTGATCAGGTCAAAGGACATACCCGTGTGTTCGCAATTTTGAACAGCGACGTGCAAGTCCGTCCGGTCACCTTGATGGTCAGCAAAGTGACCGTCAAAAATTCCCGTTACACCAACATCCTGATGGGCAGCGTCCAGGCTGGCATCGCCAACGGCGTTTTGGACGCTGTCCGCGCCGGGCACATTCCCAAAGAAAAAGCCAACGATCTAGGCATCATCTATTCGGTTTGGTTGGACCCCGGTGTCTTGAAGGTCGAAAAAGTCGACCATCAAGAGTTGTTTCGCATTCACCGCGAAGCGACTGTCAAAGCGATCGCCAAGGCCATCGCGTGTGAACCGTCGATCGATTGGCTACTGGAAAACCAAGACAAGGTTTCGCACTTCTTCCACGACCTGGGTGTGGAAGGCAAGCTCTAGGGCATGCCGGCCGAGCGGTAGATTTGCGTGAACACGGTGCCAGCAAGTCTCGCATTTGTTCACATGGAAAATTGCAGAGGTTTTCCTTGTCGTCTTCGTTGGCTCGCGAAGCTCTCTGAGAATTTTGCGACGAATGTTGTAGTAATCTAGACGATCGATGGTGCGATCAACCGCCCCACTTTGCTTGCTGCTTACGTTTGTCGCGCCGGGCTGAGACGACTTGAAGACCAAAAATGAACCAGAAGGCGAAACTGATGATTGTTGATCGGAACCTTGGAACTGCGTTTTCACTGATGCGTTGGTGGCGCGACACTGTTGCGATGGTTCTGGTTTTAGGCATCAGTTTTGTTGCGGGTGTTGGCGTAGCGACTGCTCAGGAAGCGAGTATTGCCGGCGCTTTGTCGTCGAATCTGTTTGTTAATCCGATTGGTGAGGGGGCTGATCCTTGGGTGACTCGCGACCCTTTGTCAGGTGGCTATTTGTGGTGCTTTTCGGAAGGGAACCGAGAACTAGCGATTCACAAGAGCCCGTCGCTAACTTCGCTGGGCGAGAAGCACATCGTCTGGACAGCTCCGCCGTTCGGCCCCTTCTCGAAAGAACTGTGGGCCCCCGAACTGCATTTCCTTGACGAACACTGGCACATTTACTTTGCGGCTTCGGATGGCAACAACGAAAATCACAAGACTTATGTCTTGCGGTCAGCGACTGCTGACGTGCTGAGTGAATACGAATTGATTGGGCCGTTGAAGACCGGTGCAGGTAGCGATCGTGACTCGCCGAATCTTTGGTCCATCGACATGACCGTGCTGGAATATGACCAGCGCCGCTATGCAATCTGGTCGGGGTGGGATGCACCAAAGACTGACCAGCAATATCTGTACATTGCCGAAATGAAGTCGCCGACCGAATTGGTTGGGCCGAGAGTCCGTATTTGCAACCACGATGATTTTCAGTGGGAACGTATCGAATCGAACGCAACGGCCAAAGGACTCAACGAAGGCCCGCAAGTTTTCCAGTCCGGCGATGCTACCGCGATTGTGTATTCGTGTGGAGCGTCGTGGATGCCGAACTACAAACTGGGGATGCTGGAACTGCGGGGCGACGATCCACTGAACTCTGAATCGTGGAAGAAGCGTCCTGATCCGGTGTTCGAGAGCAGTGAGTCGACGTACGGCGTTGGGCATTCCTGTTTCGTCCGCTCGCTTGACGATAAACAGTGGTGGCATGTGTTCCATGCCAAGCGAGATCGCGAACCGGGTTGGCGTCGAGCGATTTTTGTGCAGCCAATGAACGTGGACGAGCAAGGCTTTCCTGTTTTTGGAAAACCTGTCGCTACCGGATCGATTCTGCATCGCCCATCGGGCGAATCGTCAAGCGAAAAGTCGCCCAAGACGGACGGTTTCAGCTATTACGGCCACCACCAATTCTATGCGGCTACGAAGGATGAGATTCAATTGGGTGCCCGACCTGGGGTCCCGATCAACGAATATCGCAGCGGCGAAAAGGTCGTGTTCAATCGAGCGGTTGCGGACGATGCTGAGATTTCGGTGGTCATCGATTTTCAAGGTCAAACCCAGTCACGTGACGCGGGCATCTTGTTTCGATGCTCCGCGGTTTCAATCGGCTACGACGCCCAGCGAGGTTACTTTGCCGGACTGGTTCCGAAAACGAGTTTGCTGGTCGTCGGCAAGATGGACGGGAAAAAGTGGACCGAGCTAGCGCGAGTCGATTGCACGTTCGATCCATCGATACCGCAGCGGCTTGCCGTCCGGATTGTTGGTGATGAGATTGCGGTCGTTCACAACGACACCGTTAAGTTGAAAGTGCAAGACGATCAATACAGATCAGGCAAAGCTGGGCTGCGCGTTGTCGACACGGACGCCACGTTTCGAGAGTGGTCTTTCAAGTCGCTTTGAGACCGTGCGAGAGACTCAAATGCCCGTCGGCATTGATGAACTTGGCCGCATTGGCAAGTTTGCGAAGCAGTGAAATGGACTCGAGATGGTTGCAAATCCCTATGTCCCGCCCAGCCCGATCGACGAAGATTCGACGTTACTGCGTGACGTGCTTCGAAAGACTGAGACTGATGATCCACGCCGGCGCTGGGTGTTGCTGTTGCTGACGACTGTGGCGGCGATCGGTTTTGTCACGTTTACGGTCGTGTTGCTGCGTGCCGGTAATGTGGACCGGCAAGGCGGCATGTGCTTCCTGTTGAACGTTCCCGGCGTTTGGATGGCACCCGTCATGATCGCACTGCGCCGCCAAAAAACGTTTCGGTGGTCGTTATTGGCGATGTTCGGTCAGGGGGCGGTGACAGGTTTGATGCTGATTTTGGGGATTGGCGAGCCAGCCATTGTGATTGCGATCAACGGCGGAATCATGTTGGTTTTTGGCGGACTGGCGGTCGCTGATGGTATGACCACTCGAAAAAGCGGAAAAAACTAGATCTGGAGGCTGTTTGGGCGAATAGTCAAGAGAAATGCTTTCAATTTAGTGTGCAAAATATCACCAGAACGGTCGAAAACGGGTTTTTTTCTCCGCGAAGTGGCTAGGTTCCTAGGTTGCCTAGTTGCTGCATTCTGTTTGATCCCTAGAATCCGCACTTCACAACCCTTTTTCAGCCCCTAGGAGGCAGAAATGAAGTCGATTGTTTTGTTTGCGATGTTCGCTTTGGTCGGTACCATCGTGGCTCCCAACTCGGACGCCGGTTGCTTCGGCAAGTTGTTCGGTCGTTGCAAGGCTGATGCTTGTGCACCAGCATGTGCTCCAACCTGTGCTCCAGAACCAGTTTGCTGCGAAGCTCCTGCACCTGTTTGCGCTCCAGAACCAGTTTGCTGTGCACCTGCACCAGCTCCTGTTTGCGCTCCAGAACCAGTTTGCTGTGCACCAGAACCTGTTTGTGCACCAGCACCAGTTTGCTGCCCAGAACCAGCACCAACTTGCTGCGAAGCTCCTCGCAAAGGCTGCAAGTTGATCCAAAAGCTTCGCGATCGTCGCGCTGCTCGTCAAAGCTGCTGTGCACCAGTCGCCGCTCCTTGCGGTTGCTAATAACGGTTCAGGACCCAGATCCTCTTCGGAGGATGACCTGTTCCTCGCACGGATCAAAACAAGAGATGGCTCGCATTGAAATGCAGGCTGTCTCTTTTTTTTTGTACCCATCTAACTCTGTTTGCCGCTTGGCAATTGCAGTCTTGTTGCGGTGCGATGACGCTTCGGTACTAAGACGCTCAGAGCGAACCGGTTTGCTTTCCATCGAATGAGTTGTGTCGGCGCCAAGTTTAAAGATCTAATGGGACAGTGAAACGCGTTGCCTCAGGAAACTTCTCCTTCCTTTCTTTGATCGAAACCAAATGACAATCCGATTTGCGTTGGTGGCTTGGGTTCTTTGTTCATCCGTTTGTTTGGCTCAAGACATTGGGGCGAGTCGCGTGCGGACCGCGGCCGATGGGCCATTTGTTCCTGAGGCTGCGTTACCGGGCGGAATCGTGTTGTCGTTGTATCCGGGCGATTCGTCTGCGTTGAATGCAGATCGTGTTCATGAAGCCGAGAAGTACAACACGACGGGTAACTACGATCGATTGCTCAATACGCTCAATGTCCACAATCCAACGATTGAAGTGCATCTAGCCGAAGATCGCCAACGCAACGGCGCCGCGGTGATCGTTGCACCAGGTGGTGGGCACAAAATCCTTTGGTTGGGGCCCGAGGGGTTGGATCTGGTGCCGTTCTTTGCGACGCAAGGTGTGTCAACCATCGTGCTGCGCAATCGACTTCGGGTCGACGGATATGAACCAACCACCGACGCCGTCCGCGACGCATTCCAAGCGATACGCATCGTTCGCGATCACGCCGCCGAGTGGAAGTTGGACCCCGACAAAATTGGCTTCGTTGGTTTTTCAGCCGGCGCCGAATTGGCCGCGCCGGCCGCGTTGTTCTTTGATGACTTTCAAAGCAAACACAGCGAACCTTCCGATCCACTGGCTCGTGTTTCGCCACGTCCTGACTTTGTCGGTTTGGTTTACCCGGGCCCCACGCCGTTCACTCGCGAGCCGGAAACTGCAATCCCTGCGAACGCGCCGCCTAGCTTCATTGTTTGCGCGGGAGTCGATGATAGGGTCCACGCGATTTGGGCCGACGAGTATTTCTCGCCGATGCTCCGAGCAGGGATTCCGAATCTCGAAATGCACATCTACGCGCGGGGCGGGCACGGCGGTTCCATTGGCGATCGAGGCGGTATTCCGTTTGGTACTTGGCCACAGCGGATGAATGAGTGGCTTGATGATCTTGGATTCCTCGCTGCGCCAGGCGAGAAAACGAAGGCGGCCAAAGACGTCGAAAAACGCGCCGCAGCCAAATAGCATCTTTATCCCAGTTCGTCCGATGTCGGGCGGATGGCGATGTTTTCTGGCAAGTCGAACTGATGGCCACGGCTTTCCATAAAGTGCATTTGATAGCCGGCGGTGTTCGGAAAGGCCAAGATGTCGCCCGCTTGCACACCTCTGTCGAAACGCATCCGGCGAGGCGTGATCAGGTCGTCTTCGGCACAGTAGTTCCCGGCCAGGTATCCCGTCGTCGCCGGCGGGCGATTGTTCTTGTCGTGCGGAACCAGAATGGGATCTACCGCAAAGTCAACGGACGTGGTTTTGCAGTTGGTTTGATTCATCTCGAGCGTCACAAAGGTGTCGCCCGCTTTGTCGGGGCTGCACGAGATGACTCGAGCGACTGTGATGCCGCACATCTCAAGCAGGGATCGGCCGGGCTGCATCCGTAGTCGCAATCCGTTCGAACGAAAGGAATCGGCAATTCCACCAGAGTCAAATATCTTTGCTAACCAGACTGATGAGCTGTCGGCTTGCCAGGTCGGGTAGTTGCGATCGGTTTGCACGAAATTGCGGCCCATCTTTGTACGTCCGTACGTACGGTTTGGGAAAATAATCGGCTTGATCTCGTCGTCACACCATTGCCGGTCGAGTTGAATGTCGAGTTTATGGTGGAACGCAATCCAGTCCGACTCAGATTCAAGGTATTGCACCGGAGCTCCGCCGCCTATATCGATATACGCAATCGGGTGACCCGCTTGGCGAAGTGATTTGGCAAGCAGGATTGTCTGATGAATCGCGGCAACGCGATCTTCGATGGAGGTTCCGTCGAGATGAAAGTGCAAACCGGAGACACGTACGGTTTTCGCTGCGAACATGACTTGTGAGATATCGATGCCGAAACGCGAGTCGTGCCGTTGATTGGAGAATGCGAAGCCACTGATTCGAATCGTGATGTTCAGCGATTCAGCGCTCGCTCTCGAAGCGAAGTCCGCCACACGCCTGAGTTCTTCGGGGCTTCCTGCAATAATCGTCGCGCCCACCTCTGCTGCACGGCGAAGCATCATCTCAGGCTTTGACGTCGCGGTGATGGCGATGCGTGATCCCGAGAAACCGGCTTCGATTGCGGCGTTTAGCTCGTTGCTGCTTGCGACATCGACACCGATCCCGGCCGCAATGGCTTCATCGAGATACATCCGGCATTTGTTCGCCTTGCAGGCATAGAACATGTCCATCGCGATGTTTCGAGTTTTCGCGACATCCGTGAATGCCGCGATGTTGCGACGCATCTGCGCCGGTGCGTGCAGGTGCAAGGGCGATCCGTGGACGTCCAGTCGTTTGCCAAGCGATTCCGCGTCCGATAACTCGCGGATCATCCATCGCGCGAGTCGGGGAGTCAGCGGCGCGACACCACGACAGAAATCAAACAGATCGTGCTGCACGATTAGCGGCGGATCCGAATGCGGCGATACTCGATCTGGCCGCGGTCACCCTCGACGCCGATCGATCCAGACGCCGGTACATCGAAAGCGGCTTCAAGAATCTCGCCGTTGCAGGTGCATTTGGCTTTATCGCCGACGACGATGACTTCTAGATCGTTCCAGTCACCCGACCGAAAATTAGTTAGATCTTTGTAGGGACCAGCCAAAGGAAAGTCGCGAACTTGCAATTGATGACCACGAAGGAAAACGCCACTGTCGGCTGCCACGCCAGCCCGGAATTGCAAACGTAAGGTAAAGTCACCTTGGAAGTCTTCTGTTGTGTAGAGCTGTTGGATTTTGCGTCCTTCCGGGGGCGTTGTCACGACCAAGCGACCATTGATCGTGCGATAGCGATGATCGGGCGTTGATGTCTGTCCAGCAAAGGCTACGTCCTCTTCGACGAGCGGCCAAGTGACTGATGGGTCTCTTTTGATCCAGTTCGCTCGCCCTTTACGAGCCGACTGCGGCGTCACACGATATCCCCAACCGGTCAAGTCGTGACCGTTGAACAGGCTGGTGAAACCGTCTTCGACTTGAAAGTCATCGTCACCAGTTTCTGTAAATCCAAGCGTTGCAAAGATTGGTATCAGTGCCGACTTCCATTTTGCATACCCGGCACCATTTGGGTGCAGCAGGTCAGGGAACTCTTCTTTCTTTGCGTCGCCATCTTTGTTTGCGAACAGTGTCCACGTGTCGACGACGGTGACAGTGGCGTTGCCACGAACTAGGTCCGCCAAAGCTGCGTTGATTATCTTGATTTCAGCGGCCGGTCGAGACTTCGATTCACTGCTTGGCATGACCAGGCACAGCACAATCGGCATTTCTGGATCGTGTTGATTGAGTTTGTCGACCATCAAACCGACGTTGCTAGCGATGGTTTCTGCGTCGGCGTGTTCTTCCAAGTCATTGGTACCCATCAGCATGACAACGGCCGCGGGATCCAGGGCAATGACTTCATCGTCGATACGAAGCAGCATGCCGCGAGTGGTATCACCACTGATTCCACGGTTGGCGACGTTCACATCGAGATCGTCAAATCGGCCACCAAAGTCATCGCCCCAACCTTGAGTGATCGAGTCACCAAAGAATACGATTGCCCCTTGGTCTTGTTCGACGCGATCGGCAAACGTTGAACGACGCTTATTCCAAATGTTACGCATCCAATCGTAGCGGCGAATAGGGCCGGCACCCGGCAGCCCTTCGTCGCTATCGGGAATCGCAAAACGGATCTCCGTGGCAACGTCTTGAGCGCTAGTGTTACCGCCAAACAAAACACTAAGCAACATCAGCGATAGCAGGGTGGGACGCATTGGATGGAGCCTTCAAAAGCGAAATTGGAAAGGTTGAGGGAAAGGCCACCTGACATAGTTGGTGACTTACAAAGAGTTCACCCCGCCGAAGCCGCTCCAGGACTGCACGCAGATCTGTCTCTCCAAGACGGATACCGCGACATCGTCGCGGGTTGCACGAGTCTCGGAGAGACTCGCCTACGTGAACGCCGCTCAGGTCAAAGAATGGCAGCTGAGTGTTGCAAAGCACTGTGCTGTTCTAACACAGTGCTTGAAAGTGGCCGCGCCGGAAGTTATCAAACCCGAGTCGTTGAGGCTAAGCTTCGGTGACTTCGGTTTCGCGTCCCTTAGCCAGTTCCCCGGCTTGAGCTTCGTACTTCTTGGTCAGCTCTTGGACGGCTTCCTTCAGCTTGTCGCGATCATCTTCGCTGATCTCTTTGTCCTTTTCGGCCGTGTCGGCTGCTTTGTTGGCGTCGCGGCGGATATTGCGGATTGAGATCTTTGCGTCTTCGGTCAGTTCCTTGATCCGGCTGACCATTTTCTTGCGAACTTCGGTCGACAACGGTGGCACGTTCAGCCGAATCATGCGACCGTCGTTTTGCGGATTCAGACCGATATCGCTACCGACGATCGCCTTTTCGATTTCTTTGATGGTCGAGACGTCGAAGGGACGCACGACGATCTGCTGTGGCTCGGGAGTTCCGATCGACGCCAGTTGTTTCAACGGCGTTGACGATCCGTACACGTCGACCTTGATCGAATCGACCAAGCCCGGCGTTGCCCGGCCGGTGCGGATTCCGGACAGGTTGTGTTGCAGGACAGAAAGCGCCTTTTCCATGCGTTCTTCGGCGTCCGTCAGTGTTTCGTCAGTCGCGGCCATGGGGAAGATCCTTTTCGATAGAAGAGTGACAAAGATGGGTAGATTGTTTTGGCGGATTTCGTAGGGGCAGCCGCCGTTAGCTAAGATGTCGTTCTTAGCAGTTTGGTTTTAGTTCGCCGCGCATGCGCGTGATCGACGTGGCGCGAGTTGCAACGATCGCAGCGGTTCACTTGGGTTTTTGGGTCGATCCGATCCAAGTGCCAACCGTGTCGCCTTTGATGGCTTTGACGATGTTTCCGTCCTTCTTAAAGTTGAACACAAGAATTGGCTTGGCATGTTCGTTGCATAGGGCGATCGCGGTCGCATCCATGACTTTTAAGTTCTTCTGGATGACTTCGGCATAGGTCAGCGACTCGTAAAGAACTGCATGCGGGTTCTTTTCAGGGTCGTCACTGTAAACGCCGTCAACGCGAGTCGCTTTCAGTACCACGTCGGCGTCGAGTTCCAACGCACGCTGCGCCGCGGCCGTGTCGGTCGTTACGAACGGGTTACCGATACCGGCGGCCAGAATGACGACGTGACCTTTTTCAAGGTGCTCGATCGCGCGGCGGCGAATGAATGTCTCGCAAACCTTGTCCATCGCAACGGCAGACATCACTCGCGTGGTCAGTCCAATTGATTCCAGCGTGTCTTGCATCGCTAGCGAGTTGATGACCGTCGCCAGCATGCCCATGTAGTGAGCGGTTGCTTCTTGAACGAGCGCATTGGCGCCCGAAAACTGGCCGCCGCGAAGGATGTTGCCTCCGCCGATCACGATCGCGATTTGGCACCCGGATTTGTGGGCGCTTTTGATTTGTTGCGCGATCTGGCCGGACTCTTCGCCGCTGATTCCGCGACCTCCCGAATCGGCCAAGCTTTCGCCACTGAGTTTTAAAATGACGCGTTTGTATTGAAGACTTGTCGGACTGTCGGCGTCGATTGGCATGGAAAGAATCGCAGGGGGGGAATCGTGGTGGTGGTTGAATCTGGGCGTTTGTCGGTGCTCACGATTGAACACATTGAACCGTCCGGCTCCAACGATCTGAATACTATCGTACACAAAAAAACCTCGCCGAACCGATAGGGTCGACGAGGTTTTATTTGATCGGATCGAAGCGACTGACTAGCCGCCAACGGATACGCGGCGGAATGCCAGTACCTTGGCATCGGCGCTCAATTCCTTGATCGCAGCTTCGACGGTTTTGGTGTCGTCAAGAGCGTAGAACTGGCTCAGCAAGCATCGTTCTTGGTCAAGCAGCGTGTTGTCGGCGATGAAGCGATCCATTTTGCCGGGCACGATCTTGTCCCAGATCTTTTCTGGTTTGCCTTCGGCAGCCAGTTCGGCCTTGATCGCGTCTTCAGCAGCCTTCAAGACCGATTCGGTCAGTTGACGCATGCTGGCGTACTGAGGAACGTTCTTTTGCGGCTTGCCCAAGTTTTCGCGTTCGTTGACTTCGTTTTCGGCGATGATCTGAGCACGCAAGGCTTCGGTTTCCTTCGCGACCAATTCTTCGTCAAATTCGCTCGGGTGCAAGATCGAAGGCTTCATGGCTGCGATGTGCATCGCGACACAGCGGAAGAACTGGGGTGCTTCGGCGTGGCCACCGTCTGCGTACGAAACCAAAACGCCGATCTTGCTGCCGGCGTGGATGTACTGGGTGATGTTTTCACCTTCGACGACTTGGAAATCCGAAACTTCGATCTTTTCGCCAACCTTGCCAGTCTCGGCAACCAAGCGTTCGCCAACCGTGCCGCCTTCGAACGGCAACGCGACGACGTCTTCTTTCGTCTTGCAGTTGTTTTCGAAAGCCAGCTTGGCGATGGCGTTGGTCAATTCGATGAACGCGTCGTTTTTGGCGACGAAGTCAGTTTCGCTGCTGAGTGCCAACAGTTGACCGCGGTTGCCTTCGGTCATTGCCGAGACAACACCTTCGTTGGCTTCGCGATCGGCTCGCTTGGCGGCAACTTTCTGGCCTTTCTTGCGAAGGTAATCCAGGGCGCCTTCCATATCGCCGCCCGATTCCTCCAACGCTTTCTTGCAGTCCATCATGCCGGCGCCGGTCGTTCTTCTCAGCTCGCTGACGTCTTTTGCGGAAATCGTTGCCATGACTGTCTCTGTTCCTAATCTCTGTCTTATGACTGTGCGTGTGTGGATAACGTCATAGGCCAGGAAGCAATCCTGGCCCTGTTCGAATGATTACTTGCCCGGCGTATGTTCAAGACATGTCCAGGCGTGCGAAAGTTCGCTGGTCCGTTGACCTAGGTAGCGGTCGTTTCTTCGGCCGCTGGTTCCGCAGCAGGTGCGGGTGCACTGTCGTCGGCTGGTTCGATTGCCGATTGGCCTTTGCCCGCGTTGATCGCATCAGCCAATTGCTTCAGGATCAATTCAACGCTGCGGATGCCGTCATCGTTGCCGGGAATTGGCAGGTCGATTTGCGATGGATCGCTGTCGGTATCGATCAGTGCGACGGTCGGGATGCCAAGACGCTTGGCTTCGCGGACTGCGTTTCGTTCCTTGCCTGGGTCGACGATGAACAAGCACTCGGGCAAGCGGTTCATGGTACGAAGACCGTTTAGGTTGCGGTACATCTTGCGGTACTCGCGGTTGATCGTCGACTGCATTTTCTTGCTGTAGTCGTTGATCTTGTCGCTGCCACGTAGATCTTCCAGTTCTTCCAAACGGGTTAATCGGCTGCGAATGGTGCGGAAGTTGGTCAGCGTGCCGCCCAACCATCGTTCGCTAACGAATGGCATGCCGCATCGCAACGCTTGTTCTTCGACGGCTTCGCCAGCTTGACGCTTGGTGCCGACAAACAGAATCAGGCTGCCGCCAGCGGCAACTTGACCGAGATATTTCTTGGCTCGGAGCATTCCGCGAAGCGTTTCGCGGATGTCCATCACGTGAATCTGGTTTTTGCGGCCGAAGATGTACGGAGCCATCTTCGGATTCCACAAGCTGGTTCGGTGTCCAAAGTGAACACCAGCTTCGATCATCTCTTGAACAATCGGATTTGCCACGTCGTTGTTTCCTAGTTTTTGCCATCACGGGCTGCGAGAAACCGAGTTGCCCGAATAGGCAGAACATCGGTAACCAGAGCATCGAATTTACAGCCAAACGGCCTGCAAATTCATCGCCCTTCGTCCCATCAGTGTTGGCGTGTGAATGAAAGAGGCCCCGGCAGAAGGTACCGAGGCCACCATGAGAGCGAAGAGCGTACCGGAAAAGCGATTTCACAGCAAGGGATGCCACCGCAGCGTTTCATCGGGAAAACACGCTTCGGTTGCCCCGATAATCAACGTCGAATTCTCGTTGATCCCAAAACCAGCACTTGCCCCTCTGGTGGGCGGTCGGGTGTTTGAGGGCGAATTGGCCTTGGTGTTTGGTGCTCGTCAGGTTTCGTAACACTTGGGCCCACGCGCCGCTCCTAATTATCTTTCACGGTGAATGCTTCTCGCAATACACTGGAAGCGAGGCGGCTATCCGTTACGGTTGTTGGTCGTCATCACAGGTAGTCTGATCTGGTTGCCCATGAACAAACGTTTCACCGAATTGATTCAGAATATGGCATTAAAATTTCGACCGCAGTGTTTTGTGTGGTTGATCGTTGTGACGCAAATTGCTTCGATTGGATTCGCCGAGGAACATGCATTTTCGTTCAGCGACGATGTTCGCCCGATTTTGTCAAACCACTGTTTCGCTTGTCACGGACCTGATGAAACGCACCGCGAAGCCGATGTGCGATTGGACGTGCCGGGCGAAGTCGATCTGGACGAAGTGCTCGCTCGCATCCAATCGGACGATCCCGATCGGATGATGCCGCCGCCAGAAATGAACAAGCCGCTCAGTCCCGGGCAGATCAAGACTCTCTCAGGCTGGCTCGAGTCGGGTGCCCAGTACCAACAGCACTGGTCATTTGTCCCGCCGACCATTCCGGTCGTCCCGCCGCTGGCCAGTCAGGCATTACCGCCTGGAAGCCCGTCGGGCGATTGGGATAGCTCGGTGATCGACCGTTTCGTGTTGGCTCAGATCGCAAAAAAGAACAAAGTCGCAAGCCCGCCAGCCGATCGTCGGAATCTAATCAGGCGACTGTCGATCGATTTGACGGGACTGCCGCCATCAATTGATGACATCGATGCGTTCTTGGCTGACGATTCCGAGGATGCGTACGCCAAGTTGGTCGACCGCTTGATGGCATCGCCCCACTATGGCGAACACATGGCGAGATATTGGTTGGACTTGGTTCGGTTCGCTGACACCAACGGTCTGCACCACGATCACTATCGCGAGATGACGCCATACCGAGACTGGGTGATTCGGGCTTTCAATGAGAACTTGCCATTTGATGATTTCGCAAAGTTTCAAGTTGCCGGCGATCTGTTTCCGGATCCCACCACGGACCAATTGATCGCATCCGGTTTCAATCGATTGCACCTGATCATCGACGTCGGCACGGCGCTGCCCGAAGAAAGCTTTTTTCGCAACGTAGTGGACCAAGTCACCGCGGTCGGTACTGCGTTCATGGGGCTGACGGTTCAGTGTGCGGTTTGCCATGACCACAAGTACGACCCCATCACTCAGCGTGACTTTTATCAACTGTACGCGTTCTACAACAACTTCGATGGCGAACCCGAAACCGGCAGGCGTGGCACGTCGGACTTCAAGCGTGGATTGCAGTCGCCGTACCTGGATCTACCGACTGACGAACAAGCCGCCGAACTGCAGCGACTCGACAAGATGATCGCAGAGCTTGAAAAGCAGGAACCAAAGGCTGCGAAGAAAGATCTTGATGATGCCAATCGCGAACGTGATGCCTTGACGTTGCAGATTCCAGCGACGTTAGTGATGAAAGAACGCCAGGAAGTTCGCCCCGCCCATATTCTGATCCGCGGCGCGTATGACCAACCGGGCGATGAAGTCGTCCGCGCGACTCCTGGATTCCTGCCGCCGATGAAACCAACCGATGGCCCGCCGACTCGAATGGACTTGGCCGATTGGTTGACCGATCCCGGGAACCCGTTGATGTCGCGAGTGACGGTGAATCGTTTTTGGCAACAGTTCTTGGGCGTCGGCTTGGTGAAGACGGCCGAAGACTTTGGCGCTCAGGGCCAACCACCTTCGCACCCCGAATTGCTGGATCACTTGGCGACCGAGTTTTTAGAGTCGAGCTGGAACGTCAAGTCGCTAGTCCGGTCAATCGTGATGTCGGCGACCTATCGGCAGGCTTCGAGTGCTTCGCCGGAATCGTTTCGTGATGATCCAGAAAATAGGTTGTTGACGCGAGGGTCGCGGTTTCGTTTGGACGCCGAAGTGATTCGCGATCAACTGCTTAGCGTTAGCGGGCTGTTGAACCTGGAAATGAACGGCAAGAGTGTCAAAGTTCCTCAGCCGGCCGGTTTGTGGAAGACGGTCGCGATGCCAAGTTCGTACCCCAGCACGTTTGTCGCCGACGAAGGTGACAAGATTTATCGGCGCAGCATTTATACATTCTGGAAGCGAGGAATGCCGCCGCCGCAAATGACCATCTTTGACGCTCCGTCACGCGAAAGTTGCATCGCGCGTCGCGAGCGTACTAACACGCCCTTGCAGGCGTTGTTGTTGATGAACGAGAAACAGTATTTTTCGGCCGCCATGAAGTTGGCTTACTCCTTGCAAGCTCGAACGGACTTATCGGTTGTCGATCGAATTGCACTTGCGTATGAGTCGACCACTTCGCTGCCACCGGATGATGCGGCGCTAGGTGTACTCGCCGAAGCACACGCTCAATTCCACGAAAGTTATGCCGCCGATCCCGACGCCGCGCTGGCGATGATCGCAGGCAGTGAAACCGCCGAGGTTCAGGCTGTCAAAGATCCGGCGGCGCAGATCGATTTGGCTGCGATGACCATGATCGTTCACTCGATATTCAATCTCGATAGGGTAAAGACTCATGAATAATGGACGTCGCGAATTTCTGCGCAGCACCGCCGAAGGGCTTGCCGCCGCCGGACTGGGGACGCCCGTGTTGGGATCGATCCTTGGATCGTTGGCCGCCGGCAAGAATGCACCCGCGGCTGGAGCGATGGACGGTTTGCATCATCCGGCGAAAGCGAAGCGGGTGATCTTTTTGTTCATGGCTGGTGCACCAAGTCAGTTGGATTTGTTCGACTATAAGCCAGGTCTGACAGATCTGTTCCAAGAACCGTTGCCGCCGTCGGTCAGCAACGGGCAACGCGTGACGGCGATGACGCGAGGCAAAGAGCAACGCATCGCTCCGTCGATGTTCAAGTTTTCGCAGCACGGCGAAAATGGCACTTACCTAAGCGAAGTGTTGCCGCACCTGGCGACCAAGATCGACGATATCTGTTTGATCAAGTCGATGCATACCGATGCGATCAATCACGACCCAGGCAAGACGTTGATTTGCACCGGATCGGAAATCCCAGGCAAGGCTTCGCTGGGCGCGTGGCTTAGTTATGGACTTGGGCGGATCAACGAAAACCTGCCGGACTTTGTCGTTCTAAGTTCGGCATTTTGGTCGGGCGACCAAGCCAACATTCAGGCGCTGTACAGTCGGTTGTGGGGTTCGGGTTTCTTGCCTACGAAGCATCAAGGCGTCGCATTTCAGCCGTCGGGTGATCCCGTTTTGTTTTTGTCCAATCCGGCGGGCGTGGATCGGACCAATCGAGGCAAAATGTTGGACTTGGTCACGAAGTTGAACCAGGAACATCTGCATCAAGTCGGTGACCCGGAAATTATGACGACCATCGCTCAACAAGAGATGGCGTTTCGGATGCAAATGTCGGTTCCCGAGTTGGCGGACGTTTCGGATGAACCGCAAAGCGTGCTGGATCTGTATGGCCCCGAAGTCGGCAAGAGCGGTTCGTTTGCACGTAACTGTTTGTTGGCTCGCCGGATGGTTGAGCGTGACGTGCGATTCGTGCAACTGTTCCATCGTGGTTGGGACCATCACAAGGGACTGCCAGCGAAGATCCGCGGGCAAGCGATGGATGTGGATCAGCCGATCGCAGGCTTGCTGACCGATCTGAAACAGAATGGTCTACTTGACGATACGTTGGTGGTTTTCGCGGGTGAATTTGGTCGGACGACCTATTGCCAAGGCAAATTGACGACCACGGATTATGGCCGCGATCACCATCCTCGTTGTTTCACCGCGTGGATGGCGGGCGGTGGGATCAAGCCAGGAATCTCGTACGGCCAGACGGACGAATTCAGTTACAATATTGTTGAAAACCCAGTTCACGTTCGCGACTTCAATGCCACGATCCTGCACCAGTTGGGAATCGACCATAACAAACTGACGTTTCCCTTTTTAGGGCTGGACGAGAAGTTAACGGGCGTCAAAGAGACACACGTGATTCACGATATTCTGGCGTGATCGTCGCCGATTCACGAACCTCGCAACGCCTCGGCTAGTTTGCTTCATGCGCATTTTTATCGTCTTATTCGTCCTGTTCTTTTTATGCAGTCAAGCGGACGCCGGTGATCGGGTGTCTTACAACCGTGACGTTCGTCCGTTGCTGTCGAAGCATTGTTTTTCGTGCCATGGGCCTGACGAAGGAAGTCGCGAAGCCGGGCTGAGACTGGATTTGCCGGATGGAGCAGATGCGGACGAAGTCCTTCGTCGAATTGCTTCGACCGACCCTGACGAGATGATGCCGCCGCCGGCGGTGAACAAGCCGCTCGATGACGCCAAACGACTGGTGCTGCGGCGCTGGGTCGAAGAGGGTTTGCCCTATGAACAGCATTGGTCGTTCGTTCCACCGGTTCGCTCGCCGGTTCCGGCGGGCTTGCATCCGATTGACCATTTTGTTGACGCCAAATTGAAGGCGGCCGGACGCAAGCGATCCGAACCGGCTGATCCGTTGACGCTCGTTCGTCGCGTGTACTTAGACTTGATCGGACTTCCACCGCCGGCTGATGTCGCCGACGCATTTGCAGCCGACTCTTCGCCTGCCGCGTACGCAAAAATCGTGGATGACCTGCTTGCGTCGCCTCGTTACGGCGAACGCTGGGCACGACGTTGGCTCGATCTGGCTCGTTATGCGGACACCAACGGTTATGAAAAGGATCGAGACCGCAGCATTTGGCCCTACCGTGACTGGGTGATCCGCTCGATCAACGATGACATGCCGTTTGATCAATTCACGGTCCAGCAACTGGCCGGTGATATGTTGCCCGATCCAACCGCCGGTCAATTGGTCGCAACCGGGTTTCATCGCAACACGATGTTGAACGAAGAAGGCGGCATCGACCCGCTTGAATTTCGTTACCATGCAATGACCGATCGGGTGGCGACGACCGGCACAACCTGGTTGGGGTTAACGACCGGATGTGCCCAGTGTCATACGCACAAGTACGACCCGATCACCCATCACGATTATTTCGGCATGATGGCGTATCTGAATAACGCCGACGAACCCGATTTCTTTTTGCCACTTGAAACCGCCGATCCGGATCGAGAATTGAACCTCGATCAAGCGGACCAATTGCAAAGCGAATTGGCAAACCACTGGCCCGCGTTGCAGAAATCATCGACAGACCTGGACACTGCTTTCGCGTCGTGGATCGAAAATCAGCGCAGCGGGTTAGCCGACTGGGCGACGATGGTTCCGACCGAATTATCAGCGAATGTGCCGTACCTGACGCTCGAAGACGATGGAGCCATCATCGCGGGTGGCGACACGTCGAAGCATGACATCTATACGGTCAAGTTCGCAGCAGCTGACTTCCCCATCCACACGATTCGTTTGGAAGCTCTTGCCGATCCCCGTTTGCCAGCCGGTGGACCAGGGTCGACGTATTACGAAGGGGTGAAGGGCGACTTCTATTTGACGGAGTTCGAACTGTCGACGGAGAATGATGGGGCGATCGAAATCACGGACGCGTTCGAAAGCTTTGCAAAGAACACGTTTGGAAAGAACGAAGTGTCGGCTAAGTTGGCGACCGACGGCGACATTCAAACCGGCTGGTCCGTCGACTCGGCAGGTGCGGGGAAGTCGCATGTCGCGATCTTTCGATTGAAGACACCGATCGACGCGGGGACTGCGTTCACTTTGCGCATGCACTTTGGGCGACACTATGCCAGTTCGCTCGGAAAGTTTCGCATCAGTGCGACCGATAATGCGTTGATCAAAACGGCGGTGGTTCAGTCGCCCGAGTTGGCAACGTTGCTTGCAGGTGATAATCCCGCTGATAATCCGGTTGTTCGTCGAGAGTTTCTGATGCATGCACCGGAGCTGAAAGAGTACGCCGACAAGATTCGTAAGCTGAGTGAGCCGGACGTTGGGCCGATGACGCTGATTCTAAAAGAGCGGCCGGCCGGACACGCTCGAGAAACTTATCTACACCATCGTGGTGAATATACTCAGCCGATCGAATCGGTGCCGGCACGATTGCCCGACGCACTGTGGGACAGCGATCAGCCGATGCCGAGTGACCGATTGGCGTTTGCACGGTGGTTAGTCAGCCGCGAGAATCCGCTAACGGCTCGCGTCGTGGCAAATCGCCAGTGGGCGGCGTTCTTTGGTACCGGGTTGGTTGCGACGCTGGATGATTTTGGAATGCAAGGCGAAATGCCGAGTCACCCTGAACTGCTGGACCATTTAGCGGTCGAGTTGATGGAAACAGGCTGGTCGATCAAGTCGTCGCATCGGCTGATTGTGACGAGTGCGACTTATAAGCAGTCGTCCGCCGTGCCTTCAGCAGATGCCGGAGCCGGTGTTGATCGGCTGCTTGGGCGATTCCCGCGCAACCGCTTGGAAGCCGAGATCATTCGCGACGCGTCGCTCGCGGCATCGGGGTTGCTAAGTGACAAGATGTATGGTCCACCCGTGCGGCCACCACAGCCCGTCGGTGCGGTTTCCGCGAACTACAGCAAATCGACTTGGCAGGCCAGCGAAGGCGATGATCGCTATCGTCGCAGCGTCTACACCTATCAAAAACGAACGGCGCCGTTTGAAATGTTCACGACGTTCGATGCCGGGTCGGGTGAGGCCTGTGTGGCGCGACGGGACGTGTCAAACACTCCGCTGCAAGCGTTGACATTGATGAACGATCCGATGTTTGTGGAAATCGCAGGTGCATACGGCGATCGCATGGCGGCGGTCGACGGTGACGTCAACGAAAAGATCGACGAAGGCTTTCGCTGGCTGATGACGCGTAGGCCGACCGAGACCGAACGCGAATGGATTGCCACGTTTCAAACTAAGCATGGCGATTGGACGGCCACAGCACGCGTGATGCTGTGTATCGACGAAGCGATCACGAAAAACTGAATCGACGAAAGCAAGAATGATGTTCGAAAATCGAAACCCAGCGACGTCGAATTCGCGGCGGTACTTTCTGAATCAATGCGGCGTCGGACTTGGAAAAGTCGCCGCCGCGGGGTTGTTGGCTCAGTCGATGAACGGGCGAGCGGGGGCCGCGGCGGTTTCTGACAATTCTCGCAATCCGCTCGCGCCGAAGACGCCGCACTATGCACCGCGAGCCAAAGCAGTGATCCACCTCTTCATGGCCGGTGCGCCTAGCCAGCTTGAATTGTTTGACCCCAAACCCACGCTTTCGAAACTGGAAGGCAAGCCGTTGCCGGCGTCCGTGATCGGCGATCAACGTTATGCGTTCATTCAACCGGATGCCGCTGTGCTGGGGCCTCAGTTCAAATTTGACACCTACGGCCAATCCGGTGCGGTGCTGGGTGAGCCGATGAAAGAATTGGGGCGGGTCGCCGATGAAATTTGTTTCATCCGCTCGTGCACGACGGACCAATTCAATCACGCTCCGGCACAAATCTTCTTCAATACCGGATTTTCTCAGCCCGGTAGGCCCAGTATTGGTTCATGGGCTCTGTATGGCTTGGGAAGCGAATCGCAAGACCTTCCCGCGTTTGTCGTCATGAGCACCGGTGCTGGGATTAGCGGCGGCACGTCCTTGTGGTCCAGTGGGTTCATGCCGACGGTTTATACCGGCGTGCAATTTCGAAACGGCCGCGAGCCGATTCTGAATGTGGCAACGCCCGATAAGTTTGGTAGCGAGTTGCAACAGGATACGTTCGACTTGATCAATCGGCTGAACCGACAACGCTTGGACCGAGTTAGTGACCCCGAGATTGCGACTCGGATGGCGGCGTACGAGATGGCGGCCCGGCTACAGACGTCTGCACCCGAGCTGGTTGACTTTCGAGGCGAAACGAAGGCAACGATGGACGCCTATGGATGTGATCCTGAAAAGCCTTCGTTTGCCCGTTCATGTTTGCTGGCACGGCGGATGGTCGAACGGGGCGTTCGATTCATCAATATCTATCATTCCGGCTGGGATGCGCACAGCAACGTGAAGGGCAGCACAGAAAGCCGCTGCAAAGAAACGGTCCAGGCAACGGCGGCACTGATCGAGGACTTGAAACGGTGCGGATTGCTGGACGAAACGCTGGTGATTTGGGGCGGCGAATTTGGACGCACGCCGATGGTCGAAACCAACCCGGCGCTAGGGCGCAAAGCGGGCCGAGATCACCATCCGCAGGCGTTCACGATGTGGATGGCGGGCGGCGGTGCCAAACCGGGCATCACGTACGGTGCGACGGATGAGTTTGGATTCAATATCACCGAAAATCCCGTGCACGTTCACGATATCCAAGCCACCATCATGCGTCTGTTAGGATTCGATCACGAACGACTAACCTACCACCACGCCGGTCGCGATTTTCGCCTGACCGACGTTCACGGCAAAGCGATCGACGGGCTGATGGCATAACGACGGCTGAGTGTCATTTTGAAACTCATTTTGCGCTCGCGGTTTCTGCGAGGGAATGATTCTGTTCATCATGAACCACTCTGAGCGGCAAAGAGTTGGAGCGGTGTGTCTTTCCCTTTGACGCGTTGGGGAGGCAGGCGGATCCAGGCGGACGGATCGACTAAAGCAGACTTTGTCGATTCCGTGATCAGCAGATTGTGGCCTGCCTGCTTGGTGGCTGCCTCCACTCGCGCGGCTACGTTGACGGTGTCGCCGATCGCGGTGTACTCCTGGCGTTTGGGGGAACCGATACTGCCGACGACAGCAGGACCCGTGTTGACGCCGATGCCGATTTGCAAGTCGTCCCAGCCAGCGTCTCGAAAAAGCGATGTGGACTGCTGGACGCACTTCCGTAGCGCAAGTGCCGAATCGACAGCGTTTTGTGCATGTCGTTCCGTATTTGCGCCGACACCAAAGATTGCCATGAATCCGTCACCTAAAAACTTGTTGACCATCCCGCCGTTCGACTCCACGCATTCAACGGCTTCGCGAAAAAATACGTTCAGCGCTGAAACAACTTCGCTGGGCGAATGTTCCGACGAATACTGCGTGAAATTTCGTACATCGACGAACATCACGGTGATGACTTGTTCGCGGCCGGTCAGCTGATCGCCTTGGCTGATGATTTGCCGAGCGGCTTCTTGACCAACGTGTCGGCCAAAGGTTTGCTGCAAATGCTCGCGTTGTCGCAGGCCTTCGACCATCGAGTTGAAACTGTTGATCAGGTGCCCGAATTCGTCGGCACAGAGCAAGTGAATATGTGTGTCCAAGTTACCCGCGGCGACTTCCGCAGCGGCACGTCGTAATTGCTGCACCGGTCTGACGACCAATTTGCCAAGCATCCAACTGGTGGCAAACCCAAACGCAATCGCAACCAAGCCGACCGCGACGGCAAACCGGGGTGCCAAGTTTTCGTCATCCGGCAACAGCAGGATCAAGACGAGTGAAATGATGGGGCTGACCACCGAAGACACTGTCCACAAAGCGCCTCGCAAAGTGATGTTCAATGGAATGATTCCCGGCACACTGGCGGGCATCGTTTGGATCGTCTGATCTTCGGAATAAAAAACGACAGGAAACACCGCGTGCTGGATCGCCAATTCAACGGCAAAGAAACTATGCGTCACCGCAATCATCGCTGCGATCAGAAACGATGTGATCAAGTGAGCGATGACGATGCCCTGCAAAGGTTCTGGCAAAACGTACAACGAGGTGATGAAGACCGGAATGCAACTGAGCCATCCGAGTGACGCAACCAGCAGGAACCACCAAGGCAAGTTGACGACGACACGCTGAACTTTTTGGTGTAGCTCGGTCGCAACCGGCTTTCCCGCCAACAGATCACGGTACACCGGTCGCACCCACAACAAAGGCAGCACAAAGCACAACACGGCAATCGGATAGATCAGCACGTTGAACCACAATACGCAGTCGTCGAACCGGACCCGCTGGGCATCCGACAAAAGCGGGAAGATCTGGTTGCGGTTGTAGAGCACGTTGAACAGACTGCCGATCGCATTGGCAATCAACGGCGATGTGCAAACGAACAGCAATCCATGTCGCTGTAGGAAGCTCCACTTTGGTTTTGTGCGATCTTGAAAGTCAGGCATCCGCGATTCAAGCAAACGGGGGAAGCGTGTCAGCAGGAAACCAGCAACGATTTGTGCTGCCAAGTCGGGCGTAGCAGGGACCGTCGAACATAGATGGCCCCCAGTCTAAACGGAAAACAAAAGCTTGAAACTCGAACGGGGCAAGTCCATGGCATGTTCGGCACCTGGCGGCGAATGGTCGGTACCTGCCGGGGATAGTCTGGGCGGCACCTGGCACCTGGCAGCGCGTTTAGCGGAATCCGACTTCGGTGGAGACCAATGCACCGCGTTCGTCCGTCAATGTCACCAACCACGTGTTGGCTTCCCGCGGAAGTCCCATCGCTTCGACTTTTTCAGCCGAGATCACACAGTCGACGGATTGCCATTTCCGCTGGGATCGCAGGCCCGTTTCGGTCGTGAAATGCAATGCGGATTGAACGATCTTGGTGTCGGACTGGAACGGCACGGTGACGGTGCCACTGTCGCTGACCTGCAACGGGCCAACGGATGCCAGCGGCGGTGTGTTCTTCAAAATCGAGTCCACGAATATCTGGATTTCTGGCGGGTTCCAGCCCGCTTGATGGCCGTGTGGCATTCGCGGTTCGATTCGCATCATCCGCGGCCCCTGCACCTTGGCGTAGGACTTGGCGTAACTGTCCAGCACATAATGCTTATCGTGCGTGCCGTTGACCCATAGTGTGGGGACCGTGCATTGGTGGAGGTGACTTCCGGGGTCGTATGCGGCAACCCAGGCGTCACGGCGATCACCAAGACGGTCGATGGAAGGTTTTTGGACCGATTCGCCTTCGTGCAGAAATCCACATCCGTAGACCGGCACCGCGGCTTTGAATCGATCATCCAGCGAAGCGGCCAGGCAGGTCGTGTACCCGCCCCAGCTGATCCCGGTCACGGCAGTACGGTCGGCATCCACATCGGGGAAACTGCGGATCAGTGTATGTGCCCGCATCACGTTGGCCGCCGCGTGGTACGGCCAGTCGTCATCGATCCTTCCCCCGATGCAGTCGAATTTTTCCGGGTGTCCATCGGCGGGGCCGCCTTTGGCAAGCCGTACGCGAGTTCCTTGTTTGTGTCCCGCGTAGGGTTTCAGTTTTCCTGATTCATCGTATTCGGGCTGGGGAGGTCGTCGACCACCGAGGTCCATCGCGATCGCGGCATAGCCACGGTTCGCCCACATCCCAACCCAATCGGCGAACGCGGTGCCACCACCACCGTGAATCAGCACGATGCCGGGATACGTGTCGCCCTCGTTGCCAATGCCCAGCGTTCTCGGCGATGCGTAAAAGGAAAACACTTCCGTCGCTTGGCCATCGACGTTCTCGCCTTCGTAGATCAGCGACTGAATCTTCGCGTCGGGATCTTCGATTCGAAAGACCGGCACTTCCGACTTCAGACGCTCGATCGGCCAGACTCCTGGCGTTGAGTGGATCGCCCTGTCGTCAGCCTGAACGCAAGGGATCCACCAGCAGATTGATAGGATCAAGACACCGGATGATCGAGAGAAAGTCATACGAAAGACACTATTGTTGGGAATGGGAGGACCAATCGAATTAGGCCCCACAGTTTATCAGATCCCAACGTACAACCTTTCCTGAGTCGACTTGGCCGTTTTTCAATCGTTACAGTCGCGGGCTGCCTCTGGCCGGTTACAAAATTCAGGCACCCGGGCAAGGCAGCGGAATACTCGCGCTGCCTGATTGGCTCTGCGTTTTGGAAGGACGCATCGTCCGTGTTTGCGTGGTGCAGGTCGCTCTGCTTCGCCGTCCAACACAACAGCCATCGATAATCGCGAATCGATACATGCATCATCGACTTACCACGCGGTTCCACTGAACTGGCAGGCGATCAATTAGCCCTTGGCGAATGCGTGCGGTTGCGGCGACTCTGGATGATTCGCAATCGTAAACAACGCAGCAGCCTCTTCGGGTGGCACTGGTCGGCTGAAATAGTAGCCTTGGTATTCGCCGCAATCGTGATACCGAAGGAATTCAAGTTGAGTCTTCGTTTCAACGCCTTCTGCGAGAACCTTAAGACCCAATGACTTCGCTAACGCAATGATGCTTGTCGCGATCATTCCATCATCGGAGTCCGGGAAATCCTTGATAAAAGCTCGGTCGATCTTAAGCCGGTCGATTGGAAATTGACGCAGGTATGCCAACGAAGAATAGCCGGTTCCAAAATCATCGATGCTAATGCTTGCACCAAGCTCTTTGAGTTGATTCAGTTTTTCGACCGCAACCGCGACTTCGTCGATCAGCAAGCCCTCTGTGATTTCGAAATCGAGTTGTTTCGGGTCCACTCCAAACTCTTCGATTGCGTTTAGCACAGTCGCATGAAAATCGGGATCCGCGAATTGCAGGGCGCTGACGTTGACTGACATCGTGATGGAGAATCCATCTGCATCCCACTGAGCCAATTGGCGGCAGGCTTGCCGAATGATCCAATTGCTGACGGGCAAGATTTCACGGCTTCGATCCAATAGATGAATGAATCGCCCGGGCGGCACGATTTCGCCTTCGCTTCGCCAGCGCAGAAGAGCCTCCACGCCGGTGACAACTCCGCTATCAAAACTAACTTGCGGCTGGTATACGAGAAAAAACTCATCTCGCTGCAGGGCCAGGGAAAGCTTCTCTTGGGTTGTTCGATACTCTACCAGTACTTCCGTCATTTCCGATTCGTATCGAGCGTACCCTTTCCGATGTTCCTTCGCGTGGAACATGGCGGTGTCTGCGAACGCGAGTGCGTCCTTGTCCGTCGTCGCGTGTTCAGGAATCAGGCAATAGCCAACGCTGGCGCTCAGCGGAAAGCTGCAATCAGCCAACGTAAATTGATGCGTCAACAATTCAACGACGGCTTGAGCCATCGCATCGGTGTCTTCAAGACTACCCACGTCGGTCTTGATCAGGCAAAACTCGTCGCCCCCCAGTCTTGCCACTTCGGCTTCCTCGCCAAATCTTTCCTTCAACAGGTTCGCGATTGAAATCAGCGTTTCATCGCCGACCGGATGCCCAAGCGTGTCGTTAATGTCCTTGAATCCATTCATGTCGATCATGAAGAGTGCCATCGGCGTTGATTGAGCTAGTGATTCTTGCAGCGTTTCTCGAAGCCGTTCTTGGAACTGAAACCGGTTCATTAATCCGGTCAGGGCATCCGTGGTAGCGAGCGCATGAAGCGTTTCGCTTTTTGCTTTCAGGTCGTTGCTTAGTTCAATCAGTCCTTCCGTTCGCCTGCGATAGTACTCCTCACCTTGGCGACAGCAAAAATAGACACACGCAGCAACGCCAAGCAAAAGAATCAGTTCATCGAACCTCGTCGAGGAGAACAGAGCCTCAACTCCATCGACCCACAAGAAGAAACCGCTCATGGCGACAAGATTGATGCAGAACCAACACAATGCGGAGCGGACGCCAAGAAGTTGCGATGCGACCAAGATCGAAACCGGGTAGAAAAGCATCGTTCCGTGCATCGCGGGGGCACTCACTGACACACAGAACAGTCCCACGGCGCTGGTTGCCAGATTTAAATTCATCACGCGACTGAATTGGCTGCTCTTCCGATAAACGAAATTGATCAGCGAGATCGTCGTGAAAGCGAGCACGCACTCTTGAGCTGCGATTGAAAATTGACGCCACCAAAGAAAGATGGCAAAGAAGAGCCAGGTCGCGTTCATCACGGAAGCGAATAGCCATACTCGTTGCGCACGTAGTTGCTCTGAGTTTGTCGATTCGACAAACACGTCGTTCGATTGCGTTGGTTTCCCCCAATCGGTCATTTCCGGTTCCTGTAACGACATCCAAATTGCTGGGGCGAACAACTCTAAGCCAAAGAAAGTTGCCTTACGGGGGAAATCGGGACGGCACGCTTTGATTTGATAAAATTTCACGGCAGAAAGGGACGCGGAAAGAACTGCGATCATCATGCGCGGCAAAGCAGATCGATTCGCTCGGCAAAAATGGTAGAGCTAAGTCCCGCAGAATCTCTACGACTGGAACCACTTTTCGAAACGTTGCGACCGGAGTGTCCCACCAACCCTCGACCGCCTGGCAGAGACCGTTGCATCGCGTCTGCATTTCACCCTCCCTCTGAGATGGCAAAGTGTTTGTGCGGCTTTTCTATCACAGCGAGAAGAGCTATGCGGTAAAGAAGATCGTTACGTTGGGCCTTGGCGGCGGAGGTAGGTTTCGTCGCCAGTTTGCTCGGCGCTCAACCCTTCCGCTTGGCCGTTGACGGAGTTGTCCGATCCGCGTGTTACCAAGTTGGTGACGAACATCTTGAATGTTTCAAACCAGCCGTTGGGGCGTTGTCCGGTGTTTGCACCGGAGTTGGGATCGGTCTGGGATGCCGAGGCAGGGCGGGTAAAGGTGTCGTTGGTGGTATCCGAGACGGACTTGCTGAGCGCGGAATCGCCGAGGGCGGCTCCGGTGCGAATGATGTCCAGCGGATCGAGCGAATTGAGCTCGAAGCGTGGTGCATTGACAGTGGTTTGTTGGCCGAGTCGGTTGCCCGCGTTGGGCAAGTTGATGGCGGTCTTGGCGGTGAAGCTGCTGTTGCCGGCGACGTCGATCGTCGAGGTCGGCGATTGACCGACGCTGCCGTTGTTGGCCGTGGTGGTGAAGTCACCGGTGGTTTGCACGTTGCCCAGCAGCAAATCGCCGGTTGATTGGCGGATGATGCCGTTGTCAGCGAGCACGTTGACGATGCCAGTGAAGACGTTACCGATATTGCCCAAGATCACATCGCCGTCGCCAGCAAGCGTGGTTTCGCCGTCGACTTGGACGGTGGTGCCGGGATGTTGGGTGATGTCGCCATCGGTGGAGGTGGCATCGAAGTCACCGTTGGCGTCGATGTTGCCGAGCGTCAATCCGCCGTGGCCGTCGACGAGGTTGATGTCGTGGCCGGTCGCGTGGACGGGGCCGGCGAAGTCGTTGTTGGTTCCGTCCAGATCGATGTTGCCGCCAGCGGTGAGCGTGGTGGTTTCGCCAACCGTGATCGTGCCGGTGGAGGACTGGGTGATGTCGCCGGCCGCGTCGATGACGAGGTTGCCGGTGGCGGTCAGGTCGTGCAGGTTGACGCCGCCAGTCTGGCCGTCCAGTTTGACGTTGCCGCCGGACAGGTTGTTGACCGTCAAGTCGCCGCTGGTCTGCGTGATGTCAACGTCGCCGGTGACGTCGATCGTGCCAGTGCTGCTCTGCGTGAAGCTGTTGTGGACGGTGAAGTTACCATCGACTTCGATCACGCCATCGTTCTGGGTAACGTCGTCCGCGTGGAAGGTGCCGGCGGTCACGGTCCCGCCGTCTTGCGTGAAAGTATCGACATCCAAGCTGCCATCGACGTTCAGCGTGCCGCTGTCGACTTGCAAGTTGCCGCCCAGTAACGAATCGATTTCGACGGGTCCGTTGACGCTGTTGTCGAACGTCGGTGTGACGCCTTGGGGGATGATCACGTTGGCGACATTGGCGAGGTCGGGAACTGCGCCGCCGGCCCAGTTGGCGGGATCGTTCCAGTTGCCGGTCGTGCCACCGATCCAGGTGACCGTGCCCAGCCGTGTGATGCTGCTGTCTGCATTGTCAGTGAAGGTGATGTTGTAGTTGCCACCTCCATTGCCATCGTTGATCGCGATGTTGGATGCCGTCAGCGTTTTATCGGTGCCGACGTTCTTGTCGTCGTAGGTCAGGGTGATCGAGGCAACGCTGTCGCCGGTGATGCCCAGGGCCGTGGTGAAGGCTTGCAACTGGGGCGTCGTGGCGACGCTGTTGGTGTTGCCGTCGTAGACCTTGGCGACCGGTGGTGCGGTGATGGTCACGTTTTTTGGCGTGATCACGCCATCGTTGGCAGTGAAGGTGCTTCCAACAGTCAGGTAGTAGTTGTTGGCGTCGGTGCCACCGAGTTCCAGGTTGCCGACCGTGTAGGCCAGACCGGTTCCGGCGTGTCGATCGGCGTAACTGCCTTGGCCGTTCAATGTCAAAACGTCGCCATTCACGTCACCAGTTTGGTCCAGCGAGAGGTTGACCATGGCGGTGTTGCCTTCGTACGTCTTGCTAACCCCGGATGCACTAACGTTGATTGCGGCTCGGTTGACGGTATGGTTGCCGACAATGCTGACGCTGTTCGAAAAGTTGCCGCTGGTGACATCAAGGTTTTCCATGCCGAGTGCGAAGGCTCCGGCATTGGTGTAGTTGGATGTGCTGAGCGACGATCCGTCGAGGACAACGTCGAACGCGGCCGTGCCACCGACTCCGTCGTCAAATGCGTAATGACCGTTGACCGCGGACGTCGGGGTGAGGGTGTGAACGGTTTCGCTAGTGTCCATGTATTGGGCGGATAGAAGTTGCAGGCCAAGCAGGTCGCCGTAGGTGGAACTGCTGTTGTCGAAGCGCACCAGCAGTTGATCGGCTGGGACGATTGTGTAATCGCCGGTGACATAGGTGATGTCGTAATTGCTGGAACTCCAACCGCTGGCGGCCAATGCGTCGGCGTAGATACCTGCAGACTCGTCGCTGCCTATTCCACTTCGCAAGACCGACAGCGAACCGGTCAGATTCGAAATGTCTTCGCCCGCGACAAAGCCGCGGTAGCTGGCACCGGCGTAACCTGCCAAATCCATCTTGGTGACGAACTTGGCGTCGTTGTTGGCAATGATGGTCAGCGGTGCGGGAGTGATATCAGCGGCCAGACCGCTGGGTTGAATGATGTTGTAATTGTTCGCATCGTCGCCTGCCAGCGAGAGACCGCTGACGACGATCGACTTGGATGTGCCCACGTTTTTGTCCGCAAAGCTGGCGATCGCCGAACCGACAACTTGCAAGTCGTCGCCAACAATTGGGGCGGTCGTCGCCGTGCCGCTGAGCGCGGCAAGGGTGGTGCCGTCGTAGACTTTGTTCTCGCCGGTGAGTCCGGTGACGTTGATGGAGAGCGGAGTGATGTCGGCGGTCGACGTGTCCGTTGTGCTGGCGAGGGAGTAGTTTGCCGCGTCGGTGCCGGTGAGGTTCAGCCCGGTGATGTTGACGGTTTTGCCCGTGCCAACGTTCTTGTTGGCGAAGGTGGCGGTGCCGCCGATCGTTACAACATCAGTTGCCACCACGCCGCTAGAGGTGGCGTTCATTTGGGCCGTTGTGGAGCCATCGTAAACTTTGTTGTCTACCACGACTGGGACGGAGATGGGCTTTTGATTGACGGTCAAGGTTCCGCCCGAGTAACCATTGATCGCGTAGCCTAGTTGGCTGGTACCGCCAGAAGCTGTTAGCGAGTGATCGCCAGCAATGAAGTTGCCGCTGGTCGATTGGTCTCCGCCAACGGTGATGGTTGGTGCAAGGCTAAATGCCTGCGCGGCCGTGTCGCCGTTTTGGGAATCAATTGACGTCGTTAACGTGGGTGCGGTGCCGTAGGTGGTGGACGCGTCGATGGCGGTAATGGTGATGGAGGGTTGTTCGCGATAGATTCCGAACGGTCCAGTGCCCAGTGAAAGCGAATAGTTCGTGTCGGCTTCGTCGCTGTTGTAACGGAAGCGACCACTGCCGCTGCCGACCGCGTCGGTTAGGCCCAAGCTGTCCGCGATGCCTCCGGTGTAGAACGTGGCACGTCCGCCTGTGCCGACCGTGATGGAATGGGAATTACTGAGGATCAGGTTGCCGCCCGAAGCGGTGCCGGCGGATGTGGATCGTCCGGCATTGAGCGTGATTGCCGAAGCGGTCGTATTGGTGGTCGCAACGTTCTGTGTGATCGTGAGGTCGCCGGACTGCGTTGCAAGATTGACGGTACCGCTGGCGGCGATGCCGGTTTGTGATCCGACGGTGCCGACCGTTAATATTGCGTTGTTGACAAACGCGAGGTTGCCGAGCAGTGTTCCTGTCTCGCCACCAGCGAGCGTTCCGACTGAGTTCGCGTTGTTGTCGAGCGTAAAGTTACCGGTTCCTTGCAGGGCGAGGTTGTCCGTCGTGATGGCGGTCGTTTGCGTCGCATTGCCGGAAACACCGAGCGTGGTTGTGTTGCCGGCAGTGGTGGCAAGCGTGTTGATAATCGCCAGGTTGCCGGCATGAATGGCGACGTCACCGTTGATGCTGGTGACACTGTTGACGGTGATCTCGGACGTGTTGCCGGACTTGCCGAGCATCAGGCCGCTGAGTGTGTTGGCGAAATGGTAGTTGCTGATTACACCACTGGAGAAGCTGGTGCCGGAAGGCTCGATCGTAACGGTTCCCGAACCGGTGAAACCACTGGTCAACGGAGCCGCATTATTCTGGAAGACGATGGATCCTGCGGCGACCGCAGTGCTGCCGGTGTAAGTGGCCAATCCGGTTGCGGTGAATTCACTGGTGCCGTTTTTGTTTAGGCCACCGGTGCCAGTGATCCCGCCGCCAAAGGTTGTCGATGTGCCGTCGTCGCCGATGGTGAGCGTTGAAGTGCCGAGCGAGACATTGCCGCCCGTGGTGCCGCCACCTGTCAACGAACCGATTGCGAGCTCCGAAAGCAGGTTCAGAGTAACGCCCGCAGTGTTGTTCAGCGTGACGGCGGAGTTATTACCAAGCGCAGATGCGTGGCTGGTTTCCGCGATCCCGCCGCTGACCGTTGTTGCACCGGTATAGGTGTTCTGGCCGGATAGTTTCAGTATGCCAGCACCTGATTTGGTCAAGTCGCCGCTGCCCGCAATGATGCCAGCGTACTGTGTTGTCGTCCCAGTCGCGATTTCGATCGTACCGCCGTCGTTACCCAGCTCCATGCCGCGATTGCTACTGAGGGTCGTGTTAGCGGTGACCAACAGCGCGCCGCCATCGAGGGTCAGATGGGATTGGGTTGTGGTGGACGGTGCGGTGCCCAGATTAGCGTCGGTGGTGATCGACAGTGTTCCGCCCGAAACGGTGGTGCTGCCGGAATAGGTGTTTGTTCCTGAAAGCGTCAAAGATGCGGCACCGTCTTTGGTGAGTGTGGCATCGGTGCCCGAGATCACGCCGGCAATTTCGCTCGCACCGCTATTGGTGACAGCCAACGCCGCGTCGTCCGCCAGCGAAATCGCTTGGGCGTCGAGCGAAACGGTGTCGATGGTCAAGTTCGTTAATGCGTTGTTACCGCCAACGCTGCCGCCGATGGTGACGTCCCCGGTGCCGTTGGTTTCAACGCTGAGGTCATGTGCACCGTCGATCGTGCCTGTGGCTTTGACGTTGCCGTTCGCCGTTGTTGTCAACGCCAGATCGGTGTCCAGCGTGACTGCGCTGCCGAAGGTTTGGTTTCCGGTGGTGGTGATGTCGCCACCGAGGCTGGTGAGTCCGGTCACGTCAAACGAAGAGGCCGCGGCGATGTTAGCGGTCGTTCGAACGGCCGCGTTGACGGCGATGTCACCAACCGCCGCGTTGCTGCCAACCGCTCCACCAAATTGCACGCGTCCTGCGGTGGCACTCGTCCCGCTGACTCCGATGGAAAACGCATTCCAGGTTTCGTTGCTAAGGCTGTCCCACGTTAGCGTCGAGAAGGCATTGCCAAAGCGAATGGTCCCGTGCGGTTCGCTGTTTCCACCATCGCTTGCCACGTTGACTCCACCGTCATTGAGTTGGAATGTGTCTCCCAAGATGGATTTACTTAGTGTGCCTGCGCCAAAATAGCCGGGGCTGGCACCGTTCAATCCCGAATAGGATTCAATCGTAAAATCCTGATCGAATCCGTATCCGTTGCCGTTCATGCTCATGATGCTGAACGCGAGGTTTTCCACCGATTCGCTGAAGGTCAATGTTTGGGAGCCCGCGTATGCCAACTTGATGATGTCGGATGTCGAAGGACCGTTGGCCACGTTGGAACTGATGTAAGGTGAATCGCCAACAAACGCGCCGCCACTGCGTCCGGTCCAGTAATTCGTTCCGCCTGAAGTTTGTGCTTCGAAGATTCCTTGCGGATTGTGATATGTGACTATGATGACATCCGAGCCAACCGTGATCGTGCCGGTTGCGGTCTTGCTGGCTTCATCCCACGTCGACCAATCGACCCAGTGATAAACGTTGCTGGGGGTGATCGTTGCTGTTAGGTTCCACTGGTTGGCGACGTCATCAGAATCGACAGTGGAGTTGAAAAAGATGTCGTTTTGGATCGTTGAGAAGTGAGTATGGTTACCCAGTACGACCGGGCTGTTGTACGTTTGGATTCCTTCCGTCTTGACTTGACCTCCGTTGATGTGAATGCCTGCACCGGCAGTCACAGCCAACGAAGCCAGTGCCTTGCTACTTCCGACACCGCCATCGAACGTGACAGTCCCTGATCCAGCGTTGATGGCGATCATCGTTGGTGCAAGATTCGTTTCACGAACGTAGCCGAGTACCGCGTAATCTGAGTCCTGTGTGGCTGCGAACGTAGTTCCTGAACCCAAGTCGTTCCATTGTCCGGCGTTGCCGAAGAACTGACCACGAGTTTCACCGGTCGTTCCCGTTCCATTGGGTTCTCCGGTACCGAAGTTGGCATACCAGCCGCTCTCCGGAGAGCCTCCGCCGCTGCCACCCTGCGTGAAGAAATGCTGGCCGGCTTCGGGGCCATCCGCCCAAACCCAATCGTTCGGTGTGGCCGTATCGCGGTAGGCACCGATCCAGGCGCCGCGATATCCGGCTGCGATTCCAGCGATCGCGTTTTCCAGTCGCGACGTGATCGTAGCCATGTAGCTATCACCGAGTGCCGCACCACCTGCCGTGCCGTTCTTGGCATTCGCCCTTGCCCAGTCCCACGAATTTGCTTGTCCATCAGGACCATCGACGTAGGTGTACTGATTGCCCGAATTCAATACTCCACCAAAGACAATGTTGCCGCCGGCAGATTCGAATGTCACTCCATTCGTGTTGGCTGCAATGGTTTCGCCATTGATCGTCAGGTCGCCACCGTTCGTGTTGATGGTTTGCGCACTCGATCCATTGATGTAGATATCACCACCAACTTTAACAGTCGAACCGCCAATCGACGCTGTGTTGCCATTGCCGACCGTGAACGAACCGCCGTTGGTTGCGATCGTTGGCGAGCTAAAGATATTGATGCCGTCGCCAGAGTTATCGCTATCCGCCCACAATTTGACGTTCTGTGTTCCGCTCGAGGTCAAAAGACTCGCGCCGCTGTTAAGGACAATGTGGCGACTCGACTTCAGCAGAGTGCTGGACTCGGCGCCGCCGTACTTTTCCAGATTGCCGTAGAAGTTGAGGTCGCCATTGTCGCTGATAATGGACGCATCGCCGGTGTATTGTATGGAAGAACCCAAGGAAACGGTGTTGCCATGGATGTCAACGCCGCCGCCGGAAATGATCGCCTCGGGAACGGTTACACTGCCGCTGCCGTGCAGCACAATATCCGCTGCGGTACCGCCACCGGTCGAGTCCAAGACGACTCCTGCATCAATGATCAAGTCAGCGCCGTAAAGCTCGATCCTTCCATTCACGTCGATCGTATCAAAAACGCGAATGTTGTTCGTCATGCCCGACGTACCCAACGTCAAACCGCCGAGCGCGCTGTAGTTTGTGAATCGCAACCAATTGGTGTCGCCGGTGCCGATGAAAGAGCTGCCGCTAAAATTGCCGTCAAAATCGAGCTGTCCACCGACGCCCAGAAGCGTGTTGCTGTTCGGCTTGTAGGTGAAGTGCCCCGTCGAGTTGACTTCGATCGTTCCACCGACCACATCGTCCGCGATCAAAGTCACATCGCCGGAACCACTATCGATCGTGCGGGCTCCAGATACACCCAGTCCGCTCGTTCCTGTGCTGTACCCATTCCCTCCCCACAACAGCACATCACCGCCTGCCGTGGTGATGTTGCCATACAGATCCAGTGCGTTGTGGTTGTAGCCGTTGCCACCGACCGAGGGACCGTTGCCAACCGTCAAGCCGTTCCAATTATTGCTGCCAGCAACCGTATCGCTGCCGCCCGCCCAAAAGTGCCCACCGCCGGTACTGATCGAGTTGAGTATCGATACGCCACCTTGATCGCCGCCGTCGTAATCCGACCACAGCACCACATTCATGCCGCCAGGATTGGTCGCGGTGATCGCATTGTTCACTGTGACGCGGCCCGCGCCCTTGAGCGTCAACGTGCTCGCCGCGCCGCCAGTTTTCAGAATGTTGCCGCTGATGTTGAGCGATGCATTTGCCGCCGTCGCCCCTTGCAGGAAGATGTCGCCAGTCCCGGTGCTAGTGATGCCTTTGCTGACGCTGACGACACCGCCATAAACATTCAATCCACCACCGATCGTCAGAGGATTCGTTGACGATCCGTTGTCACCAATGTTCATCGTGACGTTCGCGGTATTCGTCGTTTTGCCAATCGTCAGACCACCGATCGACTGCCCGGCCTGAGAATTCCAATTGAACCAGTTCGTGCTGATGTTTTCGCCAAAGGAATCGCTGGCCGACTACCACAGCACGTCACCGCTGGTTGCGATTTTGGGCGAGTAACCGTTGAAGGAGTACTGATCAAACTGAATCGTCACGTCGCTGGCACTCGTCGCAACGGCGGTTCCTGTCTTCGAACCGATGTTGATGTTGGAGCTGCCGCCGATGGTGAACAGACCATCCGCTTTATGTCCGAGTAACGATATGGGGCCGCCATTGGCAAGGATTTCGTACGTATGAGAACGCATCATCAAGTCGGAACTGGCGGTTCCCGCATGACCATCGATCAGAATCCCGCCACCAACGCCGGTGGCATGAATGTACGCGTTCGAATCAAACTCGACACCGTAACTGTTCGTTGACTTGGAAGCGCTGGCGTCGCCAATGATTCGAATCGCATCACTGGTTATGTTGGCAGATTTGATCGTCGTGTTGCCACCCAGAAAGTAGACGCCCTGACCGGTACTGGAGCTGCTACCGGCCTGCTGGCTGATGCCTTCGATCAAAATCGTTCCGACTCCACTATCGATCGTAACGCTGCTATTGTTCAAAAAGCCAACTCCAAAGGCACCGTTGCTGTTTGGAGCAGTAGCGGTCGACGAGCGTCCTTTCAGGCTGATGTCGCCTCCATTGGAACGGATGGTGACCGCACTGGAATCGGCAAAGTGGACCGCTTCATTCGTGCTGGCATCGTAGCCTTGGGCGTACCCACTTGCGGTCGCATCTCCGCCACCGAAAGTGATGTCACCACCGTTTGTTAGAAAGTCCAACACGCCCGACGTACGGAAGTCGATCACGCCGCTGCCGTTACCATCGGCATCAGCCGCCAATACGATGTTACCTGTGCCGGTCTCCAGCTTGATGCCCCCGCTCGTTTGGTCCTCGACAATGTTAAGTCCAGCCAACAAATTGATATTGGCCCCATCGCCGGTGACTCGAACAAGTTGTTGTGAAATGATGATGTCGCGAGCCGCATCCAGAGTCAGAGAGCCTGTGCCCGTTGCATCGATCTGAGCGCTAATGGTGATGTCGCCCGCATCGCTGCTGTTGCCGGAACTGCCAAACGCCGACACATTGGCCGTCGTGGTGACGGTCACGCTGGTATTCGAATTCAACGCGCTGACAATATTGCTGGCCGCAATCGCATCGATGACGTAGTTGTACGGATCAATCAACCAATGCCCCGCGTCACCATGTTCAGATCCCGCGTCAACGCCGATGCCCGAGGTATCAACCTGATGTCCGGAGGTTTCGATCTGTCCACCGTTGCCCAGCAGTTCGCCCGCTCGCGCGAGCAGGGTTCCGAAGGCTTGCGTGACGGAATTCAAGTTATGAATGTCTGACCACAGCACAATTTTTCCGCCATCGCCCGATACAGTTGCCGAAGCATCGATCGTCGCGCCGGCTTCCATCTTTACGGTAGTCGCCTGAGTCATAGCGCCGGAGCCTTGCCAGTCGCCACCGACCAGTACTTCACCGCCGCCATGAGTGCCGCGTGCATCGATCGACGAATTCTGCGTCAGCGTGATCTCGTCCGCTTCGAGTTGAACATGGCCGCCAATGGTATCTCCGTTGCTGGCGATATTCTGCGCCGCGATCGTTCCATCGTGCATGATCTTGCCATTCGGATTCACCAAATAGACCTCGCCACCGCTCGTCGCTGCGCCGGTCGCGCGAATCGTCCCTGTATTCTGAATCAAGCCTGCGGTCGGACTGATACCGCTGGCAAGCGTTTCCAGCGTTGGCTGGACGTACGTCACACCATTGTCGAGAGTCACTCGTCCGCCGCCCGACAACGTGATGTTCCCGCCATTGGAAGTCAGCGTGCCGTGGTTCGCGATTTCGTTCGCGATCAAGTGAGCCCCACCGGAGCCTGTCGCGATCGTCCCGTTGTTGACGATCGACGACTTCGATCCGTTATCCGCAAAAGTCAACGCACCGCCGTCCATGAAGTCTTGGTTCGCAATGTCAAACGTTGACGCCGTGAATCCGTTCGTATTCACCATGCCCGACGAGCTGACCACGATGCCCGATGGATTGACGAGATAGACATGCCCGTTCGAGTTGACCGCGCCAGCGATCGTTGACGGCATGCTTGGTGACGTCACGCGGTTCAGGATCGCGGAGTTGGCATCGGGCAGATTGAAGTTGGCAACATTTCCCGCGCCGAGACTGAACGAATCCCAGTTGACGATTGCGCGAGTGGTCGCGGCGTGGATGTTCAGTGCGTTTCCGGCTTCGGAAATGGCAACCTGTCCAGCCACCACGTCGGCGCCAGTGGGGACCTGCGCATATACAGATTGTCCGGCCGGCGATGCCGATGCGATCAAAAGAACCAGCAATCTTCGCGCCGTTCGGCGGCGAGAAGATCGGAGTTGGTTTTTCCGCAAACGTCTCATCAAGTGCCCCTCGATTCCATTCTTCATCGCAAACGTGTCGGTACTCGGTCTGAAATTTCCCACACTTTGAATGAGGTCGTGTACAGACACTGCGATTGACTTCGGTCCCTAGGCGGGCTTGTTTTGAGTTGACCTACTGGGTAATTCGTAGGAAGCAGGAAGAAGAGTACGGCTGCGCTGGGATTACCGTTTGCGTGGCCTGTTGCTTGCTTGATCAACGGTGCAGGCACGTCTTGTACCGAGATGGGTGGCTAAGAATCCAAGCCAACCATCCCTGCGGTAGAGTCTCCAATGGCTCGATCAGAGTTCGTGGGAAATCAGCCCCATCCGGGATCGACGCCCGGAAAGAAAACCCGTCTCCGGCCACAGACCGCCATTGCGACCTGGAAATCGCGACCATCAACCAGCACGCCCGGCAGGATTCGAACCTGCGACCGCCGCATTAGAAGTGCGATGCTCTATCCAACTGAGCTACGGGCGCGTGGGGAAGATTGTGACCTGATTGGCGGCTTGTGGCAATGGAAGGTTGGTTACGGGTCGCGGACTTTCCGTCGTCGGATTAAGATCCCGATCATGGAAAAGACAAACATCGCAATCGTTGGAATGGGCACCGTCGGCACCGGCGTCGCCCGCTTGTTGCTCGATCATGGCGACCGCACATCGCGGCATGCCGGGCGGACACTGTGGCTGAAAAAGGCAGTTGTCCGTGATCTTCAGAAGCCTCGCGACGTTGAACTGCCTGACGGCGTCGTGACTGATTCGATCGCTGACGTACTGAACGACCCAGAAATCACGGTCGTTGCCCAGTTGATAGGCGGGCTGGAGCCGGCACGAACGATCATGCTGGACCTCCTGGAAGCCGGCAAGGACATTGTCACTGCCAACAAAGCACTGTTGGCCCAGCACGGACCGGAGCTGTTCAACCGAGCCCGCGAACTTGGCCGCAGCATCGCCTTCGAAGCCTCGGTCGCTGGCGGCATCCCGATCATCGCAAACATCAGCCAGTGTTTGTCGGCCAACCAAATTGTTTCGCTGGAAGGCATTCTCAACGGCACCAGCAACTTCATCGTCACGCAAATGGACGAACGCGGCGCTTCGTACGACGATGTCGTTCGCCAAGCCCAAAAACTTGGCTACGCCGAAGCCGATCCGGCCATGGACGTTGACGGCAGCGACGCAGCGCAGAAATTGGCGATTCTTGCCCACTTGGCGTTCGGCGCCACGGTGGACTGGAACGACATTCCGCGAGTAGGCATTGATGGCTTGGCCGCGGATGATTTGACGTATGCTCGCAAACTGGGGTACCGAATCAAGTTGCTGGGCGTCGCTAAACTCGCCGACGATGGTCTTGAGCTCTCGGTTGGCCCAACGTTGGTCAAGATCGGCACGCCGCTTGCCGAAGTTCGCGATGCGTTCAACGCGATTCGGGTCATCGGTGATGCGGTCGGGCCTGTCTTCTATCACGGTCTGGGCGCGGGGCAGATGCCGACGGCATCGGCAGTGGTCGCTGACCTGATCGACACGGCCGTCGGTCGGACTCGATTGACGTTCCAAACGCTGGAGTATTTTTCGATCGATCAACCGCCGCGAGTCAAGTTGCGAGACGCGGATACTTTGGTTGGTCGCTACTACTTCCGTTTGCCCGTTTCGAATCATCCGGGAACGTTGGCTTCGATTGCGACGGTGCTTGCGAAGCACGGCATTTCGATTGCGTCGGTGATCCAGCACGAAACATCGGACGAAGCTGACGGATCAAATGATCCCCAGATCGATCCGGTTACCTTGGTTGTGATGACACACGAAGCAACCGCCGGTGCTGCTCGCAAAGCAACTCTGGAAATTGAATCACTAGCGACCGTTACTGGTCCAGTCGTTCGCTTGCAGGTGAAAGACTAGCTTTCCGCACGGATCGGGCAGCACGGATAGGGCAGCACGGATCGGTCATCGTCGACGGACGGGAAACGCTTCCCCCGCCTACAGGTGATGCCGACATTGGTACCACTCGTGACGATTGCACAGGCATGCGGCTACGGAATCAGCAGATTGGATCAATCTGACTCTTCGCTGCGCGCTCGGGCGAGCTAACCTCAGGTATCGCGCGTTGCATTGCGCTGCGTACTGCGCACATTCTTCGCCCTTGACCTTGTAGAGAGACGGCCATGATCCACGTTCAGCATCTGACAAAAACGTATGAGGATCTGAGTCGCGGATCTTTTGTCGCCGTTGATCGCGTGTCATTCTCGGTCAGGCCCGGTGAGATTTTTGGGCTCCTCGGTGCTAACGGCGCTGGCAAAACGACGGTTATGCGGATTTTGTCGACGGTACTGACACCGACGCACGGCATCGCGACGGTCGCAGGCTTCGACGTGATTCGAGACGCCGCCGAAGTGCGTCGCAATATCGGGTTCGTCAGCAACAACACAGCGATCTACGACCGCATGACGGCATGGGAAATGGTCAACTACTTTGGCAAGTTGCACGGGATGCCAAAGGCTGAATTACGCGACCGGCTTGAAACGTTGTTTACTCAATTGCGAATGAACGAGTTTCGCGACGTTCCTGGATCGAAGATGTCGACGGGGATGAAGCAAAAGGTCTCGATTGCCCGGGCGATGGTTCACGATCCTCCTGTTTTGATCTTTGACGAAGCCACGTTGGGGCTGGACGTGTTGGTCGCTCGAAATTTGCTGAGCGTCGTTCGCACGCTGCGAGAATCAGGAAAGTGTTTGATCTTTTCGACTCACATCATGAGCGAAGTCGAACGGCTCTGCGATCGCATTGCGATCATGCACCGCGGCCGGATCTTAGATTCGGGGACGCTGGTTGAATTACGATCACGGCATCAAGAAGATGACTTCGAGGAACTCTTCTTTGGGCTGTTGAGTCGCCACGAAGAAGCTGAGTTGGATGAAATGTCGATGATAGGAGGAGTTTCGTAATGAGTGCGAATTCCGAAGCAAAACGAAAAGCCGCGCGTAAGGCCGGTAAGCCGCGCTGGTCCGCAGTGTGGTTGATCTATGCACGGGAAATGCGTGACCAGCTTCGTGACCGGCGAACACTATTCACGATCGCGATCCTGCCGATTCTGTTGTATCCGCTGGTCGGAACCCTGTTGCTGCAGATCGCACAATTCACACGTCAACACCAGACATCGGTTTGTGTCGTCGGCACGGATCATTTGTCCGATGTGCCACCACTGATCGACACCGATAACCGTGTGTTTGCAGATGGACTGGCCGATGATGACGATCGACTAGAACTAATTACGTATCAGTGGAAAGAAGCTTCGATCACTGGCGATTTGGACCAAAAGGCAAAGGGTTGGGTCAGCGACGGTGCATTTGACGTCGTGCTGATCATTCCGCCTGGTTTTGCTGATCCCGAAAAGCGAGCGGAAGAAGACTCGGCATCGATTCAATTGCTCTACAACGTCGCATCTGACCAATCAATGGTGGCACGTGACCGTGTAACCCGGATCATGTCGAAGTGGCAAAGTGGTTGGGTTCAAGACCGGCTGAGTGATTCGGGTGTCGACATCAAAATGTTGTCGCCGTTTAAACTATCGGACATCGACATTGCGCCCGAACGCACACGTGAAACAGCGCTTTGGAGCAAGTTGTTGCCGTTCATCATGTTGGTGTGGGCGATGACCGGCGCGTTCTATCCGGCGATCGACTTGGTGGCCGGCGAAAAAGAACGCGGGACGCTTGAAACACTGCTGTGTAGCCCGGCGCTTCGCAGCGAAATCGTGTGGGGCAAGCTTGGCGCCGTGACGACCTTCAGCATGATGACGGCGATCTTGAACGCGTCCAGCATGTTGGTCACCAGTTCCTTTGTATTTAAACAAATCGGTGTCGGCGGATCGATTGGGTCACCGCCGATCATCCCGATGTTATGGTTGTTGGTGGCGCTGGTGCCGTTGTCGGCGCTGTTCAGTGCTTTGGCGCTGGCGGTTGCGGCGATGGCGCGAAGCAGCAAAGAAGGTCAGTACTATTTGATGCCGCTGATGATGGTGACATTGCCATTGGTGATGTTGCCGATGTTGCCTGGCACAACGCTGACCGCAGGTACCAGCTTGATTCCCGTGACGGGAATGTTCTTGATGGTGCGAGCACTCGTCGAAGGACAATATGCCCACGCGCTTTGGCACTTGCCGATGGTGGCCGGAGTGACCGCAGGATGTTTGTGGTTGGCCGTTTCATGGGTGCGCCGGCAATTTGAAGACGAAGCCGTTCTATTCGGCGGCAGCGATCAATGGGAACTGCGTGGTTGGGTTCGTCACCTTTGGCGAGACCGCCAAACCGCAGCGACTCCGTCGCAAGCCTTTGCATGCGGTGCCATGATTTTGGTGGCGTTGTTTTTTGGTAAGCTGGCCGTCACCGAAATGCCTACATCGATCGCAGGCTTTGCCAAGCTGATCATGTTGCCGCAGATTGGAATGATTTTGGCACCGGCGTTATTGATGGCGACGATGATGACCACATCGCTGCGAAAGAGTCTTCGGATTCGGATGTCGCACTGGACCACGTTTCCAATGGCGGTGTTGTTGGGCGTGACGCTGCATCCGTTGTACGTGATGTTGGCCCAGTGGATCAGTTACACGTATCCAATCAGCGAGCAGGCCATTGCCGCGATGAAGCCGTTCACGGACCAGATTTCCACAGCGCCTTGGATGACGGTCATTTTCTTGATGGCATTTGTTCCGGCGGTTTGCGAAGAACTTGCCTTCCGCGGTTTCATCTTTGGTGGACTCGTTCGCGAGCGACACCACCTTCGCGCCGTTCTGATTTCGGCGTTGATGTTTGGGATCTCGCATGGCGTGCTGCAGCAGTCGATTGCGGCGACGATGATGGGAGTATTGTTGGGCTTTATCGCTCTTCGCACGGGCAGCGTTTTGCCTGGAATCCTGATCCACTTCACCAATAATGCGCTTTCGGTTTCGATGGAGCGAATTGCGGATGGATCTTGGGAGGGGGCGTCGTTGTTCTTGACCGCAACCGAGACCGGACCAGCTTATCAACCGATTTGGATCGTTTGCAGCATTGGCATCGCGATCACGTGCTTGTTGTACTTTGCCACGTTGCGGCCGAATATTGACTTGTGCGAATCCGACAATTTGGAAAGCGATGCGGAAATCATCGATCCAACGGCACGATTGCTAGTCGGGTAATCGGCAGGCAGGTAGGATAGGGACTTGGTTAGGACGCAGTGCGTCGTCCACCATTCCCCTAATGCTCCCCCCTCCTGCGAGAACACGTCGATGAATCAGCCAATCATGCCCGGTCGGCGAAATTTTTTGAAAACGGTTGGCACCGGGATCATAGGAGTAGCCGGCGCCTCGATCGTCCGTCCATGTTTCGCGGACGAGACTGCCTCGCCGTGGCTGCGGAAAACGCTGAAGGTTGGAATGCTCGGGAACAAGGGAACCTTGGCTGATCGATTTGCCGTTGCCAAGGAAGCTGGTTTCGAAGGCGTCGAAGTGAACGTGCCCGGTGTCGACATCGACGAAGCAAAAGCTGCGGCAAAGTCCAGCGGCATCATCATCGACGGTTCGGTCGGCGGCTATCACTGGGGCGAGCGGCACAGCGATCCCGACCCGGCCGTGCGTGCCACGGCACTCGAAAAGTTAAAGAAAGGCATCGAAGAAACTGCTGCGGTTGGCGGCGAGTCGATGTTGTTGGTTCCCGCGCACGGCAAAGACGGTTCCGACGCCGAGGTTTACGAACGCGCGATGGCGGCGATTCGCGAAGCCATTCCAGTCGCTGAAAAGCACAGCGTTTCGATTTTGATCGAGAACGTTTGGAACGATTTTCTTTACGTTCACGATGGCCCGAATGATCAAACCGCAGACGAGTTGGCCAAGTTCGTCGACGCGTTTGATTCGCCCTGGGTCGGTGTCCAATTCGATATCGGTAACCACTGGAAGTATGGCGATCCGGCGCAGTGGATTCGCACTCTTGGAAAGCGAATCAAGAAGCTGGACATCAAAGGCTTCTCTCGCGCCGAAAATAAGTTCACCAACATTACCGAAGGCGACATCGATTGGACGTCGGTTGAAACGGCGCTGCACGATGTTGAATTCACGGGTTGGTTGGCGGCCGAGGTCGGCGGCGGCGGGCCAACACGACTGCGCGAGATCAGCGATCACATGGAAGAAGCCCTTCACTGCAGCAAGAGTGTCTCGCTTGTCAACTGAATCAAACACCTCGGAATCCAATTCATTGGAAGTCGACTCGAACAAGAATCTTGGTAGCGAATCTGTCGGAAGCGAAACGTTGGCGGAAACCGTGCATGTGCCGGTGATGCCCGACGAAGTTGTCGAGTGGATGACAGGACATTCGCCGCAAGTCATCGTTGACGGCACCTACGGTGGCGGTGGTCACTCGGCTTTGCTGGTCAAAAAGTTGCCGCCTGGCGAAGGTGTCGTCATCGGTCTTGATCGCGATCCGTTGGTCAGTGAACGAGTCGATAGCGAGCAACATGATCCGCGATTGACGGTGTTTTTGGGAAGCTACGAAAAGATTCCCAAAGCTCTCGAAGCCATGGAAATCACCAAGGCGGACGCGATTTTGTTGGACGTTGGGCTTTCCAGCGACCAACTGGCTGACGCGAATCGTGGCTTTAGTTTCAATGCCGATGGACCGCTGGATTTACGATTCGATCCCGAGAATGGCGACCCGGCATCGGATTGGCTGGCCTGGAAAAAGGAGGACGAGATTGCCAACGCGATCTATCAGTACGGCGAAGAGCGATGCAGTCGTCGGATCGCTCGCGAGATCGTGATGCGGCGTCGGAAAGAGAATCCGGTAAAGACGGTGAACGACTTGGTCGAGATTTGTCGCCGATGTGTCCCGACGAGCAAGAATCACAACATCCATCCTGCGACGCGAACGTTTCAGGCTTTGCGTATCGTGGTCAACGATGAACTTGGCATTATGGAGCGAACGATCAAGGCGTCGCCGGATTGGTTGTCACCCGGCGGTCGTTTGGTCGTGATCAGTTTTCATTCGTTGGAAGACCGGATCGTAAAAAACGCGTTTCGTGACGACGAGCGGTGGAATGTCTTGACGAAAAAACCACTGCGTCCGACAGATGACGAAATTCGCCGAAACCCCAGATCGCGCAGTGCTAAGTTGCGCGTGGCCGAGTTGCGCTGATACACCAGCGGAGTGGCGGTGCCACGGGGGGGGCGTCATTTGCAGGCCCGCTCTACGCGCCGTCTTTTAGCTTTGCGATGATTTTGTCGTCTTCGACGCGGATCGAATCGAAGCGGCGGATGATCTTAGCGTTCTTTTCATTTTTGTAGATTTCTTTGGCCAGGTTCTCGTCCTTGATACCGTTCAAGAAAGCGTCCGGAATCGGTTCGTCGTTGACGGATGCCGATACTAGTCGCACCATCAAGACCCCGTCTTCAAGTGAAACGTCGAAAGTGCCTGAACCGTTAAAGTATCGCCCCTTGGATCCTGGCAAGAATGAGTCTGTCGGCAGGCTGATGTCACCGGAAACTTTGCCGTCGTCGATACGCACGAGAACCTTGCCGCGCAGTTTTTCTTCTTTCGCGATCAGGGCATTGATGTCGTCGGCCGACAACCTGATCTCGCGAGGCGATGCAATGTTTTCGGTGTCGTTGGCGGCAGCAACTTCGCCAGTAGACGCGGCGACACTTTCGGCCGAACCTGGGCTTTCCTGGTCCGTCGAATCATCGACCTCAAGCGTCGACTGGAAACTTTCGAGACGGTTTTCCAGTTCGGTGAGTTTTTCTTCGCTGTACTGAACCGTGGGCAATTCCATCGGTTGGGTCGAAGTGTACTTTTCGACCTGTTTGCGGACTGTCGAGTAGGTTGCAAAGCCAGCGCAAACGATCAGCAGCAGTCCACCCACGAAAACGCCGACGCATCCAAACAGGAGGCATCGGCCGTTCTTTGTTTCGTTGGGTGGACCAGAGTTCGGGCCGAACTGATTTCTCGCGAATCGACTGTCCGGCGCGTACGCGTTCTCGGGCCTCGTGTTGCCGGTCGAAGCTTTGTCGAACCCCGTTTCGCGGGACGTCATATCGTTGGGCTGGGACACGGCTTAGGGAATCCCTTAGCCGACTGACCACATGTTTTGGAACCACTCAACTCGGTCAATCCGCCGTGGACTGTAGTTGGTGGTCGCGTTGAATTTCTGGTTGACCAGGAAGCTGCTGAACGCCTTGAAAGGGACTTCGGCGTGCTGCGACACCAAGTCGACCATCTCGCTGTCGGCTTTCCAGGCGTACAAAACCTTGTTGTCTTTTTCGAACTGGCTGTCCAAGTAATCCGCATTCGCGGTGCTGGTGACGACGAAATCACAGCCTTTCTTGCACAAAAATCCCAGCAAAGCGGCTGCGAGAGCACGCGACTGGGCCGTATCGCCTTCGCAGGACGACGAGGCGATGTTCCAGATGCTGATGAAACCGTCATCATCCAAATCTTCGGGCGAGACCTTGATTGTGACGTCTTCTAAACCTTCACCGACCGACATGGATGTTCCTTCGCACACGTATTAACTGTCAATTCACACCCTTGATTATAGCCGCATTCGGTGTCGTTGATAAGGTCTGGCCGGGTTATCGCTTTTTCTGGTTCGACTGCATCCACAAAGCGTATTCCTCGACCGAAATGCGTCCGTCGCGGTTGGCATCGGCCGCCGCGGGGCTCATCAGCATTTTTTCCCATTCCGAGGCGGTCAGAGTTCCGTCGTTGTTGCTGTCATATCTCTGGACAATTCGCTGGACCACTTTGACGTACTTCGGATCTGCGTTGCCGCCCGACGCAGCGGCTGCGGCCCCGTCGCCGGAACTGGATCCGGTCGCCGAACTCGAACCGGACGAGCCCGCTGAACTGCCCGACATCGACGCCAGCAATTTCGACACGGGGCCCTGTTCGACCGCCCGAAGAGCCTCGTCGGTCGTGATCACTCCGTCGCGATTGAAGTCCGAATCAAAGAACTCGGCGACCGCGTCATCATTCCACTCGGTGGTAAATTCGGCCATCGAGATCTGACCGTCACCATTGGCATCTTTGTCGGTGAAGTACCCCGGCAAGCCTTCTGGTGCTTTTCGGCCCGAGGTTGGACGGTACGAGTTTCGCCCCGAGAAGACGTCGACGACTTCGCCGGCTTGATCGTCGTCGCGGCTACGTTTTTTGTCCTTCTTGCTGTTCTTTTTCGCTTCTTCTTCGCCTTCGCGGCGCCGAGCATAGCGGACCGCCAATTCGTCTAGCGTCAACTTTTCGTCTCGGTTGCGGTCGAAGTCCATTGGATTCCCCGACATTCGGCTGCTGAGTTCACTTTTTTCGATGAAACCGTTTCCGTTGCGGTCGTATCGCCGCATGCTTTCGGCAGCCTGGGCGCGGTCGGCATCGGTCACAGGGACCGACAGCATTTCGGCTTTGGGACCGAAGCCTAGCAGCGGGGCCGCCAAGGATTCTTCGCCAAATCCGGGAACCAGCAATTCCACCATCAACGCTTCGTCTGCGGCGTTGCGGTTGGACGTGTCACCGCCTCCGCGAGAATTTGAATCGCCTCCGCCCCGCATTTTCTCGAAGCCTTCCTTCAGTTTCGAGATTTTGATCGGCGAGCCTGGCTTGATGCTGGGGTCACTCTGTTGCAGTCGTCCGATCAGGAACGACGCCGGGCCCTGTTGTTCGTCGGGATCCAGGACGCCGTTTCCGTTGGCGTCGAGTCGTTCGAGGATCGAACTAGGGTCAAAGCCGCCACCACCGCGGCTGGCGCGATCTCCTTCGCCTCCGGGCGGTCCACCTCGACCACCGCTAGGAAATCCGCCTCGATCGCCACCTGGGGCTCCGCCTCGGCCACCACCGGCGTCTCCGCCACGATCACCACGACCACCGCCTCGATCACCGCCGCCGAATGGCGGTTGAGCCACGACAGGAATCGTTACCAACAGGGTCAGGGCCATAAAGGCGAAGGAGCGTGTGTTCATAGTCGTTTGAACCAACCAGCACGGTCGAAGTTTCGTTGAAAAGCAAGTCGCGATCGGTATTGTAGTTACGTTAGTATGTCGGTCTGGGCAGCAATTCTGCCCTCCAGACGTACTTCTTACGCTTACTCGGAGTTTTCGGTTGATGCGGACAAATTTTGCTGCAGTTCGATTTGCGATGACCTTATCGATTGTCGCGGTTGTGATGGCCCATGCCAGCATGGTCGCATCCAGTGCTGACCTGCCAGCGACGCCAGCCCGCGATGGCGTCAAGCCTCGCAATGTCATCTTCATTTTGACTGATGACCATCGTTACGACGCGATGGGGTTCATGGGGCATCCGTTTCTGGAGACTCCAAACCTGGACAAATTGGCCTCCGGCGGCGTTCACTTGAAGAACGCTTTCGTGACCACGTCGCTGTGTTCACCGAGCCGGGCATCGATTCTGACCGGACTGTACACACACAAACACCGCGTGATCGACAACAACCGACTTGTCCCCGAGGGAACGATTTTCTTTCCTCAATACTTACAGCGTGAAGGTTACCAAACCGCCTACATCGGCAAGTGGCACATGGGGGCCAATAATGACGATCGGCGTCCGGGGTTTGATCATTGGATCAGTTTCAAAGGTCAGGGCAATTACTTGCCGCCGGGACCAAACTACACATTGAACGTCAACGGCGAACGAGTCAAACAGAAGGGTTACATCACCGACGAAATGACCGACTACGCCGTCGATTGGCTGGACGCGCAAAAGGATACGGGCAAGCCGTTCTTTATGTACTTGTCGCACAAAGCCGTGCACAGCAATTTCACCCCCGCCGAGCGACATGCGGGACGCTATGCCGATGCCGACCTTAGCTTTCTGCCTCGCGGTGAAGGCATCACGGCCGAAGATAATTCGCCTCGCTGGGTGCGTGACCAACGCAATAGCTGGCACGGAATTGACTTCAGTTATCACAGCGATAATGGGCTCGATTACTTGTACCGTCGCTACTGTGAGTCGCTGTTGGCCGTTGACGATAGCGTGGGGCGAGTGATGCAAAAGTTAAAGGACATGGGCGTTCACGATGAAACGCTGGTGATCTACATGGGCGACAACGGTTTCATGTGGGGCGAGCACGGCTTGATCGACAAGCGAGTTTCGTACGAAGAATCGATGCGGGTTCCGATGATGATGCACTGTCCTGATCTGTACCAAGGCGGCACGGTCGTCGAGAAAGTGATCGGCAACATTGATGTCGGCCCGACGGTGCTGCATGCGGCTGGCTTGGAAACGCCCGACTACATCGATGGAAACAGTTTTCTTGACTTGCCCAACAACCCCAACATGGATTGGCGTCAGAACTTTTTGTACGTCTATTACTGGGAAAAGAACTTCCCACAAACGCCGACTCAGTTTGCTCTGCGTGGTGACCGTTTCAAATACATCACGTATTACGGATTGTGGGATGCGGATGAACTCTATGACCTGACAACCGATCCAGGTGAAAAGAAGAACTTGCTGTACGATCCTGAATACAAGTCAGTCGCCAAGGAAATGGAGAACGAGCTGTACAAGATGCTCGGCGATGCGGGCGGGATGGACATCCCGATGAACCAGCCATCGGGCGGTTCGCAAAACAAACGCTGGTTAGAAAAGGGCGGCAAAGCAGCCGCTAATTTTCCCGCTGCGATGGTCGTCGACGAGCCGCTCAACAGACAAGCGAAGTAGGGCAGGCAACCGTTGGACGGCCGAGCGTTCGCCCTTGCTGCGATTGCTTTGACGTGAAAGATAGAACCAGATCTGCAAGTCTGGTTTGGGATGGTCGTTGAATTCGATCGAGCCAGCTCTGTCCGCTCGATCGTTACGAGCTTTTAGCTTCCGCTAACCGTCATGACTGATGGCCATTAGTGTGGCTGACGCAATAAAATTTAGGTGTTCGTGCGTTCGCTTGCCGAGGTGTGCTTATACTTCGGCAAGACCACGAAGACTTACCCACTCATTCGAAATACGGGGAATCGACCCATGCCAGCCAATCTTTCTGGTCGATTGCTGATCGCGTCGCCGTACCTGAGCGACGGCAATTTCCTGCGTTCGGTCGTGTTCATCATCCGTCACGATGTTGAAGGCGCTTTTGGATTGACGATCAATCGCCCCACCGATCGCCGGTTTCGTGACTTGGTCGAAATGTCGCCTGCCGAAGGGCGTCCTCGCGATGACGACCAAATCTATCGTGGTGGACCTGTCGATGGTCCGCTGCTGGCGCTTCACGATTTGGCGGGCGTTGGAGAACCCTGTGGTCCGTTCGATCCCACCGGCCAGCCGATGCCGCCCGGACAAGCGCTGAGCGAGGGTTCAAAGTTCACTCTGCACGATCATCCGGCCGAGCCGTGGGGGTCGCTGTCGATCGAACTCGGTAACCCGCCGGCCTGGATCACCGGTGACGACGATCACCTGCGGATTCTGCTGAAGCGTCCTGACGCTCGTGTTCGGTACGTTGCCCATTACAGCGGATGGGGGCCAGGCCAGTTGGACGAAGAACTGCGTGTCGGCGGTTGGCTGGCGGGCGATGCGGATCCCGAGATCATGTTTGGCGACCCCGACCTGTGTTGGGAGCGAGCGGTTCGGCAGTGTGGGCACGATATTCTGTCCGAGATCGCGCCAGGAGTGCGTTTTGGTGACTCGGCAATGAATTAAAACGATATTATTTCGGTTATCATTGCCCGCTAACATCAATCAACTATCCGCCGCGAACGCAAGTGGACCTTCCTATGCGACGAATTGCTATCGGAGACATCCATGGCTGCGCTAAGGCTCTTCGAGGCCTGATCGACGCGATCGATCCAAAGCCGCAGGATCAACTGATTTTTCTAGGCGATTACATCGACCGAGGGCCTGATAGTCGCGACGTCGTTGACCAAGTCATCGCTCTTCGAGATCGGTGTAATGTGGTAGCCCTACGAGGCAATCACGAAATCATGCTGATGGGCGTCGTGATTGGCGGTTTGGATGACCGAGTTTGGCTCGATAACGGTGGCCAGTCGACGGTGGCAAGCTATGGCGGTAGCACCGAGAAAATTCCGGCCGAGCATTTGAGCTTTTTTCAGCAATTGTCACCCTTCTACGAAACGCCGACTGAAATCTTCGCTCATGCAAACTACGTGCATGATTTGGCGATGCACGCCCAGACCGACATGACTCTATTCTGGACGCACCTGCCGTCACCATTGCCGGAACCGCATCAAAGCGGCAAGCGAGTCATTGTGGGACACACGCCCCAGCCCGAAAATCGTATCTTGGATGCTGGTCACCTGGTATGCATCGACACGTACTGTTTCGGCGGTGGCTGTTTGACCGCTCTGGATATCGGTTCGGGTGATGTGGTTCAAACCAATCGACACGGGCATCTCTGTCGACCGCCGCTGATTTCTGCGGCTCACCAAGCGTTAAAGCTAGGAAAGAATATCACCGAGTTCTGTCGCAAGCGATTCGCAGGGAAAGGCCCCTCGGCTGCGCCAGCCCGAAAACTGGAATGCTGATTTAACGTCGCCGATTTGCGCTACAAAAGTCGTTTAGACTTTTGCGTTTTCAAGAACAATTGGAAGCCCGGTTTCTTGTTCGTTAGACGTAGTACATCACCAAGCATGCCGCCAACAGCACGGCAGCCCAGAACGTCATTGTGCTACTTGACCACGTTCCACCAAGAATCCCACGATCGTTAAAGACAATGCGGGCCTGTTTTCGCATGCCACGCAGGACTAGCGTTGTGTCGTCCCGCAGCGTTCCGTCGACTGCTTCGACGGTTGCGCCGAAGCCTCGCACCAGCTTTGCCATTGCGACTCGATAGACCCAATCGGTGTCTAGCACAGTGGCGCGTTTTTCAGCGGGATAGAGTCCCGTTTTCATTAGCACCACGAACGCTAACCCGGCGAACATCAGAAGCTGTAACTGAGTCACCACGTGAGTCACGGTATAGGGGTGATAGTCGATGTCAAACGGCAGGATTCGGTACAGCAGCGGATAGGCCACGCCTAGTCCGACGCACAGTGCGGCGGCGATTCCCATCGCAACCAACATGTTCATCGGAGCTTCTTTGACTCGCTTGCCGCTGTCGTGTGCAAAGAAAGCAAAGAAAGGGATCTTGATCCCCGAGTGTTCCATCACCCCAGCCGATGCAATCAGCAATACAATCCAAACCCAAAATATGTGCTCTTCGGCGGCCGCAGAAATGATCATTGACTTGCTGATGAAGCCACTTAGCAGCGGAAAGCCTGAAATCGCACCAGCACCGATGATGCAAAACAGCGTTGTCCACGGCATCGATTTGTGCAGACCACCGAGTTCCGTTGCCTTGGTGGTTCCGACTCGTAACATCACCGCGCCCATCGACATGAATAGCAGCGATTTATAGATGATATGGCAAAACGCGTGCGCAACTGTTCCATTGAGCGCCAGTTCGCTGCCGATTCCAATGCCAACGACCATGAACCCCAGTTGGTTGTTCAGGCTGTAAGCCAGCACACGGCGTAAGTCGTTTTCGATCACGGCAAAAACGATCGGAAACAATGTCATCGCGCATCCAATCCAAATCAGCGGCTCGTAGCCCGCAAAGCCGCGAATCAACGAATAAACCGCAAGCTTGGTCGTGAACGCACTGAGAAACACTGTGCCGGTCGGAGTTGCGTTGGGATACGCGTCTTGCAGCCAGTTGTGCAACAGTGGGAACGCACATTTAATTCCGAATGCACCGAGCACTAACATCGCAGCGATCGATAGCGGTTCGCCTTCGACGACAAAGCTCTCGAACGCAAGCGAGCCGGTTTGGACATGTTGAAAAATGGCGCCGGATAGCAACAGCACGCCCGATGTGACTTGTATGATCAGGTAACGCATTCCCGATCGGTAGGACTTTGTCGTACCAGTCGCCCAAACCAAAATGACGCTCGAAATTGCCGTTAGTTCCCAGTATACAAACAGCGTCACCAGATCGCCCGCACAGGCCGCGCCGATCGCAGCGCCGGCGTAGATCATTCCAGCAACGTGCTGTTTCGAATCACGAACATGCAGCGCATAGATGGCCGCAATGATCGCAGCACCGTGGAATACCAATCCAAAGACGCGGCTGTACATGTCGATTCGAACCATGTTCAGCGAGGCGCCGAACAGGTCAACGTTGCCGAAGTTGGCTTCACCCAAAAACAGAAAACAGATCAAGCTGATCACCGAAACGATCAACGCACCGGCGCTTTGGAATTTACGCGGCACCGCCAGCAGCAAAAGGCCGCCAACGATCATGATCAAGCCAGGTGGCAGGTTAGCGACGACGTTCATAATAGTCCTCCGGTTTGCTGACAAGCAAACGAAGCAGTCGCCCTAGGAATACGACGACGATAAACGCGACGAACCCAAACCAGGCCTGGAAGCCAAACGAAGTTTCTAAATCGAAATGAGGATGTGGGTTTTCGTAAAACCAATCGGCTGCGACCAATCCAGCACACACCACCACCAACGCGCCAATCATCCGATTGATGTTTGCTGGACGTTCGAACCAACTTGGTTCCGAATCAGTTTTGTGATGGTTCATGATGTTTGCTTCCTGATTGCGGCAGGACGTTGGCTCACTTTGTGATTGGCAGCAGCACTTCGTAAATCGACTCGGCGGCGAAGAACAACAGCACGCTGCCGATAGCTGTCATACACAACGGAATCACACACGCCAGCGGTGCTTCGTGGATAGTTTTGGTGGAATCCGAATCCTCCGGCGGCGACATGAACGCCAGTACCGGAATCGGAACCAAGTAGGCGATGTTCAGCAGCGAACTGATCATCAACGCGGCGGTTAATGCATAGTGGCCGCTTTCAACCGTACCGATCGCCAGGAACCATTTGCTCCACGCACCGCCGCCCGGCGGCAGCCCAATGATGCTGATCGATGCGATCGCGAAAGCGGCAAATGTGTAGGGCATTTGGCGGCCAAGACCCCGCATGTCGCTGATGTTTTTCTTGTGCGCGGCCACGTAAATCGCACCAGCGCAAAAGAACAGCGTGATCTTGCCGACGGCGTGCATCGCAATGTGCATGCCGCCACCGATCACCGCTGACGGGTTGGCGATCGCGGCGCCCAGCGTGATGTACGCCAACTGGCCAATCGTTGAATAGGCAAGACGCGCTTTTAAGTTGTCTTTGGTCATCGCCACCAGCGACGCCACTAGCAAAGTGTAGCCGGCAACGTACATCAGCCAAACATTCACACCGGACGAGTGCAGCAGGTCGATGCCAAAAATATAAATGGCGACCTTCATCACTGAAAAAACGCCAACCTTGACGACGGCTACTGCGTGCAGCAAAGCGCTGACCGGTGTGGGGGCCACCATGGCCGCCGGCAACCAACGGTGGAACGGCATTAGCGCGGCTTTACCAATTCCAAACGCGTACAACCCCAGCAAAACGCCTAGTCCGGTCTGTGAAATCGAACCGGACTTGTAGGCATCGCTCAGGATGCCGCCGGCGCGAAAATCCAACGTTCCCGCGACTGACCCTGTCCACGCGATCGCGAGCATGAAGAACGCGATCGACGTGGACAGTAGGATGCCTAGGTAGACTCGGCCGCCGCCTCGAGCTTCTTCGTCTCCGTGGTGAGTCACCAAGGGATAGGTCGAAACCGTCATCAATTCGTAGGCGACGAACAGCGTGAACAAGTTGGCTGAAAACGCTGCTGCCAAAGCCGCAAAGATTGCGACCGCAAAACAACCAAAGAATCGTGTTTGATGTTTTTCGTGATGGCCACGCATGTATCCGGCTGCATAAACCGTGGTCAGAATCCACAATCCTGTGGCGACCAACGCGAACAGCATTCCCAGCGGTTCGACTTGAAATCGAATCGCAAACCCAGGCAGGATCTCGCCAATCGCAAGCTCGGGGCGTTGTCCGGCGAACACACTTCGCGACAGTGCCCATGCAGCGGCAAACACGATCGTCGCGATCGTCACCGTGCTGCCTTCTCGCAAATTCGGAACCTTGCTAAAGGCAAAGTTTAACGCAAATGCCAACAGCGGCAGCGTCAGGCAAATAGCGATCAAATTCTCGGGCGACATCATTGCGAGCCTCCCAACAACATGGCGGCCGCATTGGCCGCCAGGCCAGCGGAGTAGGTTGTCCAGATTCCGAACAATACCGTGGCACCGATGACGACATAGGTCGGAACCAACATTTGCAGGGGAGCGTCGGTGGCCGCTTTGGCTATTTCGGATGGTTCTGAAAAGTAGAGTGTTTCGACGACTCGCCAAACGTAGACAATTGCCAGCAGTGAACTGATTAGCATCAGCACGGCAACTTGCCAAAGCTCGGACTCGAAGGCTGCCGTCAGCAGCAGCCATTTGCTGATGAAGCCCGCTGTCAGTGGAACGCCGATCAACCCGAGTCCACCCACCGCCCAAGCAAAAGCGGTCCACGGCATCGTGCGGCCTGCGCCTCTCCAGTCGCTAAGCTGGACCGAACCCAATCGCATAGCAAAGCATCCAACCACCATGAACAAGCCGCCCTTGATGATCGCGTGATTGAACATGTGGGCGATCCCTCCGGTCAATCCAGCTTGTGTGTTCATGCTGACGCCCAACAGGATGTAACCGATCTGAGCAATGCTGCTGTAGGCGAGAAGTCGTTTGACATTGTCTTGAAAGATCGCCGCAGTCGACGCCACAAAGATTCCGACAAAGGCCATCAATCGCAGGGCCGCATCCAACGGCAAGGTCTCGAAAGCAAAGTCCGGCGTCACGATTCCGTAGATCAACCGAACAAAGGCATAGACGGAAACTTTGGTTGCCGTCGCAGCCACGAACACCGTGACCACCGAAGGTGCGTAGGTATATGCATTGGGCAACCAAGTGTGCAGCGGAAAGACCGCCATCTTGATGTACAAACCAATCGTCATGAACGCCAAAGCTACGAGCATCGTTCGCGGACCGTTGACTGTGTTGATCCGCGACGCGATGTCGACCATGTTCAACGTTCCGGTCATTTGATAAAGCAAGCCGATACCAATCAGGATGAACGTTGCGCCGACGCTGCCCAGGATCAAGTACTGCAGTGCCGCCAAAGGTGCGCGTCGGGTCTTGCCGAGCGAGATCAGTGCGTAAGACGATAGCGACGAGATTTCGAGAAACACGAATACGTTGAACAAGTCACCCGTCACGCACATCCCAAGTAGACCTGTCATGCACAGCAAGAACGTGGCGTAGAACAGGTAGTGTTTCGACGGCAGAATTTCTTTGTCGAGACTTGGCGGAGCGTACATCATTGTGATCGCCGCCATTGCCGAGACGATCAAGATCACAAACGCGCTAAACGAGTCAACGACGTACTCGATGCCGTAGGGAGGTTCCCAGCCGCCGATTTCGTAGTGAATCGAGCCGGTCGAAAGAACCGTCGACATCAAACGCAGTCCGATGGCGAACGTGGCAAGGGTCGTTAGCAACGCGATTCCATAGGCGGCCTTGCGGTTTCCGGCCAACACGCAAAGTGGTGCTGCCATCATCGGAAGCACGATCAACAGGACAGGCAGGTGTGCTTCGATCACGGGTTGCCATCCGTTCCAGCCTGATCGATTTGAAGAATCTCGTCTTCTTCGATCGTGCCATAGTCTTCGCGAATCCGAACAATCAACGCCAGCGCCGTCGCCGTCGTAGCGATGCCTACCACGATTGCGGTCAGCATCAAAACACTTGGCAGCGGATTTGAATAGATCATCGTCGCCGCTTCGGTTGCAAGTTCGGTATGTTCATCGATCGCCGAATTACCGTGGGATACGCCTTCACCATGAATGGCAGCATCGCCATGAGTCGTCACATCACCGTGGCCAGCAGCGTTACCGTGACTCGCGACCAAGTGGGGCGGAATGATCGGTGCGGTTCCTCCATTGATCTTTCCCATCGTGATGTACAGCAAGAACACCGAGGTCTGGAAAATGTTCAAACCCAAGATCGTTTTGATCAAGTTGCCTCTCGCGATGACGATGTAGAAACCGATCATCATCAGGAAAACAACGACCCAGTAATTCAGCAGTCCTTGAAACTGCCAAGCAAAGATGCCGATGTTGGGATCGCTAGTCAGGTTGATGTTCATGGCGATTGCCTCCGTCCAGCGAAGGTGTAGAAGATCATCGTCATCACGGCGGTGACCGTAATCCCGACGCCACATTCGACCAAGAAAATGCCCAAGTGCTGACCGCTGGGGAAATGGTACTCCGTCAAAAAGTGATGCTCTAAGACGTCATAGTCCAGGAACTTGCCGCCAAGAGCGATGGTTGCGATTCCCGTGCCTGCGTACACCAGCACACCCGCCGCCATCAACTTTTCGATGACGATTGGCGGCGCGACCTTTTTGACTGCGGCGAGTCCAAACACCAATCCATACAGAATGATTGCGGCGGCAAAGATAACGCCCGCTTGGAATCCACCGCCCGGACCATAGTCGCCGTGGAATTGAACGTAGAACGCGAACAGCAGGATGTACGGGATCAGCAGTTTCGTGACGACGCGAATGATCGGAAAGTCGGTCATAGCTCTGCCTCCACGTGTTCTTCTTTTCCGCGTCGCAGGATCAACAAGACTGCGATCCCTGCGGTCAATACGACGGTCGTTTCACCCAGCGTGTCGTAGCCTCGATAGCTGGCCAAAATGGCGGTGACCACGTTTGGCATTCCGTGCATATCGGTTTGCGATCGCTCGACAAATCCAGGGTCTGGATGCAGATGGATCGGGTCATTCGGGTCGCCCATCGGCGGCATGTCCAGCGTGCCGTAGATCAAGGCACAGCCCGTCACGGTGACCACCAAGAATGGGATCGGCGCGAAACGTTTTGACTTTTTCTCTTCTTTGCCGGTCAACGACAACGTGCTGAGCATCAAGACGGTCGAGATGCCGGCGCCGACGGCCGCTTCGGTAAACGATACGTCGGGAGCGTCCAACAGCAACATCCAGCTTGCCGATAGGAAACTGTAGATTCCCGTAAACATGATGGCGGCCCACAAGTCTCGCATGCGAGCAATCGTGACCGCTGTGGTTACCAGCATTCCCAGAATCGCAAACTCGATCACCATCATGAGCCGGATCCTTCGTCGTTGGACGCCGTCGAATCACCGTTACTGGGTTTTGTCACATCAAGTACAGGTTTCAAGCCGTGGACCAGCGCCGAGTGGGCAAGTGCGTAACATGAGCTAGGGCTGGTGACCATCAGGAAGAACAGAATCGCAAACAGTTTGAATCCAACCAAGAACGAATCAGCCTGGAACATCAAGCCAATCGTGATCAATCCCGCACCCATCGTGTCCGTGATGCCAGCACCGTGCATGCGCGAAAAGAACTCGGGCAAACGCACAATTCCGATTCCGCCGATGATCGAAAATGCCGATCCGGACAACAGAAAAGCCCAACTGAGGATGTCCATCACCATCACTCGCTCTCTTGGTTGAACGGAGTTGCGGACATGGTTGTGAATCGCAGCAACGCAACCATGCCGATGAAGTTCATCAGGCTGTACATCAGTGCCACGTCTAGGAAGTCAGTACGATGCGTCAAGAAGCTGACGACCGAAATTAACAGCACGGTCTTTGTGCCAAACATGTTCAGCGCCAACACTCTGTCGAATACCGTCGGTCCAAGCATCGCTCGGATCAGAGCGAGCACCATCGTGACGATCATTGCCGCGCTTGCGACTCCAAACATATTGATCGTCATGGCTTCGCGCTCGATCGATCACGCGACTGTGCGGGTCGTCGCGAGCCTTGCTGTTCCAACCGTGTGATTCGGCGGTCCATGTCGCCCGACATGTCTTCTTCGGCTTCTTCAAGCGACAACGCGTGGACTTTGATTTTGTTGCCGATCAGGTCCATCGAAACGGTTCCCGGCGTCAGGGTGATCGAGTTCGCCATGATCACACGCCCCAGCGGACTCTTTTGGCTAGCGGTGACCATCACAATGTTGCGTTTTAGCGGCATCTTAGCCGACAAAATGATCTTGGCGACTTGGATATTCGATACCACGATTTCCTTGATCAGCCATGGTGCATATTGAGTAAACGGCCGAAATCCTAACTGCGCCGGCGCGCCTTCTTCGTCCACAATTTTCATCCGCTGCGACAACCACAAACTGACTCCGCATGACGCTATCCCCATTCCAATCAGGAATGGATTATCGAAGTGGCCGGACCACAACAGCCAATTGGCGAACAGCGCGGCGCCTAGCGTGAGCGTGTATTTCACGGACCTGTGTTCTGCGGGGGATCGTGTTGGTGATTGCGGTTGAGCGGTCACAATCGGGCCGGGATTCGTCCCGTCTGTGCTCGGCGCCGAATATAGCCCCCACCGGTCATTGTCCCAATACCATCAAAACGGCCATGCAGTCAGGCATGGGCTCGCAGAGTCGCATCCGCGACGTTTTGCCACGATTCTGGCCAGGACAACGTTACGTTCGGGGGGGGAATCTTATGTGCATTCACGGCTTGTCTGACCTGCTGCTGACGCCGTCCATGCTCATTCGCGATACCCTTGTCTGACCGGCTGTCAAATCAGCCGATCGGTTCGATCGTCCTATCGATTGAGGCAGTCATCGTAGAGTTGAAGGTGTTGCTGGACGACGCGGTCGCGAGTGAATTCGGTCGCCACGCGAATCTTTCCATTTTCGACCAATTGACGAGTCTTTTCAGGTTCGGAGATTACCGCTCTTAACGCTGCGACAAACGCATCGCGATCTTCGCTTGGTGCGACGCGGCCTTCGATTCCGTCGCGAACCACTTCGGTGCAACCGTTGACGTTACTGATCACCACGGGCAATCCCATCGCCATTGCTTCGACCGGTGCGATCGGCAGCCCCTCGGAACGGCTGGCCAGTAAGAACGTGCCCGCGCCCGACATGATCTTCAATCCTTCCTCGCGGCTGCGATGGCCATACATTCGAACGTTCGTGATGTTCTCGCGTTCGACTCGGCTCCGCACTTCGGCTTCTTTGTCGCCACCACCGATCAAGTGGAAAACGAAACCATCGCTGGCCAAGCGGACCGCAAGGTCGAGAACCAGTTCGGGATTCTTCGGGTGGGTCAGTCGTCCCAGGACCGCAACGTCCTTCGGATTCCGAGGCCCGTCGTGGTGGGGGATGTCGGACAGACGCAGCCCGTTGCGAATGACCATACTAGACGATGCATCGGAGACGAGGCCTTGCTGCAGTCCGACTTCGCGATCTTTTTCGCAAACGTGGACCGTCTTGAAAACGGATCGGCTGATGTGGCGTTCCGCTCGTTTTCCCAAATATCGCAGTGGCGCAGGTTTGAAATAAAACTGGTAGCCGCGAACGGTATACAGAGACCTCGCGAGTCTATCGCGATCGCCGCCACGGACGAGCGCGAAACCGGCTCGACCGCCGTGCGCGTGAATGATATCAGGGTTGATTCGCTCGACGGCCTCGTGCAGGTCGCGAACGACGCGGCGACTCAGCCGGCTGCTGAAAAAATCGATCCCGTTACAAACCTCAGCGCCTAAGGTTTGGGCTTCATCGATCGCATAGGAATCTTTCTGGCTACAGAACACGACCTCGACGGACTGTGCCAGCAGGTCCTCGGTCAGCGCCAGGACATTCGTAGTCCCCCCACCCGGGACGCCATCGGCGACAATTTGCAGGACTTTCATGGGCAGGTGGGTCAACCAAAGAGCGAAGACAAAGTTTCGGATCGCAACGATCTCGAGCGACTTTAGGACGACATTCCCCGATCTGAAAAGGGCAATGTCGGGGCCCGCAGGGTGGCCGCAGGTTCTTTGTCATGGGTATACGAGCATTGAATGTGGCAATCGGTGCTGCAGATTTCGGCTTCGCCTTTGCGAAAAGCGGTTCAAGCGAAAAGGGTGGCAGAAGACGTCAAAATGACATTGCACCATCATTCAAGCTGCATCCGAATCATTGGGGGCAGGCGAAACTTTTTCGCTTTCGCGAAATTTGTCTGATTCTTTGCCAACCAACCGACGAAGAATGTTGTAGATTTCGTTATCGCGCAACGCTCTTCGCAAATGCTTGCCCCGCACTGTCTTGAGTGTTGTGAAACGAATCGCAGCGGCCTGTCGATCGGGTGCCCCAGATCAACAGGCCGTCTGCTTTTTTGTTCAGATCATGTGTGCCCCACCCGATCAGAATAAAAGGATTCGTTTTTACGTAGGTCGAAGCTAGCGATTTCGACTAAATTCTTCGAATTAAGAATTGGATTGATTCTGGTAACTCGGCTCGAATCGATAGCGACACCCGAAATGTAGAAAGGTCATGTGAGTGTTGTGACAAGTTTGGGGGCCATCGAGTTCGCAACGCCGTTTTGTGAACTGAAGCGACTTGTTGTCGAACATCTGTTGGAGTGGGGCAAGGGCGAGCGGACTGAATCATTTGATCTGTCGCAATTTGACGCGATCATCGCCATTAAGAATTCGGAACGTGTCGTGACCGGCGAGAGTGGCGTGTTTCGAAAGCTCTTGATGGATGGGCGTTCCGGCTTGGGCTCGAACGTTGATTCGACAGGCGTCCGCAGTTTCAGAAAGATATCCCAGGTGACAGATGGTCTGATTCTTGATGGTGTCGCTTCGCTGGAGCTGGAACATGTAGGGCCTCACTACAATCTTCGGCCTTGTTCCTTCATCACGTACAAACGTCGACTCGACGAATTACAAGATCCCAGTTTCGTGATCTTGACGATTTCTAGACCCGTGGCCTACCTCGGGACGAGCAACGTTGAGCGCCGGCGAAGTCTAAACGAGTTGGTATCGCTGTTGCAGCAACTCGACGCCACCGACCAAGAGATTTGCCAAGGTTATGCCCGGGGCGATTCATCAAGAGAAATTGGCGCGATGGTAGGGCTGACCACTCGATCCGTCGAAATCCGTCGTCAGAAGATCTTGGCTCATTTCGGATTCGAGCGACCGATCGAAATCGTCAAGATGCTGGTGCGGCTTGACGAGCGTGGCTTGGCTTAGCGTGAATTCGTTGGTGTCCCATAACTCACCGCTGTGACTACACGCGTGCTTCGATTTCTGCTTGCTGCATCTGCCGCGCGGCTGCGATCGCCGGTCCCATTCCAAGGCGAGGGTCACGACTGGCGACACCGATCGCCATTGGAATGCCGGCGTCGCGGAAATGCTTTCTGATTGCCTCCAATCGCTGTTGGCCGTCACTCGTGCTGCTCTCTGGTGCGATCATCAAAAACTCGTTGGCTGCCAAGCGTGCGATCGCGCCGTCTTCGGGCAGGAAAATTTTTAGCCGCTCGACTGCGGCGGTGATGTTAGATACGTCGAAATTATCCGCCATCTCGATGGCAAAGATTTGCGCCGGATGGCCGTACTTAACGCAGCGGTTTTCTTCTGCTTCGACTAGCTGTTCCCACCCGTTGGCGTTCAGCACTTTGGTTGCTGGATCAATAAGTTCTTTGAGAGCTGAAAAGCTCTTGTTTCGTTCGATCGCGGACAGCTTGAGTTCCGCGACCAGAATGCTAGCGAGCATCCGTCCCGTGACTCGCAAAAGCGGCAAGTCGTTTTCGGTAATCGCAAATTGAGGCTCGGGGTCGATGGCACAGAGCGTTCCAAACAGCCCACCATCGGCATCTTCCAGGGGAATGCCGATGTAGGCGCCAATGGGAACCTGTTGGCCGATCGGCGCCGCGACGTAAGCGGGAATGGACTGCGAAGCCGGAGCGATGCAGGGACCTTTGCCTAGAACCATCCTGGAACAGAACGAATCTGCCCATGAAAAGACATTTCCCGGTGCCACACCGTATCCATGATCGTTCGCATCTAGCACGATCCAGTCATCGCCTTCGGTGCGAGTGACCATCCATAGTTTGAACCCAAATCGTGCGTGCAGAAATGCGAGCACAGATTTTGAGGCGGTTGAAAAATCAGAATAGGCTGCGAATTGTGACATCGATTGATTGGACGAGAAAAGGACGTTGCGCGAAAAGCAAACAGATTAGGAAATCGAAGCAAGCTCGAAAGACTAACGACTTAAGAGTCGCGAACCAATCGCAGTTTTCGGTGTTAGCGATGGATGCTATATCAATTAAATACCCGCCAACTTTGGGGGGGTATTTCGGTTGTCGAAGTTTCATGCATGGATTCTTGATCGTCCATTTTTCGATGGCTAGCACTATCGCTGCTTTGGTGGAAAACGATTGGAAGAAATCGAACGAAGAAGCCCGCAAATGTTGTTGATTTCTGCACCAAATCAATCCCGGGTACTCATTCGCTTTTTTACTCGTGAGATTCCAGTCATTGAAATACCGAAAAAAATCAAGATCGACGGCTTTCCTGCGGGGATCCGGCTAGCTGCAATTTGCCAGATATCCTAAGACTGCCTGCGCGGGGCCGAAATCGAACATCTAGAATCGCGCGCCTTCACTGGCACAGCACCAATGCAATTTTGGCCTTCGAGTTTTCCTTCGTGTGCCAAGCGAACAAGGTTAAAACTCGGTTGCTCGCTCACATCCAAGAAATGTCCAAAGCTATGAATCGCCAATCCAAATTTGCAAGCATTTACAAAGACCATGAATGGGGAAGCACATCCCGTAGCGGTCCCGGCTCTGAGCTTTTTCGATTAAAGGAGTATGTGGACTGTCTAGAAAAAGTGGTGGCCCGTGAAGACATCCAATCCGTTGTGGACATTGGGTGTGGCGACTGGAGTTTTTCTAGAAACGTTGATTGGTCGCGGGTCGACTACACCGGCGTCGACATCGTTCCGTCGCTATCCGAAGAACTTAATCGTGAACATGGAAGCGATAAGATGAGATTCGCTTGTGCGGATCTGACCAGCGATGAGTTGCCTTCTGCCGATCTATGCATTTGCAAAGACGTGCTCCAGCACTTGTCGAACGAGTCGGTGCAAAAGTTCTTGTCTGGCAATCTCAAACGTTATCGCTATGCATTGCTGACGAATGACTATCGCAAAATGAAACGTAACCGCTTTAGTGTTTTTGGCACGATGCGTGAGTTTCAAGAGCCAAATTCAGAAACGGTCGATGGTGGATCCAGGCCGATCCGACTGACCGAAGAACCCTTCAATTTGCCGGCAGAGCAGCTTGTGCTTTTTGACATGCAAATTGGACGAACGCTGTTTACCAAAGAAACTTTACTTTGGACTCGAGAGTAAAGCTGCCACTGAGATTCGCGACATTACTCGCCAAGCATAGAAGATCCGCCACAGCAAATCGATCAAACCTGAGCCACCCCATGTCAACTCTTTCATCAACTGACCTGTCTACGCGTGTTGCGGAACTCGCTGGTCAACCCGTCCGGCTGCATCTCGGGTGCGGTGGCGTACATTTAGACGGGTTTATCAACGTCGACTTGCATCCCCATGATCCGACCATCAACGACTCATCACGTGATGGTTGCAACGCGGATGTGTTTGCGGATATGACAGACCTTGGTCTCGCCGATGCAGTCGTCGACGAATTTCAGACCTACCACACCATTGACCATTTCACACGTTGGCAATGTGTCGACATGCTGACGGATTGGCACCGAATGCTGCGTCCCGGCGGCAAGCTGGTCATCGAGGTCGCAGATTTTGCCCGCTGCATCCTTTGGTTGTTCCATCCGATCGCCAATCGACGCCGAGTTGCCCGTAACCAGTTTTACGGCAATCAATGGGATCGCATCGAGTTTGAAACCCATCGTTACGTTTGGTCTGCTCGAGAAATCAAAAAGGAACTTCGCTCGATTGGCTTCTCGTCCGTAAAGATCTCCCATCGCACCGAGACTCACTATCCCGGTCGCGACATGCGGATTGAAGCAACCAAGTGAACCGTCGTCCAGGGCCGAAACGCGGTAAGCTATCGAACTTGGTTGCGACCGGTCGTTCGGCGATCTCAAAGGGTAGTGGTGCACGAGAGCATCTTACGGACTCGGTGATCCTGGCAATTGGTTACGTCGCTCAATTGATTTTGCAAATGGGCTACTTCTTGATTCTGACACGCATGCTAGGGGCCGAGCGGTTTGGACAATTCGCTGCTGCGCTAGCCGCCATCAATCTTGTTTCGCCGTTTGCTGGCATCGGTTACAGCGAAGTAGCGCTCATTCGGGTGAGCCAAGATCGAGAAGAAACCGGCCTTTGGCTTGCAAACTCGGTCGTCGCAACATTGGCACTAGGGATTCCGCTGGCAATTGCGTTGGCGTTGATTTGTAGCCAAACCGGTTCTGGCAACTTGATTGAATGGCATTTAATGCTAGGTCTGGCGATTTGCGAGTTGGCTTTGGTGCGCGCATGCCTAGCAATCGCTCGAATTCGTCAAGCGAGACGAGAGATCAAAGGGACTTCGGCGATCAACGTTTCGGTCTCGGCGACGAAGGCAATCGTTGCGATGCTGCTATGGATGTCCGGCAATGATTCGCTACTGATGCTGGTGATCATTTTGGATATCTGCTTCACTCCAGTGCTTCTGTACTTCTTCGTTTCTCTTGCACGTCAGTCCAGTGCTACGCAAGTTTCTTGGACCGCGCTCCGGTCGAATTTTAAGTTGGCTTTATCGTTCACCACCGGCGTGTTCAGCAAGGCTGTCTACACTGATATGGACAAACTGTTTTTGGCACGTTGGACGACGTCTGAAATCGTTGGCACCTATGCGGCAGGCTACAAAATTTTGTCGCTCGCATTTTTGCCGATCCGGGCAATCTTGGAAGCAACCTTTCCAAAGCAAGTCGCCTACGCGGCAAAGAGTCCAAGCGATTGCTTGAAATTTTCTTCACGCGTTTTGGGAGTCAATCTTCTTATCGCTTGTTGCCTTTCGGCCTGTATCTACTTGCTGGCTCCATGGGCGACTGTTCTGCTTGGTGAAGATTTCAACGACTCTGTTGATGTGTTGCGAGTCGGTTGTGTCTTGCCTATCCTGCAAGTGCTTCACTACTCAATGGGCAACTATTTGTCGGCAATTGGACGTCAAACCTTTCGTGCGACTGCTCAAGTGACTGTCGTGATTGCCTACGTTGCTGTCGCATGGTTCTTGATCCCTCGCTACTCGTGGCACGGTGCGATTTGGACGAGTCTGAGCTGCGAGTTCCTTTTGGTTTTGCTGCTGTCAACTGGCTGTTTCGCCTCATTCTTTCGGGACGATCCTCCAACGCCACAGACGCTTTCTGAACAAGGTGAGGCATGAAGTATTTGATCATCAGCGACGAGTATCGGCCGACCATTGGCGGCATCGCTCGTGTGGCAGCAGCGGTTGCCGAGCACCTGCTGGATCGTGGCAACGATGTCACCTTGATGACCAAGTCACGGTCCCAGAACAGCAACGAGCGAGTCAAGACAAAGTACTATGCTCGTCCGGCCAACAGCTCGCTTGGAAAGATCTATCTGACCACGGTGTGGCCATTGACGATGGGAAGCTGGATTCGCAAGGAATCGTTCGATCGAATTTTGATCATTGATCCTGCCAATGCGCTGCCGCTTCCGATCCTGAACATGATGGGGAAAGTCCCCTACGAAGTCATGCTGCACGGATCCGAACTGATTCGGTATTCTCGCAAGAAGTCAACCGACGCTCTCTTTGCTCGGTCGTTGGCGGGAGCCGAGCGAATTTTTTCGACGACCGGTTTCGTTTCGAAAGAGCTGAAGGAACGTTACGACCACGACAGCCATTTGACATCTTGCGGTGTCACCGAGGCCTTTCTAACCGACCCTGTCGATGATGCGAAATTGATCGAGTTGCGATCGCGTTATGGTTTTGGTGACACTGATTTTATCGTCGGTACGATCAGCCGGTTGGACAAGCGGAAAGGACATGATGTTGTCATCCAGGCCATTGAGTCGTTGAAGCCGACGCTTCCGAATATTCGCTACCTGATTGCTGGTTCTGGGCCCGAACGAGCGTCGCTTGAATCATTGGTCGAGCAAAAAGGACTTCAGAAGTACGTCGTCTTCGCAGGCCGGATCCCCGAAGAGGAATTGGTCAACCACTATGATCTAATGGACGCCTATGCGATGCCCAACCGTCTGCTTCAAAGCTATACTGTCGAAGGATTCGGGATCTCATTCGCCGAAGCCGCAGCGCGTGGAGTGCCCAGTATCGGCGTCGACAACGGTGGTGTCGGCGAAGCGATCGACGATGGTGTCTCGGGATACCTGTTGGCCACGCCCGATCCTGAACAAGTGGCGACATCCATCGCTAAGATCGCAACCGGCGAATCAGCGTTCGATATCAATAGCGTGAAAGATCATGGCCGAAAGTTCACTTGGGAAAGCGTCGTCGACCGGATCGTCGATGCGCATCGATTTGCTTGAACACCGCGTCATTGCCGCGGTGCCTATGGCGACAACGCTAATTGCGGATTGGTTTTATCAAGACTGATGTTCGTGATGGGTTCGGTAGACTTGTCCGTGATTTCTTCTGCTTCATCCTTGGTGTCCACACGCACCCAGTCCTCGGGGCAGAGTGCGATGGTCGCAACAAACCAATAGATTCCTTGCGTTGGCACCAGAGTGAAGGCTCCTTCTGCCGCTGCGATGATCAGGTAGACGAACAATGCGATTCTTGCAGTTTGCTGAATCGGTGCGCGTCCGCCAGCGAATACAGGGAACCACCAAATCGTCGATATCAGAAATAGTCCGACTGGTCCGAACGCTAAGTAAGACGCCGCATAAACACTTTCATTGCGCCACGCGATCCGCTGAGTGCTGATGACCTCGAGGGCGTCTTGCAGATTGGCGACGCGGCCACCAAGGTTGCGGTCGAACAAGAACTGGAATGGATCTCTGCCGATCACCCATGACGCCAGGATCCCAATCGCAAGCAAGATGAAAATTCCGACGAGTGCGCGGAATAGTTTGAACATCGATTGATTGACGATCGCGGTGACGAATTCCAAAACGAGCAGTCCGACCCAGACCGAACGCGAAAGCGTTAGGACGCAAAGCGTGCGATAAGAAAATGCCAGCGGCGCGGATGCCAGGGCAGCAATCGGCCCCCACAGCAGCAAATTGACTCCGAGAATGTTTCCGTTGTTGTAAGTTGAGAACATCTTGATGAATGGGCCTCGCAAATTGTGGCGAGTCGCAATCAATGACAGGTCATTTCCAGTAGTCGTTAGAAACGGAATACCGACTACCTTTCCCGTTGTGTTGTAGACAGCAAATGAAAAGATTCCGTAGATGAACACAGGAACGAGCGCCCAGCGGAGCGCTCGAAGTACATCCGAGATGCCCAGCACACGGATCATCCATCGTGACCCCAAGACGGCGACAAATGGGACGACGAGCGTGCTAACCACGATGGAAACGAGCGCGCCGGTGGAGATGCTTCCGTAGATGCTAAACGAAAACATTTCGACTAGCCCCAGCGTAAAGATTAGCAAGGTTAGCCAAACGTAGGATCGTTCAATGCGGCCAATTCGGTTGGTTGCTAGAAACACTAGCTCTGCACCCGCCATAATCCCCAGCAACGCGTAGCCCAGCGTCAAAGGAATGGTGCCAAGATAGACGCCGGCTTTGGGGAAACCAAACATGCATACCAGCGTTAGCATCGCACTGCACCATGCAAATTGGCGACTCAGTGAACGGCGGCGGGGTTGGTCTTTCATTCTGAATCCTCCCGCGCGGGATCATCGCGGGTGAGAACTTTTCTTCCTTGCATGTCATCGAGAAACGCGATGTACTTGTCGCGGAATTGATCGGTCGAAAATCGAACAGCGTTTCGCACGCACGATTCTGGGGTGAACGCTTCGGATGCGAAACGCTCAACGGCGTCGATCAGGGACTCGGCAGATTGATCGTCGAAGAAGACTCCTGTTTCGTTTTCGACGACGGTCTCGAGCGCTCCGCCAGCTCGCAGTGCGATCACGGGGGCGCCTGCGGCTTGGGCCTCGACGGGGGTGATTCCGAAGTCTTCGATCCCCGGAAACACGAACGCTTGGCAAGTTTCGAAGTGCTCTTTCAGGACACTAAACGGCTGTCGCCCGAGAAATTCGATGTTGGATTTTGCAGCCGCCTGCAGTGCTTTGCGTTCCGGTCCATCGCCGATCACAATCAGGCGTTTGCCGAGCTTGTTGTAAGCGTCGACTGCGATGTCGATGCGTTTGTAGGAAACCAGTTCAGAAATCGCTAAATGAAAGTCGCCTCGCGTTTGATTGGCGACGAAATCGTGGGTGGCTACCGGTGGGTAGATCACCGTTGATTCGCGATCGTAGTACTTTTTAATCCGGCCGGCGACGAAGTTCGAGTTGGCGATGAAGTGGTCAACATTGGCGGCTGAGTTGCGGTCGTATTCACGCAATCGGCCGGCGAATCGGTCCAACGCAATTCGCGCGGCAAACGACGCTCGCTTGTAGTCCGATCCCAGTTCCCACAGATACCGTGGCGGCGAATGGCAATAGCAAACGTGTTTGGTGCTGGCTGCTTTGGGGATGCCCTTGAACAGCGAAGCATCGCTTGAGAGTAGCAAGTCCACATCGTCGGCAACTCGCATGCCCGCAATGGCCCATGGGTGCAGCGGCAGCAGATGGCGATAGGTGCGGTGGACGAGTGGGAACCGATTCAGGCGGCTGGTGTGGACCGTGGTGCCGCGAAGTCCCGGTACATCAATGTTGGGGTTTTGCACCAACGTATACAAGTCGCTGCCTGGAAACAGTTTGGCGATCTGTTCGATCACTTTCTCGCCGCCGCGATAGCTTGTGATCCAGTGGTGCGCAAGGGCGACTTTCATGGCTGACATCGGCGGCGGGCATGGGCTGTTTGGTGATTTGCTAGTTGCGGTTTTCATGTTGCTATCGGATCGAACGTCCGCCTCCGATTTCGCGTCGAAGTTGTTCGACAAGAGGCGGGAACCGGGGATCACGGGGATCGATCGCGCTGGCAAGAGACGCTTGGTCGAGTGCGAGTTGCAGCTTTCCGGTGGCGCGCAGGGCGAGCGAGTAGCGATGGCGGTATTCAAGGTTTCGGCCGGTCGCAGAGACCGCGGTTTTCCAAGCCTCGGTCGCCTCGTCGTTTCGTTTGATGGCTTGATAGATTCGAGCGATCGTTTCGAACCGAAGTCCGTCGTCGACGCCTTCTTTTGCTTCGAGAATCTCAACCACTTTTTCGGCCAGCTTGATTCGGTCGGACTCGCTTGCCTCGGGTGATTGGTTGATCAATCGCAAGAACAGGTCGGTGCGACGAGGTGGAATCAAATTCTCGGCGATTTGGATCGGACCGATCAGTCCTTGGCTGCGTTCGTAGATTTCGTCGACAAATAGCAAACTGATCGACAGTGACCGTTTCCACTGATCGATGGCTTCGTCAATTTGGCCGTTCTTCGCGGCCATCCAACCGTTGATGAAAAGCATCTCGTCGCTATTGTTGATCAACCGACTGGCCGATTGGATCCACGGAGCGGTTGGTTGTTCGGTCATCGGTGCCATCATGGCAGCGGCCAAGTGGTTGCGTGGCGATAGGGGTTGGCGTCGCAGTGAGGCGTCGACATCGCCCATCCACTGGCCGACTAACGTTTTCAGTTCAGGCGTTGCCAAGAAATCGTTTCGTACCTGATCACGTTGTGCTAGTTCGCTGCTGATCACGATGTCAAACAATGAAGTCAGCCGCGAGTTCTGCCAATCGATGGTGACGTTTTGCTGTGCAGCGAGTTCAATAACTGCAAGGCGGAATTCGCACAGTCGCCAATTGGCTCGAGTCTTGTACAAGTCCGCGTTCATGGGGGCTTCTAGGATTGCCTGGTCTAGCTTGGCAATTGCATCGGTGATCTCTGGTGCCGAAGGTGCGTCATCCGTTTCGGCGTATCGTGTTTGCGCTAGAACCAAGTCTGTTCGGATTTGTTGTTGCGATAGTGCATGGGCCCACACGCCGGCCGCGATCGTTAAGCCAGCAAGCACGACAACTGATACAAAACCAGTAAAGCCGAAGTGACGTGGCTTGGTGCTTGCGATCGATTGCTTGTGGACTGCGATACCGATTGCAATCACGCTGGCGTAAAGCAGCATGTTGGACGGAATCACGATGACAAAGTCATAGATGCTTTGGATGACGCAGCAAAGCAACGTAAACAGTCCGATCATTCCCCAGGTCTGGCCTTGGGGTCTTGGATTGTTGCGGATCATTCGAATCGACGTGATCGCTGTCACCAAAATCCCCAGAATGACAAGCGTTGTGCCTACCAGCCCCATCTCGGTTAGCGTCTCCAGATACTGATTGTGAGCGTTTCGAAACCACGTTGTATGGGTTTCTTTTTGATGCGGCAGTGTGGCATAGCCGTACGTGCCAAGGCCGCTGCCGAAGGGCAGATTTGCAACCGCCGCTCGCCATCCTTCGCTGGTGTGGCTCCACCGTTGGTCGTTGGCGAGCCGTGTAATCGAGACATCTTCGGCTCGTTCCCATACGTCTCCCAGCACGCCGCTGATGCTGATCACGCCCGCGATCGCAAGGCAGCCGACAACGCATGCGACCACATGAGTGCGATGGACTTCGGCGCGGCCTCGTATCAGCAGCACACCGATCGCAGCTCCAGCGCCGGCAACCCAAGCTCCTCGCGAGAGAGATGTTCCCAGACCAACCATCACGAAGATCGCCAGCGAAATGAGCGTCAAGAATCGTGTCGAAAACAGGTCGACTCGTTCGAACGCTTGGTGGCCGATGTTGTCATCCGGCCCGCAGTCCGCACGATATATCACGAGCGCCGCGATCATGCCGAGCGTTGGTAAAATGGCGGCTGCACCGGCGTTTTTGTAGATAAAGCTGGAAAACGGCGCGCCGTCGACGTCGTAGACAACGCCCGGCAAAATGTATTCGTCACCGCCTGCTCGCTGCACGATTCCCCAAATGCAAATCGCGGCCGCATTGATCATCAGCACCCATAAGTACGCGGCTCGTGAACGTTTGGAATCGAACAGCACCGCCGATGTGACCAGCATCATCGTTGCCAACAAAAACGGAACGATCGCTTGCTGAGTATGGCTCGGAATGATGCTTGCGGTGGGCCTTGGTGGCGATGCCAGTTCTTGTGAGGTGTAGTTCGGAATCGTATCGGACAGAACCTGCAAATTTTCAGCTGCAAAGATCGTTTGCGACCAGCCGGTTGTGTTGGGAATCCATGATGGGCTGGGAACCGATTGTGCGAACGCGTAGCCGATCCAGGCGATCGCGATCAAGAACAGCGTCATCGGGATCGGGGCCGCTCGTCGGCCAGCAAGCTGCTTTATCATCGCCAGCACGGATGCGGCGATCAGAAGAATCGACAGGTCTCGTAGCGCCAAACTTTCGACGGCGCCGTAGCGCCACATCGCGTAGACCAACGCCACCAAAATCGTTGCACGGCCAATCCATGCAGCGATTGATTCGATCCATCGAGGTTCGACTTCATCGTTCGGCGATTGCTGCAGCCGGCTGTCCACGCTGATGGCTTCCTGTTCTTGATTGTGCGGTGGATTGAGGTCGCGAATCGTATTTTCGCGGGCCCCTGGGGTGATTGACGCGGCGACACTTCACGCTGCGTTGCTTACGCACGGCGCACCGCTAGGACTTGGATGATTGATCCGCCATCGGTGGCGCGTCGCCACTCGGGATCGTGATCGGCGCCGGTTGACGTCGAACGCTGGATCCCAAATCTGCACTGGCCGCTGCGAAAGTGGCTGGACGTCCGTTTTTGGGTGTCGGTTCACTACGCGTTGCATCGGAGCGGTGAACGTCGCTTCGTTCTTTGGCGGCATAATCAGCGTGATAATGACCGATGTAGCCACCGCCGTACTTGCCTTTGCCGTAACCGCCATAGGCGTACGTTTTCAGCGCGTTTCGGTCGATGCCATTGACGATTACCGCGGCCGGCGTGATTTGAATGTCGTTTAAAATCCGAACGGCGTCTTCGACGGTTCCGCGACCGTTCTTGGTTACCCGAACCGTCAATAGAACCGAGTCGACGTAAGGCGCGATGATGGCTGGATCGGCAACCGCCAAAACGGGCGGAGCATCGATCATGACCAAGTCGTACGACTCGCAGGCGTTTTGGAACAGCCGCATCAAGCGATGTGATTCCAGCAGTTCGGCTGGCTCGGAAGTGTTGCTGCCGTTTGGCATGATATGCAAATTCTGAACTTCGGTTTCCACGACACCATCGGCAAACTCCACCCGTCCGGCAAGGAAGTCCGACAAACCTTTTCTGTCGTCAATTCCAAACAGTTTCGAGATCACGGGACGCCGCATGTCCGCGTCGATCAACAGCACTCGTTTGCCCGCCTGGGCGAACGAAATCGCCAAGTTGCTGATTGTGGTCGACTTGCCGTCGCCCGGTTGCGGGCTGGTGACCATGATGGTTTGGACCGAGTCTTTGCGGTTGGCGATCATCAAGGACGTTCGGCCGACGCGGAAGATTTCGGCTTCGGCGGATCTCGGCGTATGGTACGTCAGCAAGGACGGATCGAGCTGCGATCCCGCGATGGCGGCCTTGCGTAGGGTCCGCAGGTTGAGCCGCGGAACGTGCGCGATGACGGCCGCTTTGGTCGTCGATTCCAGATCGGTGACGCTACCGAAGGTCGAGTCGAACGTTTCGGCGGCCAAGGTCAATAGGAGGCCTAGTGCAAGCCCGGCGCCGACGCCAACTGCCAATACGATCGGCAGTTTTGGCCAGACTGCGTTGCGAGGAACTTCGGCACTGGCTAGCAAGTCGGTTGAAAAACCGGCGTAAGATCGAGACAAGTTCAGTTCTTGCAAACGTACGATGACTTGGTCATAACGTGACTGAGCGCGAGCGAGTTTCGCTTTTAGCGAGTTGCTTTCCATGAACGACGCTTCGACTTCTTTCGCAGCCAACATTTCGCGTTCGGCTTCCTCCATCAGGATCGTCTTACGTTTTTGAAGTTCCGAGATGTCGTTTCGCAGCAGCATCACGTACGTCTTCAGCATTTCTTCGGCGTCCATCGTCTTGGTTTCGCGAGCCTTGGTTTCGGGCGCGTTGGCGGCGATGAATTGGCGAGTGATTTCGGTTTCCTGTCGAGTGGCTTCGACCAATGGGTGACCTTTGCCAAATGTATCACTGAGTGCTTTTTCGCGTTGGATCAAGTCAAGCAGGCGGTTGTATTGGGCCTTGGCGACTTCTTGGCGAACGGGCGCCTCGGCTTGGAACTTTTCAGACTGGCTGCTGCCACGTGTCATGTCCAAAAAGAACTTCAAGCGGTCGACTTCTTTCTCGCTAAGCAGAGCGAGTTGGTCCATTTCGCCAGCCAGCTCGTCGCCGCGTTCTTCGGCTTCTGTCAAAATCACTTGCAGTCGCGATTCGTTTTCGGCAAGCGACGATCGAACTTTGTTCAGTTCGGTTTCCATGTCGGACAAGCGTTCTTTATGGATGTCGCGAACTTTGTCGCCCTCTAGCAAGACGGGCACCGAGGCGACGAAGTCGCGATACGCCGCGTCAGCGTCGGACAGTTCCTGTTCGTGTGTCTCGCGAGCGGCTTCGATCAGCTCGACCGCAAGCTTGCTGTTGTCTTGGTCTTGCGAATCGATGTACCGCTTGTAGCTTTGGAAAACGGCAGCCAGTACCGTGGCCGATTCTTCGGGATTGGACGCGTGATAGAAGACGCGAAGGACCATCGCGTCGGCGGCTGCCCCTTCGCCACCACGCTCGACTTCGATGTTTTCTAAAATGTGATCGACAAGCGATTGGTCGTTTTCACGCGCTTTGCGGAAAGTGTCGAGTTCGTCGAGGGAACCGAGTTTGATCGCTTCGGTCAAGACCTTGCGAGCAACAAACAAACGCATGTGCGTTGCCAGTTCGTCTTCGCCCATGCCTTCGGTGCCGCCCGAAGTACTGCTGATCGTACCGCGATTGGTCATTTCGCTCGATCGTTGCCCGACCAAGACTTCGATGCTGGATTCATAGACCCGAGGCGCGGTCTTGAAATACAGGATCGACAAACCGACACCGACCACCATGCCGAACACCAACAATCGCCAGCGGCGACGGATCATTCCCGAGATGTCAAGTTCGTTGGGCGACAGTCCCATCGATTTGTTTGCGTCTGCCATCGTCGTTTACTTGGGTACAGAGTAAAGCAGGGTAGGGCGAGTGTTTTGGCAACGGCGAACCTGGTGTGGTTTTGCCGTCATGCCGTTTCGCGAAGTTCATAGCCGGACTAATCCGCAGATGCGGAAATAGCCCACTCCTGCTATCGGTATCAGTTGAAATCGATGTAACTAAAATCCCGATCGGAACGATCGCGGCGAAGACGGTATCGGTGCGGATCAAAGAGTTTTGGTAAATGCGGTAAACTATTACGTCTGCCGATCGTGGATCGGCCATCCATGAAACATGCCGGGAAACCACCTTGTCCTTTCTGTTGACCTGTCGATCAGCGGTGAATCCATGACTGCGATACTCGGTATCTCCGCATTTTTTCACGATTCTGCTGCTGCAGTGGTCGTGGACGGTCGGGTTGTGGCAGCGGCCCAAGAAGAACGGTTCTCGCGAATCAAGCACGACCCGGCGTTCCCGATTCAGTCGATCGAGTACTGTTTGTCCGCGGCCGGCATCGATGCCGGTGATCTTGATCTGGTGGCGTTTTACGAAAAGCCGCTGGCAAAGTTTGATCGGTTGATTGATACGTACCTGAATGCCGCGCCGCGCGGGTTTCGGTCGTTTGCTACTGCGATGCCTTCGTGGCTTGAGCAAAAGCTTCATGTTCGGAAACAAATTCGCAAACAACTTGGTCGGCGGTACACCGGCCCCATCGGGTTTTGGGAGCACCACCAATCCCACGCCGCCAGCGCGTTCTACCCGTCGCCGTTCGACGAAGCAGCGATCATCACGATGGACGGCGTCGGCGAATGGGCGACATCGACATGGGGCGTCGGTCGTGGCCGGTCAATCGAACTGAGTCACCAGATCGAGTTTCCTGATTCGATCGGGCTGCTGTATTCGGCGTTCACTTATCACGCTGGATTTCGAGTGAATTCGGGCGAGTACAAATTGATGGGTTTAGCACCCTATGGGCGACCGCGTTTTGTCGATTTGATTCGTGACGAGCTGATTGATATTCGTGATGACGGATCGTTCCGTTTGTCGCCTGAGTATTTTGACTATCAAGTTGGTCTAACGATGACGAGCGTAAAGTTCGATCAGTTGTTCGGCCGCTCGCGACGCGATCCCGATGCACCGATTGAACCGTTTGATCAAGACATGGCGGCGTCGATCCAAGTCGTCCTGGAAGAAGTCGTGATGAAGACGGCGCGGCACGTTCACCAGGTTACCGGCCAAACGAAGTTGTGCATGGCGGGCGGCGTTGCGCTGAACTGTGTCGCCAATGGCAAATTGCTGCGAGAAGGCCCGTTCGATGACGTTTGGGTGCAACCGGCTTCGGGCGATGCTGGTGGTGCGATCGGTGCGGCACTGCTGGGGTGGTACGACGTCTTCGAAAAAGAACGCGATTCAGCCTCGTTGAAACGATGTGATGCGTTGTTGGGACCTGAATTTGATGCGAATGTGGTTGAAGCCGCGATCCAGCGTCATGGTTTGTCGTGCGAAGTGGTTTCCGATGATCAGATAGCGGGCGTCGTCGCCACCGAGTTGGCTGCGGGAAAAGTCATCGGTCGTTTTGCCGGGCGGATGGAGTTCGGGCCTCGGGCTCTCGGTAATCGCAGCATCCTGGCGGATCCTCGCGGCGTGACGACTCAGTCGCGGATCAATCAAAAGATCAAGTTTCGCGAATCGTTTCGCCCTTTCGCACCCGCTGTGTTGGCGGATCAGGCCGAGGATTGGTTTGATTGCGCCGGGCACGCCGACAGTCCCTACATGATGTTTGTGCATCCGGTCCGTTCAAACATTCTTCGCATCCCTGCTGTCACTCACGTTGACGGGTCAGCTCGCGTGCAAACCGTCGACGCGATTGACAACCCATCGTTTGAACAATTGCTGCGTTCTTTTTTTGAAGCGACCGGTTGTCCGATGTTGGTCAACACCAGTTTCAATGTTCGTGGCGAGCCGATCGTGGCGTCGCCCGATGATGCGCTGCGCTGCTACTTGAAAACCGACATGGACGTGTTGGTGATCGAGAACTTCATTGTTCGATCCAAGGAGGTTTCAAGTCCACCGGTGGTCGAAGACTCGGCTGGCGAGCGACAGCCAAGGTTCATGGCGGCCAGGCGAGCATTTCGGCTTTGGAACCGAATTCTCGGGACGGCTGGGATGGGGGCCGTCTATTATGGGGTTATCACACCGATCGGAATCTTGCGGCGGTTTCGTAAGGCACCGCTATTGCTTTTGACATACTGGAAGTCCATGCCAATTTGTGATGATCCCGATCGTTTTTTTCGAACGTATTGAACACGCCAACGATGAACAAGAAATCAGAATCAAACCGACCCGATCCAAAGCGAGTCGCCGTGAAAGATCCGGGCATCATTCGCGAGTTCGCATCGTTTCTGCGCTACAACAAGAAATGGTGGATCGCACCGATCTTGATCGTCACCGTGTTGATGATGGCGATGGTGTTTCTGTCCGCTTCACCCGCCGCGCCGTTTATCTATGCGCTGTTTTAGGAAACTGGGCGAGCGAAATTGGCGCGACGAAACCTATGCTTGCGACGTCGCTTGCTTGGCGATTCGTTGCCGCAACTGGAATTGGCGTTCGGCGAATCGGGCGCGTTGTTCGTCCGTCAATTCGCTGGCACAGTGAGGACACTGGACGCCGGGGATGTAGTCGTCGGATTGTTGGCCATCTGGCGATACCGGCCATCCGCAACCAAAGCACATCACGTGGTTGGATTCTTGCAGGTCGTGATCGACGGCAACACGTCCGTCGAATACGAAACAGTCGCCTTGCCAACGAGAGTCTTCGGCAGGAACGGTTTCGAGGTACTTCAGAATGCCGCCGCGAAGATGGTAGACGTTTTCGAAGCCGACTTTCTTCAGCAGTGCCGTCGACTTTTCGCAGCGGATTCCTCCGGTGCAAAACATGGCGACTTTCTTGTGTTTCTTAGGATCAAGATTCTTCGACACAAAGTCTGGGAAGTCGCGAAAGCTATCCGTGTTGGGGTTGATCGCGCCGCGAAACGTTCCGATCGCGACTTCGTAGTCGTTGCGAGTGTCGACGAGCGTTACATCGGGATCGTCGATCAGTGCGTTCCACTCGGCCGCGTCGACGTAGGTGCCGACTGAGGCAAGTGGATCAATGCCTTCGACGCCAAGGGTCACGATCTCTTTCTTCAACCGGACGCGAGACCGCCTGAATGGCATCTCATCGCACTCGGACCACTTGACGTCCAGTTCGGCAAGGCGCGGATCATCACGCAAGAAAGTTAGCAGGTTTTCAATTCCGTCACGGTTGCCCGCGACGGTTCCGTTGATACCCTCGCTGGCCAACAACAACGTTCCCCGCACGCCGTGTTCCACCATGCACCCCAAGATTGCTTCACGCATCGAGACGTGATCGGAAAGTGGCACAAATCGGTAGAGCGCGGCGACGGTAAACATGGTTGACGAGAGAGTTGGTGTTGCGAGTCAGGTCGCTCTAAACAAGCATTCGCAGTGCTGCCATCGCAGCGCTGTAGTCAGGTTCTTGAGTGACTTCGGCAACGATTTCTTTGTAGGCAACTTTACCGTCGGCATCGAGCACAATGACGGCGCGAGTCAGAAGCTTCAGCTCTTCGATCGTTAGGCCGTAGTCGGTTCCGAAAGCGTGAGTTTGGTAATCGCTAGCGGTTCGCATCTTGACGTCTTCGGCGCCACAGAATCGAGCTTGGGCGAATGGCAAGTCACGGCTGACGGTGACGGCGTTGATCTTATCGCCTAGCGAACCGAGTTCTTCGTTAAACCTCTTGGTTTGAATCGCACAGGTTGGTGTGTCCAGGCTTGGCACGACACTGATGATCGAAGGCTTGCCCTTTAAGTCGGCCAGCGTCAATGCTTGCAGGCCGTTGTCAGCGTAGATCAACTTGAAATCTGGTGCGGCCGAACCGACGGCCAGATCGTTGCCTTCAAGTGTCATAGCATTGCCCTTGAACGTGATGACTCCGGAGCGTCCCATATCGATAGCTTTCGTTGTGTGGCGAGAGGATTTGTATGGGCAAAAGTATGAAGCGACGGGGCTGGAAAGTGAAGAGGGCAGGCGCTAGGCGACCGTCCGGGGATGATGCAAACAGTGGTTTTTGCGATGGTTTCACGCGTGTCAGGCTGAACTGACCGCCGGCCCACGGGCCGTTACCGCGGGATTCCCGACAGTGCCGAGCCACCGATCCAGTCGTGCCAGGAACTCCGTTTTTGATTCGCCCGTGACCTCCCAGGCTGCCTGATCGTTAGGTTCGCCAGCGTCGTTAGGTTCGCCAGAGTTCGGGCGGCAAGAGCATCGGAGCTGGGCGAGGCAGAATTGCAGTTTGGAATCGATGCCGTCATTGACGTCGTCGGCGACGGATGCTTGATCGAGTCTTAGTCGCTCGGTGGTTGTTTCGTGATCTGAACGTTTTTGGATCAGCCGGACCAGCTTTCCTGCGTTGGCGGCATAGCGATCACCGGCAAAGTAGACGCGGCGAACTTCGTGATCGCTGTTGAACTGAAACACTGGGTCTTGGTCCCAGTACAAACTTGCGGCACCGCCTGTGCGAAAACCAACGACCACTTCGGCGTCGCCGATCTGGATACGGCCTCGGTAGGGCATTTGCGTGCCGTCGCGAAACAGGTCTTCGCGATCATGAGTTTGTCGAGCCATCGTTGTTCGGATTGCTATGAGATTGATTTTGCAGAGGGACTTTTAAGATTCAGGCAATGGATTAAGGCGTCGTACGGAAATAAGTTCGGGAATTTACCCTTCCGCGAGCGGGTAGATGATTTTGTGCTTGTGAATGCCGGCGTCGCTTTTAAACAAGTCCTTAGTGACGAAAGTCGTTGGCATCGCGGTCGAATTGTCCGCTAAAATGACAGAACGCGTTGCGACACTGCATCGCTATGTCACTTTCATTGCCGGAGCCACCTTCCATGTCCGCTGCTATCGAGCATTCTATCCCCAAGTCGCTGCATTCGTTTCTGGCATCACCCAAACAGTTGTTGATCGATGGCAAGTGGGTCGACGCGGTCAGCGGGAAGACGTTTGACGTTTTTGATCCCGCCACGGATCAGGTTATCGCGCAGGCTGCCGAAGGCGATGCCGCGGATGTGGATCTGGCGGTTGCAGCGGCTCGCCGGGCGTTCGATTTGGGACCGTGGTCCAAGCTGACAGCGTCGGATCGAGGTCGATTGATTTGGAAGATTGGCGATCTGATCGAAGCCAACGCGGACGAGTTGGCTCAATTGGAAACGATCGACAACGGCAAGCCGTTGGGCGTTGCTAAAGCCGCCGACGTCGCGCTGGCCGCCGATATGTTTCGCTACATGGCCGGTTGGGCGACGAAGATCGAGGGCAATACGATCCCGCTGAACGTGCCCTATGCACCGGGCAGCCAATTTCATGCGTTCACGCTGAAAGAACCCGTTGGCGTGGTGGGACAGATCATTCCTTGGAACTTTCCGCTGTTGATGGCGGCTTGGAAATTGGGCCCCGCGCTAGCGACAGGGTGCACGGTCGTGCTGAAGCCGGCCGAGCAAACGCCGCTGTCGGCGCTGCGGTTGGGCGAACTGATCTTGGAAGCTGGCATTCCCAGCGGCGTCGTCAACATCGTGACCGGCTTTGGTGAAACCGCCGGCGCCGCGATCGCTTCGCATCCGGACGTCGACAAGGTCGCGTTCACCGGCTCGACCGAAGTCGGCAAGTTGATCATCAATGCCGCGACTGGAAACTTAAAGAAGGTGACGTTGGAACTTGGGGGCAAGAGTCCCAATGTGGTTTACGATGACGCCGACTTGGGCATGGCGATCGCCGGTGCAGCGGACGCGATTTTCTTTAACCAGGGACAGGTCTGCAGCGCCGGTTCAAGGCTGTTCGTTCAAAAAGGAATCTATGACGATGTCGTGGCCGGCATCAGCGAGATTGCGAAGAATATGAAGGTCGGCAGCGGGTTCGATGCGACGACTCAAATGGGGCCGTTGGTTTCGCGCGAGCAGTTCAAACGTGTGACGGGATACTTGCAGGCGGGTATCGCCGAAGGTGCCGAAGCGTCCGCTGGTGGTGCGGCGCTGGATCGGCCTGGCTACTTTGTTCAGCCGACGGTGCTAAAGCATGCATCGGAAAACATGTCAGTCGTACGCGAGGAGATTTTTGGACCTGTGGTCGCGGCGATGCCGTTTGGCGACGATAGCGAACTGATCGGCAAGGCCAACAATTCGAGTTACGGTTTGGCCGCCGGCATTTGGACACGTGATATCTCCAAAGCACATCGATTGGCCAAGTCCGTCAAGGCAGGCACGGTCTGGATCAATTGCTACAGCATCTTTGACGCTGCGTTGCCGTTCGGCGGGTACAAGCAATCCGGATGGGGACGGGAAATGGGCCATGCGGCGCTGGAAAACTACCTGCAAACCAAATCGGTCTGCGTGAAATTGTAGTTTCGCCGATTCTGGTTACGCGATGATTTCTCGGACCACTCGGGCCGGTTCGACGCCGGTTAGTTTGATGTCGAGCCCTTGAAACGCTTTCGTGAAGCGTTCATGTTCGATTCCGAACAGGTCCAACATCGTCGCATGCAAGTCGTGAACGGAAACAACATTTTCGACGCTGTTGTACCCGAGTTCGTCGGTTGCGCCGTAGACCGTGCCACCTTTGACGCCGCCGCCCGCCATCCAAACGCTAAACCCGTTGATGTGGTGGTCGCGGCCGGAGCCCTGTGACATCGGTGTGCGGCCGAATTCGCCGCCCCACAGAACCAGCGTATCGTCCAGCAAGCCGTGGCGTTTCAGATCCTTCACAAGTGCAGCGCTGGGGCGATCGCAATCGCCGGCCGAGGTTGTAAAGTTCTTTTCCAAATCGCTGTGGTGATCCCAACCCCGGTGATACAGTTGCACGACGCGGACACCTCGCTGCAACAACCGGCGAGCGAGCAGGCAATTGGATGCGAACGAGCCGTCGCCCGGTTTCTTGACGCCGTACATATCCAGCGTTTCTTGGGTCTCGTTTGACATGTCTGCCAAATCCGGAACGGCAGTTTGCATTTGAAACGCCATCTCGTACTGAGCGATTCGCGTGGCAATTTCGTCGTCGTGATGACGCTGTTGCAGCAGTCCATTGATCCGCTGGATTTCGTCGACGACCTGTCGCTGAGTCGATTGGCAAACGCCGTCGGGGTTGCCGATGTAGTGGACCGGTTTACCCTTGCTCTGAAATGCCACGCCTTGGAACTTGCTGGGCAGAAAACCGGCTGACCACTGACGCGCCGATACGGGTTGGGCGCCGGGACCTTGCGAGGTCATGACGACATAACCGGGCAGATTTTCCGTTTCAGCACCAAGTCCATAAAGCATCCACGAACCCATCGACGGTCGACCTTTGATGATCGAGCCCGTGTTCATGAACGCGTGCGCCGTGTCGTGATTGATCTGCTCGGTCGTCATGCTGCGAACGACGGTCAGGTCATCAGCGATGCTGCCGATGTGCGGGAAAAGTTCCGAAATTTCGATTCCCGATTGACCCCACTTTTTAAATTTCGTGAACGACTTGCGAGCCTTCAGGGTTGCGCCTTGAAGCTGGGCGAGTTGTTGTCCGTCGGTAAACGAACTGGGGAACGGTTGCCCATCCAATCGATCAAGTTCGGGTTTCGGGTCGAGTGATTCGACATGTGACGGGCCACCCGCCATGCAAAGGTGCACGATCCGTTTTGCCTTGGCCGCATGGTGAGGCAGATTCGGCAATGCGGGCCATGGATGTCCACTTGTTGTACCGGCGGCAGCGGCTCCGGCGCCGGATTGTCCCTGCAGCAGCGATGACAGAGCGATTGATCCGATCCCAGCAAACGACTTGGACAGAAACGTCCGCCGCGACCAATCTTTTCGCAATTGTTCGATGAAGTTTTCGTTCATGGTGTTCTTAGTAGCGAGTGATGGTTTCGTGCAGGTTCAGGATCACGCGGCAGACTTGCGCGAGTGCCGCACGCTCGGCGGCATCGTTCGAATCGTCAATCGCGAAAGGTTTTGCGTCGTCGGGGGTGTCACGAAAGTGTTTTAGCTGGTTTTCGTAAAGCGACGTCAGGCCCGCGATTTCTTCGGGACGTGGGGGGCGTGCGAGCGATAATCGATACGCGCGGTCGACGTAGGTTTGAATCGTTGCACCGGGGTCTTCGGCGATCATTCGGTTGCTGAGTGCTTTTGCAGTTTCAACAAACGACGGATCGTTCAGCAGCGTCAATGCTTGTTGAGGACTGTTCGATTGCGGCCGGTCGGCGACGCATTCGTCACGTGCCGGCGCGTCAAAATTGACGAGCATTGGATGCAGGAACGATCGCTGGCAGTGCATGTAAACGCCGCGGCGATACTGGCCAAAATCCGTGTCATTGACGTAGGTTCGATTCGGAAATTGGATGTTGCTGTAGTAGCCCTCGGGTTGATACGGGAAGACGCTCGGTCCGCCAACGATATCGGTGTTCAGCAAGCCGGCGATCGAAAGTGCGTTATCGCGAATCGCTTCCGCTTCCAAACGTCTTGCCGATTGCTGAGACAGCAAACGGTTGTAAGGGTCGGTCTCGATGAGGTCGTCGCGAACCGCGGCTGCTTGGCGATACGTGTCGCTGGTCAGGATCAGTCGTGCGATGTGCTTCATGTCCCAGCCATCGCGAAATTCGGCGGCCAGCCAATCAAGCAAAAGCGGGTGGCTGGGCCATTCGCCTTGGCTGCCCAGGTCATCGAGTTTGTTCGATAGCCCCGCGCCGAAGAAATGTTTCCACGTTCGATTGACGTAGTGGCGCGCAACGATCGGGTTTTCGTCAGACGTCAGCCAGCGAGCCAGGTCGAGGCGAGTCAGGCGGCGAGGGTTTTCCTCTGACGCGTTTGAGTTGTCGGGTTCTTCTGACTCTGTCCGGGTCAGAAACTCGGGGAATGCCGGCGTGATGACTTCACCCGATTCATCCTGCCAATTGCCACGCGGCAGAACTCGAGCGACGGGAATTTGCTCGGGCGACAGCGACTGAGACACCAAAGTCATTGCATAACCGCTGCGGCGGTCGAGGATTTCGTTGCGAATTCGCAGGTAGTCTTTGCTTTGATCTTTGGCCGAAACGGTCGATCCATGTTTGCCAGTCAATATCGCGGCGGTCTGGGATGCAGACAGCACTGCGTCGCTGCCCGCGCCTTGGTCGAACGCCGCCAGTGCTTGGGAAAGTGACTCCGGTGCACTCGGTTGTCCGACCACCATCCGAGCAAACGGGGATGTCGAGACTCGGAATCTGCCGACATCGTCGCTGCGCAGTCGTACTTCCAATCGATCGCCGGGTAGCAGGTTCGCCAATTCGTCCAGATGGTAAACCGCAGTGTGTGGTAGCGTGGTTTCGTTGGCGGGCAATTGCCAAGCGATGGGGCCGCTGCGCCAGGTTTCTTCCAAGAATCTTGGGTCGTGGCCGGATTGATAGTTTTTGGGGTTTTGTCGGTCCGCTTGTCCGAACGCGATTTTCAAAGGCACGTCTTTCCCGTCGCGGACGATGGCGATCGAAGTCGCAACGGAGAATCGTCCTTCGGCTGATCGTCCGACGTGTCCCCCGTTGGCGTCATCGGGAAGGATCTGCAGTTGCACGGTGCGAACAGCCGTTGGACTAGTGACTTCGTGTTGCCATGTAACGGTGTCGTCCTTCTTGGTTTCGCCCGATACCAAGACATCCGTACCGAGTAGTTTCGTCGTTGATTCTTTGGCGGAATTCACGGATGTTGGCGACAACGTCTGCCATCCGGACGGATTCGCTTGCAGCCAAGCGTGCGCGTCGGCGGCCCATTGGCGTGTGGCTTCATCAAGCGGTTTGGTTGATCGGAAAGAAGACTCCAGTTCTCGTTCAAGCAACGCGATTTCTTGTTCCAGGGATCGTGACTTTAGCCGCATTTCAGGTGGGAAAGGGTAGTCGTTGTTAAAGCCTTTCAGGTCTTTGTTGGGCGTGTAGCCGTAGTCGCTGTAGACGCCCCATTGGCGAAGGTCGTCAAAGAACGCGCCGAGCGAATAGAAGTCTTTTGCTGTGAACGGATCGTACTTGTGGTTGTGGCATTCACAGCAACCGGTCGTCGAACCCAACCAAGCGGTGCCGATCATACGAACGCGATCCGCTTTGTATTTGGCCAAGTACTCGCCTGGTTGTGCGCCGCCTTCGCGGGTGACCATGTTCAATCGGTTCAGACCGGTTGCGACCAGTTGTTCTTCGGTCGGATTTTCCAGCAAGTCGCCGGCAAGTTGTTCGATCGTGAATTGGTCGAATGGTTTGTTTTGGTTGATCGAATCGATAACGTAGTCGCGGTACGCAAAGATGCGTTGGTTTTGATCGCCATGGAAACCCACCGTGTCCGAAAAACGCACGATGTCTAGCCAAGCAGTCGCCATCCGCTCGCCATAGTGTGGCGACGCGAGCAGGCGATCGACTTGTTTTTCGTAAGCATCGTCCGCATCGTCCGCGATGAATGAATCGATTTGTTCCGGCGTCGGTGGCAAGCCGATCAGGTCCAAGCTAAGTCGGCGTAATAGCGTTGCTTTGTCAGCAACCTGCGAAGGTGAGAGTCCTTCGGTGGCCAGCCTAGCGATGATGAAACCATCGATGGGGTTGTTGGATTTCGAGTCTACGATTGGCGGCTTCTCGAGCGGCGTGTATGACCAATGCTGTTCGTACTTAGCACCTTGGTCGATCCACTTTTTGAACAGCGCCTTTTCGCGATCGGAAAGCTGGTGTCGAAACTCGGTCGGCGGCATCGGATCGTCCACATCGACCAAGCGGCGATAAACGTCGGATGCGTCCGCGTCCCCGGGAACGATTGCCGATTCGGTTGCTAGTTCGAACGAGTCCAACCGCAGACCGCTGTCGTTGGCGTCTTCGTCGGGCCCGTGGCACGCAAAGCACGTGTTCGACATGATCGGCCGAATGTGGGCGTTGAACGTCACTTGGTCAGGTAATCGAAGTTTCGATTGGTCGCTCTGCGCAGGCTCGGCAAGTCCGACGCGGGCAGCGACTAAGGCGATCACTGTTGCAAAAGCAAGCGATTTTGCGAGCTTGGATTTCATCAGGCGGGGGCCGCAGGTAGGAAGGCAGGTGCAGCGAAGGGAGGATAGCTGAACCTTAGTATGTCCCTAATCAAACAAAAAGCCAGCGGCTGGCCGTTGGCGCGGTCGTTTGATGCGGTCTGCGCGAAAAAGGCATCGAAAGAGCACCGCCTGCCGCTGAATTCGCTCAGCGAATTTGAGAGTCCTTTCTAATCGCTCATTTCGCGTTGCAGCCAGGCGCGAGCGTAGGCCCAATTGCGTTTGGTGGTTCGTGCAGAAACGCCCAGGACGTTGGCGGTCTCTTCGATCGTCAGGCCTGTGAAGTAGCGAAGTTCGACGAGTTTCGCGAGTTGCGTGTCTTCGACGGCTAGCTTGTTGAGCGCTTCGTCGAGCGAAAGGAGTTCGTCAAAATTGTCGGGGTCAATCGCAGCCGCGTTGTCTTCCAGGTCGTGGCGTTTGAGTTCGCCGCCCCGTTTGACGCGGCCCTTGCGACGCGCGTTTTCGATCAAGATTCTTCGCATCGCTTCGGCTGCGGCGGCGAAGAAATGGCCTCGGCCGTCCCACTGGTGCGCATCGCCGCTTCCGACAAGTCGCAGGAAAGCTTCGTGAACCAAGGCGGTGGGTTGAAGTGTTTGTCCCGACTTTTCGTGGTTCATTCGACTGGCCGCCAGTCGCCTTAGTTCTTCATACACCAGCGGCAATAGGTCGCTTGCCGCGTTGGGGTCGCCTTGTTCGATCGCCGATAAGATTTGAGTGATATCTCGGTTCATGAACTCGATTCTTGCATGCTAAGCATGTGATGCAAGTCCTCGGCAAGCAAATCCAAATCGTCGTCCGACAGATCCGAATCGCTTTCGAAAACGAATTCGGAAACCGCATTCGACTGGGATGCGAACGCGGCCTCGAATAAAGTCGCGTGCGAATCGATGTCCGCCAGAGTTTCGCCGAGCGGATACTCCGCCGTCTCGTCGTCGTTTTCTGACGTCGTCGTTGCCAATTGATTCGAAAGCAACGGAGCGAGCTGGTCAGCAGATTGCACGAGTTCACTTTCGCTTGTCGCGTCCGTTTGCCTTGTCAATTGATTGATCACCATCAACGCATCCAGAGCGGTGGTGACTCCGTCGTGGTTGACGTCGTACATGAATGCCGCCGTCAACTCTTCGCCCTCGGCATTCTGCATTCGACTGATTTGGTTGATCACGATCAACGCATCCAGCGCCGACGTGCGGGCGTCACCGTTGGTGTCCGTTGGCTGCAGAAAATTGGTGGGAGCCGACGGAGTAAACGCATCCGATCCAGCGGTCGATTGCACGGTGTAGGTGCGGTTCTCGGTATGCGGTTCGAAGATGATCGCGTACAGTCCGCCAGCCGTGACGGTTGCCGTGGTCACGCCGGCCGAGAACGTGTCGATTCCCGAAACGGTCTCGTCCACCACGCGGATCGTTTGTCCGACACTAGCGGTGCCGATCGGAACGACTGAGATCGCCGCGTTCGAAACGGCTCGGAACAGAATCGCTGTTGGGATGCTGTCGCCAGGGATTACGTGCAAACGAACGAGGAAGTCGGGCGTATAGATTCGAGTTGCTGGGGTCGTGATGTCCGAATCATGAGTGATGACGCTGACTTCGACGCTCGTCACGGCTGCGTACGCAGCATCGGTGCTGGAGACATCAAATGAAACCTGTGTGCTCTGGCTGCCGTCGTTCAGTCCGTCGCTCGAACTGCTGATCGTAACCGTCTGAGCGATGTCCCAGTTGTCTGGCGTGAACGTCAGTTGGTCCGGCGACACGGCCGCTTCGTCCGTGTCCGCGCTAGTGACACTGACCGTGACATCGGCGGTCGGTTGACTCGATAGTGCCACGTTGATCGTGTCCGTCAAACTCGCTTCGTTGACGATCGTTGAACCACCCGACTGAGTGACGACCAGTCCTGGGGTAACAGCGGCGTTTACGGTAACGGTCGCCGTGTTGGTGCTGGTGGCACCGTCGTCGTCCGTAACTTGCAAACCAACCGTGAACGTGCCCGCTGCGGCCGCGTTGAACGTCGCAGTGGTCGTCGTGGCGTCGTCGTACAGCCCGTCGTTATCCAAGTCCCACGCGTAAGATGCGATCGTGCCGTCCGAGTCGGACGACGTTGCACCGCTCAGGGTGATCGTCCCGCCGACGGTTCCGGTGTACGGGCCACCGGCTTCGGCAGTTGGGGCGATGTTATCGGGTGTCGCGTCGTTGGTGTTGGATGCACCTGGTGTGGCAGCCGACAAAACCAGCAGCGTCGACGATCCGTCTGGGAAACGACCGTAGGAGACGTCCGTGGTTTGCTCGCCAAAAGTGATCGAGTCGACCAGCGTGGTTCCGTCGTTGTTGTACAGTTGCACCGACTCGCCGCCGGCGGACAGCTTGAATGAAGCGTGATTGTCACCTTGATCGGTATCACCATCGGCCCAAATGATCAGGTAGCCTCCCGCGTCGATCGTTGATCCGCTGGGGAATTGCCACTGCGTTGGGTCGGCAGCGTCATCGGTTAGGTAGAATCCGCTGAGATCAACCACAGTGGTGCCAGGGTTATACAGTTCGATCCAGTCTTCAAAGGCACCGGCTTCGTCAGGATCTTCGATCGTGGCGTCATTGTCCGCCATGATTTCGTTGATGTAGACCTCGACCGATTCCGGTTCCAGGTCGTATTGCGAGAGAGCGGACGCCAAATAGGTCGATCGGTCCCCGATGAAGCTGGTCAATCCGTAGATCGTTCGATTTCCTGCCGACACGTTGGTCGTCAAGTTTGAATTGAACTGCGCGAGCGTGAATTGTTTGTTCGGGTCGGCCGATACGTCATCACGAATCAGATCGGCCAGTTCGTTGATCCGAGCAGTGGCTGAAATGACGTCGAAACCCTCTTCCAGCATTTGTTGCAGATCACGCAAGTAGTCGATGCTGTAGTCATCGACGGCCCACAAGTTTTCGGCAAGCGGTCGCGGTTCGTCTTCGACCGGAGTACCGGGTGGCCCCATTGCCGTTCCAGTCGGCAACCAGAACGGATCGATTTCGACCGGGTTTTGGAAGCGGTCGACGAACTGAGTGAACGTGCCGAACGATTCGTTCGCGTCCCACAGCAAATGCGTGAACTGTCCGGTGTCATCCCGATCATAGAGATAATAGTTGTGGGCCGCGCCCGAGTAGGAATCTAGGTTCACGAACAGATTGTTCAGCGCCAGCGAAGCAAGCGTGTCCTGGACGTCTAGCAGTGGTTCGATCGCATCGGCTAATTCGCCCGACGGAGTGTTGTTGAGCACATCGATAAGCTCGATCAATTGCGAGTAATCGTTTGCGGCTTCGTTCGTCTTCAGTTCATAGAAGGCTTCATAAGCGGCCTGATCCGTGCCCAGGTAGGTCAAGTCAGAACCAAAGTCGGCCTGCGGATCGCTAAGCACCGCGTCGTCCGATGCCGTTCCCTTGTATAGATTGCCATCTTCGTCGTCTCCAAATCGGCTTTGCGTGAACGTCGAGTCCACTTGTTCGACAGCCGTGTACACGCCATAGAGTTCGCCATTGATGTAGACATTGGTGAAGACCGCGCGGCCCACACCTTCGACAAAGTTCGACGCATAGTCGTAAAACAATTTCTCCCGCAACATCGTCGGGTCGTTGTAGTTGTTGTTCAGGTTCAGTTTTTTCAGACCCAAGAACGTAGAGTCCACGAATTCATTGAAGTCAATCTTGATCGACTTTTTGACTCCGCTGCCATCGAACGACGAATTGCCCTTGAATCGCACGCCGACGTTGTCGAGCGCGATCCCGTCCGCGACAAAATCGGCTTCGAAATACGGGTCGGCTGCGTCGGTGTCGTGCGAAGTGAAGAGCGTGTCGTACCAGTCGTCATCTTCAAACGTGATGTAGACTTCGTGCACGTAAGTGTCGTCAAAGAACACAGCCGCTTCGTCATCGATCGTGACGGGATCCCAAGGTGACGCTGTGTCGCCAACTTGCGAAATCTTGATCGTCCCGGTGTCGATGCTGGTCACGCCGTCATCGTCGGTCACTTGCAATCCGACGACGAAAGTTCCTGCCGTGGTCGACGTGAACGTAACGTCAACGCCAGTCGCGTCGTCATATTCGCCGTCGTGATCCAAGTCCCACGCGTACGTTGCGATCGTTCCGTCCGAGTCAGCCGACTTCGATCCGCTAATCGAAATGGTGTCCGCGGTGGTGCCGTAGTACGGACCGCCGGCGTTGGCGGTTGGTGCGAAGTTGGCTTCGGCGACAACGGAGTTGGCCGCACCAGGTGTTGGCGTCGTTAGCACGCTAAGCGTTTCGCTGCCATCGGGCGAACGGCCATACGCAACGTCCGTCGACTGCGCGCCGAACTCGATTGTGTCGAGTAGCGTCGTGCCGTCGGTGTCATAGAGAGCAACCGTTTCGCCGCTGGCCGACAATTTGAACGATGCATGGTTGTCACCTTGCTCGGTTTCGCCATCGGCCCAGATCAACAGATAATCACCCGCGGCGATGGTCGAACCCGCCGGGAATTGCCACTGGGTCGGAGCGTCCACGTCGTCGGTCAGGTACTTGCCGCCGAGGTCGATTGCTGTCGTTCCCGCATTGTAGATTTCAACCCAGTCCTCGTACGCACCGGCTTCATCGGGGTCTTCGATGATCGTATCGTTGTCGGCCATGATCTCGTTGATGAACAAGTCACCGGCAAGCAACTGGCGAGCCTCCAATGCCTCGGCCCTTAGCCGCCGAGACGGACGTCGGCGGCGAGCGCGGCTTTGTTCTTGTGAGCGGCCAAGTTTAGAAAGTGTGCGGCCGAAAAGAGTCTGAGATTTAGACATCGTGGCAATGACTTCGGTTCAATGGTTGACTAACCCACTTTCGTTGGGGATTCAGTTTGCAAAGTTCTGAATGCCGAGTGGGGCTGCTTTTGTTCGCTAATCGTCAATGCGTCATTGAGCCGAGGGGAGGGCCAAAAATGTCCGTGCAGTTCTTAGACCAGTCGGTTCAGAAACGATCCCGACGAGCCCAATTGGCTGCTGAGGGCTTGTTCGAAAGATTCGACATCGACGTCGTTTTCTTCCAGGATGCTCGTCAAAGCCGACCGCAATTCTTCTTCGGTGATGTTGGTTTCCGAATTGCTTGCGAGTTCTCCGACGGTTTCGATGATCTTGCTTAGCAGTTCGTCGACCGAGCTTTCGTCGACGCCAGCCGAAAGCAGGGCCGATTCAACGTCGCTGGTGTCGGTATCCTCGGGGCGTGGTGGCGGTGGTCCGTTTGGTCGGCCGGCGCCCGATGGTCCACCGGAACGCGATGGGCCTGACACGCCCGAAGCACCTGACACTCCCGATGCGCCTGACACACCCGATGCGCCGGCCGCTTGGATGGCTTCGCCGACTTCTGCCGAGTCGATGCCGTTGGTTTCGAGGACTTCGTCGATCGCGGACCGAACCGCGTCACGGTTGGCGCGTCCTGACGATGACTCGGTGTTCAGAGCCGAGATCGCAACGTCGATTTGCTCCAGCACGCTCGCAGCGGTCGAGTCGTCGACGCCGATGGACTGCAAGGCCGACGAAAGTTGTTCTTTGCCGCCTGGCGGTGGCCCTTGAGGCCGTGCGCCTTGGGATCGCGAATTCGCTGACGAAGCTTGGCTGGCGTAGGATGCCGTGGAGTTGGAGATATTCATTTTGACAGGTGCCCAGAAAAATGGTGGTTGAAATGGCCATTCACTGGCCACCGGCACATTCCTTGTCGGGAACACGCCACCAAACTCTTGCACCTAAAACGGGCCGAAACGGTGGATATCCGGTTGTTTTTGGGTGTCTAAGTTATTTGTGGAAAACTTCGGTAAAGCGTGGCCCGGTACGTCTGTCGGCGGCGCATTGACACTCTGGTGGTTCGTCTATCGACGCTCAATCGCCGTCTTCTCTGCCAGCTTTTCCAACGGATACCGGTCCATGAATCGAACATTCCAGTCCATCGTCATTGCCTTTGGCATCGCTCTGATCCCCAACTTGATGTTCCCCGGTGTGCTTTCGGCCCAGCCTCCCGGTCGCGGTGGGCCTCCCGGCATGAACGGTCGAGGTGGTCCGCCAATGGAGATGATCATTCAGTTGTTTGAACAGGCTGACGCTAATCGTGACGGAAGCGTGACGAAGGCCGAGTTGACTGCGGTCCTGCAAGGCCAGGGCAGTGGCAACAATCAAATGGGCCGCGGCGGCCCGCCGCCGCAGGGCGGCAATTTTGGGCAAGCCAACCAGCAAGTTGGAAACCAGCCGCCGCAAGGTGGAGCTCCCCAAGGTCCACCGCCAAAGCCCGGTCAAGTTTTGCCGGACCCCGTCGTGCAGTCGCTCAACTTGAACGACCGCCAAACTCGCATGCTCGCTGCTTTGCAATCCGATGTCGACAAACGACTCGCCGGAATCCTGACGGACGAGCAAGAAGAGCAACTTCAAAACGCGCAGCCGCCGCACGGTCCCGATCACGCCGACGCCGCTGCTGGCAATGGTCGCCCGCAACGCCCACAATGATTTGGGTGTTGGTAGACTCAAACTCGCTTCTAAAATAATAGCGGTTCCTCAAAGTTTATCGGCAATTCGTTTCAGGTTGTTCGGCTCATGCATCGTTACGTTCTCGCATCGCTTTGTCTCGTCTTGCTAGCCAGTCAATCGCACGCAAGTGATTGGCCTGAATTCTTGGGGCTAGGCGGCGCCGCTCGCTCGTCCGACGTGGTGCCTACGACCTGGGATGAGACGAACAACTTGGCTTGGAAAGTCGATTTGCCGGGCAGTGGTTCGTCCAGCCCTATCATCGTCGGTGACAAGGTTGTTGTGACCTGCTACGTCGCTGGCAAAGACGCCGGTGGCAATGCAGCCAAGCGACAAGTGCTGTGCTTCGACAAGAATACTGGCGATCAGTTATGGTCGATCGACTTTCCGATCGACTATCGCGAAGACGGGTATCAGGGCTACATCACCGAACACGGTTACGCCAGCAACACGCCGGTGACCGATGGTGAAAACGTCTATGTCTTTCTTGGCAAGGGCGGCGTGCATTCGATCAGCTTGGATGGGAAAACGAACTGGAGCGTCGATGTCGGCAAGGGTTCCAGCAATCGGCAATGGGGTTCAGCCGCAAGTTTGGTGTTGTTCAACAACAGCGTCATTGTCAACGCGGCCGAAGAATCGAAGTCGATCATTTCGCTTGACAAAGCAACCGGCAAAGAAATCTGGCGTCAAGAAGCCGACATGATTGAATTGACTTACGGCACACCGCGGATCGTCAAACTGGACAACGGCAGCGAAGAACTTGTGATCAGCGTGCCTGGCGAAATTTGGTCATTGAATCCCGTCACGGGAAAGCTGCTTTGGTTCGCCGAGTCACCGATGACCGGGAACGTATCGCCGTCGGTCATCGTCGATGGCGAAACGATTTATAGCTTCGGCGGTTATCGTGCATCCGGCAGCATCGCGGTCAAAGCCGGTGGCAAGGATGACGTCACGGATTCGCAAGTCGTGTGGACGAACCGGTCCAGTTCTTACGTGGCCACGCCGTTGCTTGTGGACGGTCGTTTCTATTGGATCGACGATCGCGGAATCGCGTACTGTACGTCGGCAAAAGATGGCGAAGTCGTCTATCGCGAGCGAGTCGATAACTTGCAAAACGGTCGTCCGGTCTATGCGTCGCCGGTCCTGATTGGCAAACACATTTACGTGGTCACACGTCGCAGCGGCACGTTTGTTTACGAGCCGACGGATACGTTCAAGCCGCTTGCGCAGAACGTGCTGGCCGGCGATGAAACCGACTTCAACGGATCGCCAGCGGTTTCGGATGGCAAGCTGTACATCCGCAGCGATCAATCGCTGTATTGCATTGGCAAATAGTTGTCGTGCGGCTTCGTAGCGTTTCTGATTCAAAACTAGGAATCGTGCTTGTGAAAAAGTCTCTGTGCTTCGCTGTGCCAGTTGTGCTTGGCTCGTTTGCGTATTTGGTCGCCCAGCAACCGCCGCCGCCTCGCATGCATCATGTCGAACAGAAAGGCACGCTTCGGCCGTTGCCGGCGACGGAATTGCCATCCGAACCGAGTCAGGTCACGATCACGATCGAAGGTGACGACCGGGTGATCGTTTCGAATGGAATTCCGAATCATAAGACGGGGCCGTTTCCTAATCCGGGAAACCCGAATCGGATCAGTGTCCAGCGACATGAGTATCGTGTTCCGGCCAAGCCCAAAATTGCTGACCAGATCTCACCAATGCATGGCGAGTTCGGTGTCGCGGTCAACGGCATTCCGTTCGATCCTGGCGCGGGCGAGTTCTATGATGGCGAGCCTGGTTGGCAATACGAACCGCTGTCGGGTGCGATTGATCTTGGCATCGATGTCTCGCACGCTCACGTTCAACCGACCGGCAAATATCACTACCACGGGCTGCCGACTGGACTGATCGATTCGATCGAAGTCAAAGCCGGTTCGCATTCGCCGATCGTCGGTTGGGCGGCGGACGGGTTTCCGATTTACGCCGTCTATGGATACAGCGATCCGAAGAACGCGGATTCGCCAATTCAAAAACTCGTCTCAAGCTACCAGCTCAAGCAAGGTGATCGTCCGGGCGGTAACGCTCCGGGCGGCAAGTACGACGGCACGTTCGTTCGCGATTACGAGTACGTCAAAGGTTCGGGAGACTTGGACCAGTGCAATGGTCGCTTCACGATCACGCCAGAGTATCCCGATGGAACTTACACTTACTTCATGACGGAACAGTGGCCGGTCGTCCCGCGGAATTATCGTGGCACGCCTTCGGCAGACTTTCGTCATGGTCCTGGTTCTGGTGGCCCAGGTATTGGTGGCCCTGGTTTCGGCGATCCGATGGCGGGTGGGCCAGGCGGTCATGGTCCGGGAATGGGTGAACACCGCGGTGGCCCGGGGCGTCCCGGTCAGATGCGTCCTGACGTAATGCATGGTGGCGGAATGCATCCTGGTGGTGGCCCGCCTCGGCCAGGCGAAATCATTCCTGGTTTTGTGATGCAGTCACTGAACCTAACCGCCCAGCAGGAACAGCAACTCCGTGATCTGCAAGCGACCGTTGATAAAGAACTCAGCAACATACTGACCGCCGAACAGCAACAACGGTTGCAAGCCCCGCCTCCGTTCGGTCCCGGTTCTGGTCCGGGCCCTGGATTTGGGCAACGCCCAGGCGGCGGCCCATCCGAAGACCGTCGCCGCAGTGGACGACCCCAATGACCAACTCGGGTGTAGAGCTCGTCAAGAGTTTCGTTTCATGCTGTTCAAAAGTCGTGACGACTTCCGCTGCGTTTTTGTTGTAATGATTTGATGGCCAACCCAACCGAACGAGCGATTTTTCTGCAGGCGATTGACGAGGATGATCTCGACGATCGGGTTGCCTATTTGGATTCGGCCTGTGGCGACGACCGCGAGCTGCGGGCATCCGTCGAGGCGTTGTTGCTTGCGCACCAGCAGCCCGCCGCGTTGCTTGATCATCCCATCGGTGGCGATCGATCGCGGCCGTCGATGCCGGTCGACATTGGTCAAGAAACGGTCCAGCACATTGGCATGCAAATTGGCCCTTACAAGTTGATGGAGCAAATCGGCGAAGGCGGATTTGGCCTCGTCTTTGTGGCCGAACAATCACAGCCAGTTCGCCGCCGTGTCGCGTTCAAGATTGTGAAGCCCGGCCTTGGGTCAAAAGAAGTGATCGCCCGATTCGAGGCCGAACGCCAAGCCGTTGCGATGATGAATCATCCCAACATCGCGCAGGTCTTTGATGCCGGTGTCACAACCGACCATCGACCGTACTTTGCGATGGAGCTTGTCCGCGGCTTGGCGATCACAGATTTCTGTGACAAGCAGCAGATGAATGTCCGCGAGCGTTTGAGTTTAATGGTCGACGTTTGTTCGGCTGTTCATCATGCCCATCAAAAAGGCGTGATCCACCGCGACATCAAGCCGTCCAACGTCATGGTCACGCTACACGACGGCAAGCCGGTTGCGAAAGTGATCGACTTTGGCGTCGCCAAAGCGATCGGCGAAAAGTTAACCGAAAAAACGATCTACACGCGTTTCTACGCGATGATCGGCACACCGCTGTACATGAGCCCCGAGCAGGCTGAGATGAGCGGACTGGACATCGACACTCGCAGCGACATTTATTCGCTTGGTGTGCTGTTGTACGAAGTGCTCGCCGGAACCACGCCGTTTGATCGCGGTCGGATGGATTCGGTTGGTTATGACGAACTGCGCCGGATCATTCGCGACGAAGAACCGCCGCGGCCCAGCACTCGGCTTTCGACGCTCGACCATGCACTTTCCACCGTTGCTGACTCGCGCCGTGTCGACCCGGGGCGACTCGCGTCGACGCTGCGCGGTGATCTGGACTGGATCGTGATGAAGTCGCTCGAAAAAGATCGTTCGCGGCGCTACGACTCGGCTGCCTCGTTGGCTGACGACATACGTCGTTACCTCGGTGGCGAATCGATCATCGCGCGTCCGCCCAGCGCGGTTTATCAGTTCCAGAAATTCGCTCGTCGTCATCGCGTGGCGATCGCCACCGCGGCGCTTGTCGGGTTGTCGATGGTGCTGGGGACGGCGGCCAGTTTGTGGCAGATGTCCGAGGCGATCAAAGAGCGAAACGGCAAGGACGCGGCACTGCGTGAAGCGATGAGTGCGAAGGTCGAAGCGATTGCGGCCAAGCACGAGGTCGAACGGTTTGCCGAGAACTTGACGGAGGCCAATGTGTTGGTCGCCAGCGGTCAGACTCACGCCGACGCCGGGCGCTGGGACGAAGCATCGCGAGACTACAACGCCGCCGTTGCGATTCAGTCGACGTATTTTCTGCCGCGTGTTCAACGGGCACAACTCTACGCACGCATTCGTCTGTGGCCAGAAGCCGCCAGCGACTACGAGATTGCCCTCGACGCGGGCGCTTCGACTTCGCAGCCACAGTGGTGGGGCGTACCATCACTGTTTCTGTACACCGGGCACGACGATGCGTTCACGCGAGTCGCTAACCAGTATCGAAAACAGTTAGCGCAAGAACAACAAACCGATGACCCCAAGTGGTTGACGCTGCGTGGTTTGGTCGTCAGCGATCTGGCTGACCAGTCGGTGGACTATTGGGCGCTTTCGGAATTGGCGCAAGGCTGGTTGGCGTTACCGCCGCCCGGCCCGCCTCCTGGTTTTGATGCGCCGCCCGGTCGAGGCCCGGGTGGACCGCCGCCTGACCGCACGCTCGATGGACGGCCGCGCGAGAGTTTGCCGCGTGAGATGTGCGAGTACATCGCTGCGCTGGCCTATTTGCGAGCCGAAAAATACGATGCCGCAATCGACTTGCTGATTCGCCTGCAAAGTGATCCTCGTTGGCCTGCCAAATACGTAGTTCAGGCTCCACTTGCGCTGGCTCATCATTACGCTGGCGACCGGCAACAGGCGGAGCATGCGCTCGATCTATCTCGCCAGTGGATCGGTGACGTGCTCGACGAGATTCTCGAACTGCCCCAACAGCCGGCTGCGACGCCATGGTTCGATCTGGTCGAGGCATTGCAGGTCCATGACGAAGCATCGCGTGTCATCCGCGGCGCTCCATCATCGTTGGGGCCAAAGATTGACCAGATCCGTGAAGTGTCGCTTGGGCTGATCGCGGGCCCGAGTGACGGACAGCCGAACTAGTCGGCCAACTCAGTCGCCGTCTTGTTCCCCGGTCTGTCAGTCGTGACAATTCATTAGTCCACACTGCCTCGCTAAATCAGCAAGCCGTCGAGTGTTTCGGCAAGTGCTCATCATCCGCGTCCACGAACCCCCAGTGTTTTTCTTATGGCCGACTATACGTACCAAGACGTCGCCAAGATGATCGACCATTCATTGCTCAACCCCACGCTTTCGGTCGCCGACCTCGAAGCCGGCATCGAACTGGCGATCGCTTACGACGTCGCCAGCGTTTGCATCATGCCTTACCACATGAAGCGGTGTACCGAGATGCTGGCCGGGTCGACTGTCAAGCCATCGACGACGATCGGGTTTCCTCACGGCGGAAACACCACTGCGATCAAGCGTGCCGAAGCCGAACAGGCGGTTGCCGATGGATGTCAAGAATTGGACATGGTCGTCAATATCTCGAAAGTTTTGTCGAGTGACTGGGACTACGTTCAGGCCGACATCGCCGCCGTTATTGAAGTCGCTCACGCGGCCGGCCGGAAGGTCAAGGTGATCTTCGAAAACTGTTATTTGAACGACGACCAGAAAATCAAGCTGTGCGAAATATGCACCGCTCTAGGTGCCGAATGGGTGAAAACGTCAACGGGATACGGGACCGGTGGCGCGACGCACGATGACCTGAAGCTGATGCGAAAGCATGCTGGCGACGATGTGCAAGTCAAAGCGGCGGGCGGCGTCCGTGACTTGGATGCGCTGCTGGCTGTTCGCGAGATTGGTGTAACTCGGTGCGGAGCCAGCCGTACGGCTGAAATGCTAGGCGAAGCTCGCAAGCGTCTGGGTCTGCCTGCAATCGACGTTACCGCAACCAACAGCAGCGGCTATTGAAGGGGCGATCGGTTGCCTAGCACTTGATTGCGTGATGCTTCGAGTTTGCCCCGATACGCGCTTCGCTCGTTAGCGTCTACAATTCGCCGCTCTCAAGCTGATTCGGTTTGTTCCCTGCTCCTTCCCTGAATTTTTGGTCCGCATGTCCACTCGCCGTCGCGCCCGCGAGATCGTCCTGCAGTTGCTGTACGAAGCGGACATCAACGGAACTCGTGATGCCGAGTCGTGCCGTCGGTTCATTCGGTCTCGGATGCAGGGCCGCAAGGCGCTGACCAGTTTCGCCTGCAAGCTGCTTGATGGCACGCTTGAACATCGCGACCAGATCGATCAGCGACTGGCAAGGTTGGCGACCAATTGGACGTTGCCGCGAATGCCAGTGGTTGACCGAAATGTGCTGCGACTGGGCGGCTACGAGATCCTGTTCAGTGACACGCCCGGCCGCGTTGCGGTCAACGAGTCGATTTTGTTGGCAAAGCGGTATGGCGATAAAAATAGCCCGCGTTTCATCAACGGAATTCTCGATCGTCTGATGAAAGACGGCCTGGAACTGCCCAGTGATCAGAATCGTGATCGCATCAGCGACGAGTCTGGTGGTGAAACGTCCGCCGAATCAGCCGAATCCGCGGCTTCCGAAGCATCGTCGAGCGACGTCGACAGCGATCATTCGTCGTAGTCGGTAACACGCCAGGCCATCAGATCGCCGACTCTTGGGATCGGGATCGTCGCAGCGACCAAATAGTCGTTTGATTTTCGGCCTGTCACCAAGATCTCGATTGATTGGCGTTGGTAAGCGTCGCCCGTCCGTGCAATGACCGTCAATTCGGCTGGGTTTCGGAGTGCAAAAGAGTCGATTTCGAGCGTTGCGATTGTCCGCGTGCCAGCCTTCTTGACGCTGCGGACCTCGGCAATCGCAAGCCTTGTCCCTCGCCGTAGCCACGATCCCACGTCAGCGTGCAGTTCAATCGGGTGCTCAAAGGTTTGCGCCAATCTCTGCACAATGCCGGCAAATGGATCGTCGAAGGTCCGTTCTCCTGAACTAGAAGGCGTCACGGGTAAAATCAGCGTTCGCAGCGTGCGGCCGATTTGATAAGCGACCGATTCTGCCGATTTTGCGATTTCGTCCGGCGTCGCCGCGTCGCCCGCAAGGATCCGCAGTCCCGTGACCATCACGCCATCTTGGTCGGCCCTCAACAGGCTGGCTTCCACTTCGTCGGTCCAGATTCCCCGGCCGATCGACGACCCGAGGTCCGGATTGACGGAAATCGTGATTTCGGTTCCCGGACACCGGTCGCCAAGTTGGCTGATCATCTCAGGCGAACCGCAGTCGATTGGTACGCCCAGTCGGATCAGTTCCCCAAGTGTCCTTTGGTCAAACGCGTCGGCTGAAAACAAAATTTCGGGTCGGTTTGGCGTCGTCAAAAAGCCTGCCGCCTTAGCCCGTTCGGCCGCTGCCAAGCAGTCGGTATTGAGGGCAAGACCGGACTCTCGCAAGACCGTCAAAGACGCGACCGATTCATCTCGAATCGTCGACGTTCGGACTCGGTCGAATTGCCCTATCGTTGCCAGCCTCTTTGCAATCTCTGAATCGTCGTCCAGCAAAAGAGGGGTTGGAAATCGCGAGGCAAAATCGCGGATCTTTTCAGCAGATAGGGGCATGCAGGTCGTGCGTTTTCGGCGGTAAAGACAGGGGCCAGTATCCGAGCTTCGGCGTTCGGAATAGGTACCCCTCTTTCGGAGATGGTGTTGGTTGTTTGGCCCCAAAATGCCGGCGGCAAGGTCCTGGCGAGGATTATCAAACGAATGCTTTCGAGTAGCTAGGTCTCGGCGTCGCGAAGCTCGTCATTTGTTTAGGCCGCGCTCCGGCGTCGCAGCGAAAGTCTTGTTGCCACTTGCGACGTCAGGTGCCAATGGCTCCGCGTGGGCAGGATTCTGGCAGCGTGCTTGGCCGCCGGTCGCTCGGGGTGTCCGAAGTCTCTTGTTCGTGGTCCGGAACTGGGCAGCTCAGTTGTCGGAAGTTTGCTCTGGCGATGTTTTCTTGCGGGGGCCTTGGGGGCCAGGCTTACGGCCTCTTCGACGCCCTTGCTGGACTGGGACAAATCGGCTTTCGATGCGTTGCAGTAGCTTGCTGATGCAGAGTTTGTTGATGCTGAGATTGAGTTCATTTGACTCTTGGGTCAGCGCGTCATGCAGGCTCTTTGGCAAGCGAATCGTGATCATCTTTTCGGGTTCGTTCGTGTCTCCCTTGGACGATTCGTGGCTGCGGAGAGCGGCGACCATTTCTTGCAGTTCAGCGAACTGTTTGCTTTTTTGGAACTGAGCGAATTCGGTTGTCGTTGGGAAGGTTCTTTGGACCAGGCCCTCGGTGCCAAGCATTTCGCGATAGAAGGCAACCCAGCTTCCCGATAGGGCGAATTGTGCCTCGGCCGCTTTCATGACTTCACCGGCTCGTGCTTGCAGTTCAGCACTGAGCCCAGGGTCTGATGTCGCTGCCGACGCGACTCGATTTGCCAGTGTCTCGACATGGCTAGTTATCGAAGCGGGCGATGTCAGACGAGACGGGCTGGTGTTCTGGGCTTGATCACCAGCGAACGGGTTGCTGGTCGAGTGATTGAAAGATGCCATGTTTGGGACTGTCCTTTGCTCTTGTCGAGCACGCGTCGGGGTTGATAGCCAATGCTTTCAATCCGTCAAACGAGAGTCCGTAACTTGTTTTCTGGAAACAACTTAACGCACATGCCTGCGTTCTGGGCGTTGCCGCCCCCTCTTTTGGGTCGCGTCAGGGTGCGGGGTTTTTGGGCGATGCGTCTTGTGCAGGGTCTAAGTGTCCATGTCGAGAAATGCTGTCATTTAATTGAGGTGGCAGACTGGGCGATATGGCTCGCCGGTGTTCCTCGCCATGCATCTAGGAAGAGAGTCGAGCGAAAGTCGTTAAGACTTTTGGCGTTCCCTTTGGCATTGAAGCAGGATCGCCGACCCTGTGTCTCAGCGGCTCGCCCGATCGTTTTCCCAGAGTCATCGGGTCGCCAATCGCTCAGGCGGCGACAATGCCGTCGCAGGCATCGGCTAGCAGTTCGATGGCTCGGTCGACTTGCTCGCGGCTGGTAGTCCAGCCCATGGAGATTCGCAGTGTCCGGCCGACTTGGGCGCTGGTCATCCCGATGGCTCGCAACGCTCGGGTCGTCTCGTCTGGCGGAGCGTCCGACTGGGCCGTTGCAACGGCCAGTTGCCGAGCGGTTCGTTGGATCCGTTTGGCGTCGCCAGGCATCTCGACGGCCAGCGTGTTTGCCAGTCTCGGGCTGTCTTCGCACAGGATTCTTGCTCGTCCATCAAGGGTCGAGATCAGGCTGTTAGCGAAATGGTCTCGCAGGTCGCTGATGCCGATCTCAACGTCGCCCGCGCACTTGGCCGCCAGCGTCGCTGCGGCGCCTAATCCGATGCATCCGGGGATGTTTTCCGATCCGGGGCGGAGCCCCATTTCGCGGGGTTCGCCGAATCCGATCGGGGATAGGTGCAATCCGCGGCGAACGAACAGGGCGCCGCTGCCTTTGGGGCCATAGAACTTGTGGCCGCTGATCGACATCGTGTCGGCTCGTAGCGACGTGATGTCAACGGGCATCTTGCCGAATGCCTGGGTTGCGTCGCAGTGAATTGGCACCCCCCGGTTGTGGCAGAGGTCGGCTACTTCGCGGACAGGTTGGATGGTTCCCAGGACCGGATTGGCCAGTTGCAGGCAGACCATTCGAGTTGTGGGCCGAATGAGCCGAGCGACCAATTCAGGATCAATGGTCCCGTCCGTTTGGCAGGCAATGGTTTCGATCTCCCAGCCCTGGCTCACCAAGCTGGTGGCTGCCCCAATCACCGAATCGTGCTCAAGCGAGCTGACCAGAATGTGCCCAGGATCTTGTCGAGCCAGGGTGCCCAGGACCGCCAGGTTATTCGCCTCGGTGCCCCCGCTGGTGAACACGATTTCGAACGGTTCGCAGCCCGCCAAAAATGCCACGCCTTCGCGAGCATTTTCGAGCGCCTCGCCGACCGCTTGAGCATGGGCATGGTCTTGACCGGGCAGCATGAAATGGGTCAGCCAATAAGGCTTCATCGCCTCCAGCACCGAAGGGGCAATAGGCGTCGTTCGATTGAAATCGAGGTAGATCACAAGCAGTGCCGGCGTGAGAGAGCGGAGGAGGCGTAGAGGCGCGCTGACTAAGTGCCCACCAGGCAAGGTAATTAAAACCAAACTATTTGTCGCCCGAGTGTCGTGTACTGGTTTTAGCTTGCTCCACCACCCTTAAAGGCGCGGCCGGCTATACCGCTGTCCCGCAGTCAGCTTGCTCGCTGGATGATCAGGGATTTTGCGAAAAAACTGGTTTGAGCGATGGCAAGGGGGCGGAATTCCTTTCTCCGGCAGTTACACTGGTCATTTCACGTTCAGTAGATGCGTTCGGCCAAGAGTTCGCGGAAGTATCGTGAGCCGCACGCGAAAATTCCATTCACACGTTCTGATTTATTCAGGGGTAAGATCTGTCGAAATGCGAAACATCGGAACTCTAATCGCTTTGGTGTTTGCCACCTCCTGTGCGTCCGTTTCGGCGGACTTGGTGACTCTTGATTTTACCGGCCAAGGCGGCCCAGGCGGTAACGTTAGCGTTATTGGTTCTACTTACATGGAAGATGGCTTCACACTTTCGGGCAGTAGTGGCAATTTTGAGAGTCAGCAGTTTGGTTCGCCTCGGTACCAGGTTTCGGAGTCGCTTTTTCTAGCCGTTCTAGACGGCACGATAACCTTGAAGGAAAGCGATAATTCACTGTTCACACTCACCAAAATAACTCTCGCGTCTTTCGCTAGTGGGATCACTGGTGGTCTAAACCCTGATCCTGCTGAAGCGCAAACTATCGTTTTTACCGGAATTAAAGGTGCGTCGACGGTCAGTCAGTCGTACACAATAGCCGCTGGCATAACGGCACCGAGTGTTTTGGAATTCGTTGGGTTCGATGGCGTCTCGCAGGTTAGCTGGTCCCAAGGTTCTACCGTTCCTACGGCTCATCAATTCGATAATATCGAGCTCGACAACTTAAATGTTGTTGCAGTACCGGAGGTCTCTTCTCTCGCTTTGTGTGCAATTCCAGCATGCCTGGCGCTTTTTCGAACGCGATCCCGAAAACGCTGAGAATTCTTGTCGATTGGAAAAAGTTAAACTGGCTGGCAAGCTGCTTGAGTTGTCTATGGAAACGTTCAGGCATAGAATCGGTACGTGTCCGCAAAGTCGTTTCGCAGGCATTCGGTACAAATGGCCTGCTAGGAAGGCTGTTCAAAGATCCCGGGTGTCGGTGAATCTGGGACGCTTGCCCCATCCCCATCGTTCTTTTCTCTTACTCCATCTGGAGCCTGCTCAATGAGTCGCCCTAAATCCGGTTTTACCCTCGTTGAATTGCTGGTGGTGATTTCAATCATCGGCATTCTGATGGGACTTTTGATTCCCGCCGTTAACGCGGCGCGGGAAACGGCTCGCCGTAACCAGTGCGCTACAAACATGAAGAATCTGGCGCTGGCCGGTGTTCAGTACGAAAACACAAAGGGTGAATTCCCCGGCTATGTGATGGACTACGGTCTGTACGCAGGTGGCTCGAGCGCGGTGGACCCATCAGATCCATCCAACGCGGGTGTTCCGCGCCACAAGAAAATTGGTACTTGGGCAGTTGCTTTCTTGCCATGGCTTGATGCCCAGCCGACTTACGAGCACTGGACCACGGACCGTTACCCAGTTATCGTTGCTGACCCTACCAGCCCGCCCGAATCCGGCTCAACCACTGGTGCGTCGGGGGCCGGTTTCCATACACTTGCAGCGCCGAACTTGGCGATCATGCAGTGTCCGAGCAATCCCGTGTCCGGCGGTGATTTTGGAAAAAACAGTTTTGTATACAATAATGGGATGAACCATACGATAGGATCCGGCATGAGTGCCAGCACGGTCGGGGGCGTGACGTTCGCTTCTTCGCAAGATCGCGCCAACGGCGTTGGTAACTCGAAGTACAACGTGACGGCGATTGCGTCCAACGGAACTGGAACCCACGGGTCGGAAGGTCCAAACGTCCGTTTGGATGATTTCAAGGACGGGCAAGGCTTTACGATGTTGTTCGCTGAGAATGTTCAAGCGCTGCCATGGCACCGCGCTGGTCTGATCGCCGGCACGACGTTGCACACGGCCGATGCCGCTCACACGGACATCGTATTCAGTGGAACGACCGCGCTAACCGCTCGATTCGTTCATGGAATGGTGTGGCATTACGAAGACGCTGATTCCGCTGATTCCGGTATGTCAACGCTTTGGAACAAGAATGGCACCGCCGCCGCCGTAGTTCCTGCGGCGGTCAATACCCTTCACCGCATCAACGGTGGTGGGACGACGGTTTCGGATGACATTTTCAATAAGGTGATGACAACGGCTGATGATGCTCGAGATTTGGCTCGTCCTTCGTCGGCTCACGTTGACGGAGTCAACGCAGCGTTCGCCGATGGTGCGACGCGGTTTGTGACTGACAGCGTGGATTATCGTGTTTACCAAGCTTTGATGACGCTTCGTGGCAAGAGCAGCAATGTGCCTTGGCCTGAATTTGTCTTGACCGACGAACTGGGTGACTGATCGCTGTCTGGCGTTTAGAAGCTGTTCAAGAATTTAGGAAGTCGAGGTCTTCGGGCCTCGGCTTTTTTTATGCGCCGATGTTGGGGGCGAATGACGTTGTCGATGACGGTGAGATTGTTGGTGTTGTGGGTTGGTGGGGTTGTGCGTGCGTGCTGGTAAAGATCGGTGACTTTAACGGATTGGTAGTGCAGGGAAACGGTGCGGGCGGGCGATATCTACTCTTGCACCGATCGGATGTTGGTGCGACCGAGTGGTTCTCTAAGACAGAGACCTCCCACCACTTGGGCCCAACAGCATGGCACGGATTGCCCTCCCGCTCTCCCGCTTTGCACCAACATCCAAGTTCCCTCCCGTGACTAAGACGCTCCCCAACTATTTGAAAGTCCACCGCGGACCTGACCAACCAAACGACCGGCCATCCAAAGCGGGCCTCCCTCCCGCTGCCTCCCTGGATGCGACCGAACAGTTTTGGAATGATTTTTCCTGCACCACTGGATGGCGGCTGGATCGACGAGCCAAGCGTCGAGGACAGCCAACGCAGGTTCTTCCATCGGTCAGTGATGTTGATATGGGGAGCGTCTTAGAAAATAGGACGCACTTAGAAGCGATCATCGATCCGGCCGGTCACGGCGTCTCGGCACCTCACACACCCGCCGCCGCCCATGCATCCGCGGCACAGGCCCATCAAGACCAAGACCAAAGCTACGGTCATGGTCAAGCCAATGCACCGGAGCTGTTGCTTGGGCTTGGTAAAATCGACGCGACTCGATTGGCCGATTCCGCTCGCCGGATCACCGACGAACTTGAAGAGTCTCGCGAAGCGCTGCGTCGCCAATCGATGGAGCTTGCCGCTCGGGCATCCTTGATCGCTAGCGACGAAGAAACGACTCGCTTGGCTGACCGTATCGAGTCGCTGATGTCGGACGCGGCGATGGCATGTGGATGTGATGCCGCGGTGCTGTACTTGCTGGACGACGACACCGAATACTTGTTGCCGCGTGCCGCGTTTGGCATGTCTCCCGGCACGTTGTCCAAGCCACCCCGTCCACTGCGTGGCAGTCGCGGCGATTTGGAAGCCATGGTTCGTGACGTGGTCACGATCGATGACTTCGCAGCCGGTTCGATCGATACATGGAATGCACCGGAGGATTTTGCGGCCGGAATTTGCGTCGTGATCAAGTCGGCCGGCGTGCCGATTGGGACACTATGGCTATTCGCAAACGAAGTCATCGAGTTTGGAAAATCCGAAGCCGCAGCCGCTCGGTTGGTCGCTGCGGGAATCGCACTGGAACTTGCCACGGCATCGGCTCGGCGTGATCACTCCAGCCAAAAAGAAGAGAACACTGTCATTCGTGAAGTTGCGGCATGGCAGCATCAGTCGATGCCCGTTGGCGCCATGTTGGCCGAGCGATGGCGTGTTGACGGGATGATCGAATCGCCTGCCGATTGGGCGGCCGGTTGGCACACGTGGGACGTCTTGCCCGATGGAACGATGATGTTGGCGATCGCCGAAGCAGTCGATCGATCCATCGCCGGTGCGATGCACGCCACCGTGGCTCGCGCGGCGCTGGCGTCGCACACGGGTTACCGGCACTCGCCGGCGCAGTTGCTGGGCCGTGTTGGCGACACGCTCTGGCACACCAGTACGGGCGAGCAGTTGATGTCACTGCTGTATGCTCACGTGGACCCCGAAACGGGAGAAGGCGAAGTCGCGTCGGCAGGCAATATCACGGCGATGATCGGCAGCGGTTACGGTTACCGACCGCTGGTCGATGGACGCGGCGAACCACTGAACAGTCACATTGATGCTCGGCCAGTCACCCGGACCTTCCGGATGCTCGAGGGCGAAACGTTCTTGGCTTACACGGCCGGGATGTTCAAAGACGAAGCCGGCCAACGGGCGCTCGGCGAACAACTTCGCCGAGCCATGAAATCGAAGGACATGAATCCGCTGGCTTCGATCCGCCGCGACATGGCTGGCAAGTCGCTAGATCAGGAACGTGGCGCGGTGTCGCTACTGAGATGGTAATCGTTAGCAGGCCCATCAAGCCGGCTTGCGACTGATCCGCCAAAGTTTCAGGCTAGCCCACAGGATCGCAAACGTCGTGACGAAGGCTAGCGCGGTCAGGAAGACTGGGCGAACGTACTGGGTCGAAACATGTTCGGCGATCGATCCGCCGGCCGCCAAAGTGCGACCGGCTAGTCCTGACTTGCTGATCAGAATAGGGTTGCCATCGGCGTCGTAAATGATTTCGTCACCGCCTAAGATTCGATCAGGTTCGGCCAAGATGATGCCGGTGGCTGCGACCGTGAACAGCGTCTTGCCAGGGTTGGCTTCGGCGAATCGGCCAAGGAACTGGACCATTCGTGTCGCATCGTCACGGATCATGCCCAGGATATTGCTGCGTGCGGTTGGCGGCAGTTTGGCGAGGTCTTCGGCATGTCGAGCGACTGCAATCGCTTGATCCGAACTTAGCCGTGTTGCCAGTTCGGCGCCGTCATCGCCCAGGCTGCGGACCAAGACTAATCCAACGCCGGGGTGTTTCAGTTCGCTTTGCAGAGCGCGGACGCCAAATTTTGTGGTCGCATCCGCCAATTCGCGTCCCGGTGCGCCGGCGGCAAGCTTCGCCAGCGCCGGACGGACTTGATCGGTCGGCAATTCGTCTAACGCATTCAAGACCGATTGGACCGACGGGCCATTGTCGAGTGCCACGATCGCTTCGGGGCCATATTTCGTGGCAAGTTTCGAGACCTGCTCGACCGTTGCTTCGCCGCCTTCGCGGGTCGCGCTGGCGCTGACGCGTTCCATCATTTCGCGGCCGCCCTTTTTCGACAGAAACTCAGACGCTTCGCTGGCACCTTCTTTACCAAAGTACTTTACGATCGCTTTGGCTACCGAACCGGCCAACGCGACGGATTGGTTCGCGATCGGTATTTCGGCAGCGGCACGACAGGGCGTGGTCCACGGGACCAGCATCGCGGAAAGCAATGCGATGCACCGGAGTCTGCGGTGAGATGATCGTTTCATGGATTCGACTTGGGTTGGACGATTTGTTGGTAGAAACGTTCGCGATACGCCGTTTGCAGGTCGTCGCAAACAACGGGCAACGCCGCGACGATGCCACCGACGGGGGTACGCGGTTGGATGTTGCGAGCAGGATTCGGCGAATCACCTAGCTGTTCGCGACTGTTTTCTTGTAGGTCAAGCGGCGATCCGTACAGCAGCGTTTGCTCGAGCGAATCCAGGTAGCCGCTCATTTGTGCCGCCAGTTCGATTTGAAATTGATCGGTCATGTACCAATCGATCGCCATGCCGACACCGAGTCCGACGACCAGTCCGACGACGGTTCCGGCCGGTCCAACGATGCTGCCGCCACCCGCACCAGCGGCACCACCAGTGGCTGTGGCTCCGGCGCCGGCCGCAGCCGTGACGGCGCCGGTGGCCGCCATCCGGCCCAGCAGTCCGCCAATCAACGAAACGGCAACGTAACTACCCGCTTCGCTGACCAGGATCGTGGTGACTCCGTTGGAGACACTGTTGGCACCTTGGCGAGCCGAGTAGTCTTGCAGATCGGCAGCGACTTTTTCAAAGAACGGTCGGTACGAATCCAAGTCAACGTCTGGCAAGTCGGCCGATGTTAGCGAGGCTTGGACCGACGTCAGCATTCGTTTTTGATTCGCGTCGACTTCGCTGCGAAAGTTCGACAGGATTCCGACGATGTCGTTGGTCAGCGATTCTTCGGAGAACAAATGCGTTTGGAATTTCAAACTGATCGAATCGCTGACACGGTCGTCGTTGTACCACCACCCGCCTGGCATTTGCGAGATGATCGACATTCGAGTTGAAATGCTAGTCAGATCTTCAACGAACGGCTGCACGTTCGCTTGATAGCCGCCGATCAATCGTTCGATTCGTTGGATGCAGCGATCGGCCGCTTTTCGATTCAGTGCGTCGGTCGCGACAATTTGCGGTTCGACGTGCTGGTCATAAAAACTGGCTCGCTCGATCTCGCGTTCTTGGGCTGCTGATATCGGAACCGGTTGCGGTCCGGAATCAATGATTTGATCGGATGGTGATGTGGGAATGGCGGGAGCCGTTTCGGGGCCGGTCGGCGAAGTCGGAAACGTCAGCTTTGCGGTGACACCAGCGACCAACATCGCACCGGCCAGCGCCGCCACAAAACTTTTGGACGACGGTGGTTCAGAGGATGTGTCTTGCGGTGGTCGTCTCAAATCCATGCTGAGCTCCTAGCGGGTTAATCGATTATAGGGCAGACGACCGGTTGCCAGTGAAGATCAAAACGCCGGGTTCATTTTCGCCAGGATTTCTCTTAAGGGGGCGTCGTGGCACCGTGCATGGTTGCTGGGCTTCGTCTGGGCGGCATAGTCGCGGGGGGAAGGCAGCTAGGATTGGATCGGAATATGGTGTTTGAGTTGTGAAAAGTGGTTCCAGGACGTATTTTAAGGGGCTACCGCTCGCGTTTCTCATTGCGCCCCTCGATTCGGCGCCTCCTGTCTCGGTACGACCCCGACTACGCTGCGGACTCGCTCTCCAACCTGTTCCAAAGCCCTCCATGTCAGCTCCCGTGCCTACACCAGAAACCCCCTCTTATTTTCCACGCGGCGGTCGACGCATCGTGTTGCGCTCCAAAGGCCCCGCCGTGCGATACGGCAACGCGGCTGCCAAAGCGCTCGTCGAAAACCTTGTTTCGAAAGAAGCGAGTAAACAACATTCTGCCGAAGATGCAGCGGTCGTTACTCCACCAGTGACTGTCTCGTCTGATTCCCAAGTCGGCTCTGATCTCCAAGTCGAAACCGTTTCGGTGAAGACCACGGCGAATGAAACCGTCAGTGCCGACGGATCGCAAGTGACTCCGGTTGCCGACGTCGACTTCGATGCAAAGTTGGAACGAAAGAAACAAAAAAAGCGAGAGAAAAAAGCACGCCGAGCTGCTGAAGCTGCAGCGGCGGCCGAAGCAGCGGCGCTCGCCGAAGCCACCGCCGGCAAAAACGACAATCAAGCGGTCGAAGTAGCCGTCGTTAAAAAATCTGTTGTGGTTGTCGCGGAAGAAGCTGTCATCGCGGAAGAAATCGTCAAGGTTGTTGCCAAAGTCGAAACTCGCGAGCCAGTTGCCGACGAGTCGGACCAGGATGATGACGAAGCCGCCGTCGAAGCTGACGTCGAAGCCGAGAACACGTTTGCAGCGATGGACTTGCCACGGTCCGTTCAAGAAGCGATCCAGCGTTCCGGATACACGACGCCGTCGGAAATCCAAGCCGCCGTCATCCCGCCAATGTTGGCTGGCCGCGACGTCGTCGCTCAATCGCAAACCGGCTCCGGTAAGACGGCTGCGTTTGCGTTGCCGATTTTGGCAAAGCTGAAATCTAAATCGCCGTCGCCACAAGTGTTGGTGTTAGCACCGACACGAGAATTGGCGGTTCAGGTTGCCAAATCGTTCGAGACTTATGCAGGTGACTTGAAGGGTTTTTCGATCGCGACGATATACGGAGGCCAAGATTACGAGCCGCAGTTGCGATTGCTGCGTCGTGGTGTTTCCGTGGTTGTTGGTACGCCTGGACGCGTGATTGACCATGTGAAACGCGGGTCGCTGTCGCTGGAACATTTGCGTTGCTTGGTGTTGGACGAAGCCGACGAAATGCTGAACATGGGATTCTTGGAAGACGTTGAATTCGTCTTGCAACAATGCCCGGCTGAAAAGCAAGTCGCGTTGTTCTCGGCCACGATGCCAAACCCGATTCGCCGAATCGCGGAACAGCATCTTCGTGATCCGAAAACGGTCACCGTTCAGTCCAATACCATGACCGCGGATTCGATCAATCAGCGAGCGATTTATGTGTCGCCACGCGAAAAGATCGAATTGATGCGTCGGCTGCTTGAATGCGAAGAAACCGATGGCGTGATCATCTTTGCAAAAACCAAAGAATCGACGACCGTGGTTGCCGAAAAGTTGGTGCAAATGGGTTACAACGCCGCGGCTCTGAACGGCGACATGGCCCAGCGGGCTCGCGAGCGAACCGTAGATCAACTGAAGAACGGCCGCTTGGACATCGTTGTCGCGACTGACGTTGCCGCACGCGGTTTGGACGTGCCACGGATCAGCCACGTGATCAACTTTGATTTGCCGCACGACAACGAATCGTACGTGCACCGTATCGGCCGAACCGGTCGCGCCGGACGCAGCGGCGAAGCGATCATCTTTTTGACTCAGGCCCAGCGTGGCAAGCTTCGTTCGATTGAACGGTTGACCAACCAAGTCATCAAAATCTGCGATTGGCCATCCACCGATGACATCAACAATCGCCGTATCGATAGTTTCAAATCCAAGATCACGCGCACTCTGGCAGATCGCGATGTGACCTACTACGAATCGTTGATTGCAACCTTCGTCGAAGAAACCGGTACATCGATCGAAAAAGTGGCTGCGGCGCTTGCCGATCAATTGAATGCCGGACGTCCGTTCTTGGTCAAGGATCGCCCGAAGGCCGAACCGCGTTCGAAGCGTGGTGACTTTGATGATGGCGACTTTGGCGGCGATCGCCAGCGGGGTAGAGATCGAAACAGCGGTGATTCGGGCGACGATCGTCCACCACGCCGAGTGGGAACGGTTCGTCCTGGCATGCAACGATTCCGAGTCGAAGTTGGCCGTGTTGACGGTGTGAAGCCGGGCAACTTGGTCGGCGCGATCGCCAACGAAGCCGGTATCGAGAGTGAATTCATTGGCCCGATCAGCATCCAGGATCATTTCACAACGGTCGATTTGCCCGAAGGAATGCCCAATGACATTTTCAACACGTTGCAAAACACCTGGGTGTTGGGCAAGAAGCTGAATATCAGCCGCGATATGGGCGGCCGAACCGGACGAGACTTCTCGGGTGGAAAACACCGCAGCGGCAAGCCAAGCCCTGGGAAGCACAAAGGCGGAAAGATGAGATCCGGCAAGGGCAAGCACTCAAGCTAAACGCCCGAAGTCAGCGAGATTTTCGAGTAGGGCCGGTTGCCACCGGCCGCTCGAATCAACGGATTGGCCCGTGGGAACCGGCGCTACTTCGATCTGCCTACCCGAAACCCCAATTGTGGTTTGCCGATTTTTCGGGAGCCTTGCTGGCCGTTTGGGGGGATTTGGCAATCTGCACTCAGCTTTTCTTTTCTAGCACGTTTGGCACGTTGATAGCGTATTAAGGTCTTTTGAAGCACTTTTGGCCTCGATCGTACGGTTTTAATGTTGCAGCTTGCGTCAATCGCTGCATTTTGCAACACCTACAACTGGACCGACCTGACGTCGGCGCTTTGGAAAGCACCTTTTTTCCATAGCGAGTGCGGTGAAGCGAGAATAAACTCGTGCATTGAGTCTTCTCGGACTGCTATTCAACTTGTTCAACCAACCGGCTTGTTTGTCGACGGCCGGCATTTGGCCGCCTCGACATGGAGAAATTTCTCATGGGATTGCGACACGTCGCACGAAACGTATTCACTTGGGCGATGGCCGGAGTGATCTGGGTGCCTTCACTGGCTGCCCAATCTACTGTTGCCACTGCGTCTGCGGACACCGTCCAATCCGCGGGTACCGACGGGGCTCAGGTTCGCATTGCGACCTACCGGGTCACCGACGGCAGCGGGTATTTCGCCGCTTCGGTCCAGCCATCGGCTGACGACGCGCTGATGATGGCTGCCGAAAAGGCGCCGGCGGATGTCGTATTATTGGTCGACACGTCGGCCAGCCAAGTCGGCAGCTATCGAAGTGATTCGATCGCTGCGGTGCGTTCGATCGCAGGCAAGTTGCGTGCGGGCGACCGGGTGCGAGTTTACGCAGCCGACGTCCACGCTACCGACTTGACCGGATCGTTCACTTCCGGGAAATCGGTCGAGCCGGCCGTGGCCCAGCTAAAGAAGCGTTTGCCGCTTGGCAACACGAACATGGTTGCCGTCATCGACGCAGTTCGATCGGCGCTGGTTGCTGAACCGCAAAATCACACTCGTTCAATCGTCTATATCGGTGATGGTTCGTCGCTTGATGCGATGGGCGACGTCGACCGTTTCGGTGCTTTGATCAGTGCCTTGCGGGCCGACCGGATTTCCGTCCACTCGTTGGCGATCGGCCCAGCCACGAACGTTGAATTGATGGGCGTGCTTGCCAATCAAACCGGCGGCGTGATCGGAGTCGTTGCCGAGGGTTCGGATGCCTCGACGACGGTCCTAGCACCTCAAGTGGCTCGCAGCGCGACGATGTCACCGATCTGGTTGACCGAAGCCAAGATGATGGGCGGAATGAAGTCGGTTCAAGCCAACCGTTTGCCGCCTCTGCGTTTGGACCGTGACTCGATTCTCGTGGGCGAACTGGATGCTGATGCCAAGACGAGCGGTGCTATGACATTCACCGGAGAAACGTCGACTTCGTCGATTCGTATCTTGGTGGACGCTGAACTCGAAAATGCGCATCCGGACTTTGCGTTCTTGGGTGGATTGGTTGAAAAAGCGAAGGCGGATCAAGGTTTGCGTTTGGCGACTGCCGGATCGCCGATGCTGCGTCAGACGGCTCGCATGATGACGGCCAATTCGGAAGCTCTGGTTCGCGCCGGTAACATGGCGTTGCAACAAGGAAACAAACGGGGCGCTAAAGCGGTCGCCGACATGGCGCTGCAGGCGGATCCGAATAACACCGAAGCTGTGATGCTTGAAAAAGCCGCAGGCAACCGTTTAGTGATTCAAAATGACGGTGGGGCTTTCGATGATATTTTCGGTGGTGGCGGTGACGCCCCGGCCGATGCACCGGCACCACCGGCTCCACCTGCTGCGATGGACGATCCGTTCGCCGCCGCTGGCGACGATCCGTTTGGCGGGGCTGCTGACGCACCGATGGATGCAGATGATGGCGGTTTATTCGGCGAAGAACCTGCTGCGGCAGCAGTTGTCGAACCTGCGCCAGTTGCACCGGCGATTGAAACTCCGCCACCTGCGGCAGCAGCGCCACCGGCTGCGGTTCAAGCAGCACCCATGGCACCTCGTGCCAGCGGCTTCGACGACTTCTCAGGTTTTGGTCGTCCTGCGGACCAGGGCGTTACTGAACCAGGCGGCGAATTGCTTGACCGCGTTCGTGCGGAACGATCCGCCAACGACGGTCGCATGCGTGCGAACGTCAATGCGGCTTTGGCCCAAGCTGAAAAGCAAATGCGAACGGATCCAACGAATGTTGCCGGTTCGCTGAAGAGTCTATTGGCCAACGTCGAAACGACGCCGGACTTAGACCCGCAACTTCGACGCGAATTGTTGTCGAAGGTCCGATCGGCGATTCAAATCGCAAGTCGCAAAGAGGCTGAATACAGTGAAGGACAACGTAACCTCGAACAAATCGTTTCGACCGCGAACGCATCTCAACGGATGCTGGCTGAAACTTTCCGTCGTGAATCGACATTGAAGACATTGTCGGAGCAAATGAACGCGTTGATCGACGAAGGTCGTTACGATGAAGCCGACGGTGTCGTTTCGCTCGAGTTTGCCAGAATCGCTGGTGACACGATCACCCGTGACTCGGTAGCTGGTCGTCACTTTACCGACGAACCGTTGATGTTGCAGGTTTATGACCGCGACCGTCGTTATCGCGAAATGCGAGAACGGAACTTTGTCGATGCGTTCTCGTTGGTGCTGAAAGGTAATATCCCGTTCGTTGACGAACCTCCAATTGTTTATCCCGATGCCGATGTCTGGCAACGAATGAGCCGTCGTCGTTTGGAACGATACGGTGCGATTGAATTGGTTGGCGACAATGAAACCGAACGTCGGATTCAAACGGCGCTAGGTGATGAAACATCGCAAACTTTCGTTGACATGCCGCTTGGCGAGGCCGTTGATGCGCTTGCCAAGGCTCACGACATTCCAATCGTGATCGACAATAAAGCGCTTGAAGAAATTGGTATCTCGCGAGACGAGCCAGTGACTTTGACATTGAAGAACGTTTCATTGCGATCGTTCTTGCGTTTGATGCTGCGAGAAAACGAGTTGACCTACGTCATCAAAGACGAAGTCATGCAGATCACCACGATCGAAGCAGCCGAAGAGAACTTGATCAACAAGGTCTATCCGGTTGGTGACTTGGTCGTGCCAATCATCCAGTTGGGTGGCGGCGGCGGCATGGGTGGCGGCATGGGCGGCGGCATGGGCGGCGGCGGCGGTGGCATGGGCGGCGGAATGGGCGGCGGCGGCATGGGCGGCGGCATGGGCGGCGGTATGGGTGGCGGCGGCATGGGCGGCGGTGGCGGTATGTTCGCTGTTCCCGACGATGTTACGCTTGGTACCAAGTCGACTTCGTCAGCGCCGGCGTCAAACAAGACTGCCAAAGAGGAGTCCGCGGCTAAGTCGATCAGCAAGAATGACCCGTCGATCAGCGCAATTGTGTTGAAGGTCGGCGAAGGTCAATCTCGCAGCGATGCTTGGGACGCTTACTTTGCCGACCAATCGATTGCGGACGCGAAAGACTTGACCATTTTGGATCAACGCGTTCGATCAACGGTCGCGTTCAATTCGGCCAAGGCAACTCGTTTGCAAGCCAAGGGTGACGTGGAAGGTGCCGTCGAACAATTCGCACAGGCGCGAGATGCGATCGCCGGTGCGATGCGTGCAGGGCACGTTCAACCGTGGATGTACCAGGCGTATGCGATTGCCTTGAAGGCAACCTCGGCGCCTGCCGAAGAAGTTGAGCGCGCTTTATTGTCGGCAGTTGATTTCGCTGAAACGCCTCAAGATGTTTTGCACGTTGCGGCAAGACTGGAAGAAGTTGGTTCAGCGAAGGCCGCTCTTGAACTTTGCAAAAACGTCGCGGTCATCGATCCGTATCGTCGCGAAACCTACGTGATGGGCATGCGAATGGCTCGGCAGATCAACGACGTCGAGGGTTTGATGTGGGCATGCGAAGGCATCCTGGGTCAAGCTTGGCCCGAGAGCTTCAGTGCCATTGTCGAAGAAGCTCGCTTGGTCGCTCGTGCGACTCATGCCGATCTGGTTGAGCAAGGTAAAACTGAATTGGCTGCAACGTTTAATAACGCGTTGAAATTGGCTGCATCGCACGACGTGATCGTACGCGTTTCATGGACGGGTGATGCGGATATCGATTTGGCGGTCGAAGAGCCATCGGGTACTGTTTGTTCGTTTGAGAATCGTGCGACGGCAGGCGGTGGCACTCTGGTCGGGGATGCATTCCCCGGAAGTGTCAGTGATGTCGAGGGTACGGTTTCGGAAACTTACCTTTGTCCCCAAGGATTCAGCGGCCAGTATCGATTGCTGGTTCGCCGAGTTTGGGGCAATGTCTCGACAGGCCGCGTTTCAGTCGAAGTGTTGACCGATGTTGGTCGTCCAAGCCAACGTTTCATTCGTCAAGAAGTTCCGTTGACCGAAAAAGACGCGTTGGTGATCTTCGAAGTCAAGCAGGGCAAGCGAGTCGAAGAAGTTGGCGAAGCTCAGTTGGCGAACCTGCGTGACGTTCAACGTAAGGTTCAGAACGAAGTGTTGGCCCAATTTGGCGGTGATCCCAACGTTCCGGGTGGCAGCGGGCAAGTCTTAACGGACCTGTTCAACGACATCCAGGCGATCACCGGCGGCGTCACAACGGTGAACGGCCCAGGCGGGTTCGCTCGTCGTGGTGCGGTTGGTTTCCAGCCTCAGCTTACCGTGCTTCCCGAAGGTGCCTCGAATTCAACGCTGGCGATTATCTCGGCCGATCGTCGATATGTGCGGATTTCACCTGCACCTATCTTTTCACAAGTTGGCGACGTTTCGACGTTCAACTTCGTGTCGGGAGAGTCGACGACTCAGGCCGGTGGTGCTGCGGGCGGCCTTGGAGGCGCGGCTACGGGCGGTGCCGCAGGCGGACTTGGTAACTAACGGTTAGAGTTAACTAAGAAACCAAATGATGGAAGAGCCGGCATGGAAACATGCCGGCTCTTTTTGTTTGGGTGCGAGATGAGGCAGCGTCCGGATCGACATCGCCTCGGCAGGCCCCGAAAAGCCGCTTTTGCTCCGTCTGACCTCAGACTGGGGTTGTGCGAGGAATCTGAAAATTGTTAGCCACAAAGGCTCAAGTTTCGTAATTCCCCGCGACTCCTTCCGAGGCAGTCTCTCATGCCCTATGGCGTTTACCTATCCGCGGCCGGTGCTCACGCACAGAGCCACCGAATGCAGGTGCTCAGCAATAACCTGGCAAACGTTTCGACGACCGGTTTCAAGCCGGAGGAAACGGTTCTGCAAGCACGGTTCGCTGAAATGATCGAGGGTGGCGAAGTTCCGCCCGGACTCGGAGGGGCTGACGATATCGGTGGCGGAGTCACAATCCAGCGCTCGGCAACTCAATTTGCGGTCGGGCCAATGAAGAAGACGGATCGCGATCTCGACTTTGCGATCAATGACGAAGAAACGTTCTTTGTTCTGAAGCGCGGCGACCAGCAACTGTTGACCCGAGCCGGCGATTTTCTGTTCGATTCCAAAGGCCAGATGATCAATCCGTCGGGCGAACAAGTCTTAGCCAGTGACGGTTCCCCAATCCAAGTCCAGCCTGGCATTCCGGTCCAAGTCATGCCCGAAGGCCGGGTTCGCCAGGGCGAAAATACTTGGGAACTGATGTTGGCCAAGCCCAAAAGCATGGGCGACATTTCCCATCTTGGCGGAAACCAGTTCAAGCCCATGGCACCGTTTGATGTCGTCGGTGGTGGTGGGCGTAAGGTCGTCGCCGGAATGTTGGAACAGTCCGGCGTTCAGCCCACCGGCGCGATGATGGAATTGATCGAGACGTCTAGAGTTTACGAAGCCAACGTGCGCATGATTCAAAACCAAGATTCGGTGATGGGATCGTTGATCTCGCGAGTGCTGCAGGCGTAGCGATAAATTTCCGTATTTCGATCGCATTTGAAACCAAAACCTAACACCCTAACCCCAAGTCGATTCCATGAGTGTTCAAACTCTTTACACCGCCGCCACCGGCATGGGGGCGATGGAAACCAAGTTGGATGTCATCGCCAACAACCTGGCCAACATCAACACGACCGGTTTCAAGAAAGACCGGGCAAACTTCGAAGACCTTTTGTATCGAACGGAAGTTTATCCCGGCGTCCAAGATGCCAGCCAGACACCGACCGCCGTCGGAACTCAGGTCGGTCTGGGCGTGCGAGTGACCAGCACTCAAACCGATCATAGCCAAGGGACGCTCCAGCAGACGGGGCGTGAGTTGGACATGGCGATCACCGGACGCGGGTTTCTTCGCGTGCTTGATCCTTCCACTCAGCAGCCCATGTACACCCGCGCTGGCAATCTAGACATCAACGCAAATGGCCAGTTGGTGATTGGTTCGGCGCAAGTGGGCCGATTACTCGATCCGCCGATCACGATCCCCCAAGATGCAACGGCAATCCAAATCACGGCCGATGGGCAAGTCATGACCCGAGTCCCCGGACAGGTCGAACTAGCCAATCAAGGCCAATTGCAATTGGCTCAATTCATCAATCCCGATGGCTTGTTAAAAGTCGGCGAAAACATGTACATGCAAACCGATGCATCGGGGCAGGAACAAGTCGCCAATCCAGGCGATCAAGGACTCGGCACGCTTCAGCAAGGTAACTTGGAAGCGTCCAACGTTCAGCCCGTGCAAGAACTGATTGACCTGATCACCACGCAGCGCGCCTTTGAACTCAACAGCCAAGCCGTTCAAGCCGGCGACCAGATCATGCAAACGATCACCAACCTGAAACGTTTCTAGTCCGCTGAGCGGGCCGAATCCTTACCACCACCCAAACGCAAGACATTCATGCTGTTTTTCCGTCGCATCTTGATATTCGCCGCCATGACACTGATCGTGTCCAAGGCGGGTGCGCAAGATTACGGTGGTGCCTTCAATGCATCCGTCGATGCTGGAACACGCTGGGGATTTCGAATCATTTCACCCGTCACGGTTACTTCATCGATCGTCCGCCTCGGTGACGTCGTCCAACCGGTCGACCCCAACCAAGCCGGTTGGCAGCGACTGCGGCGAGCGGCCATTGGATTGGTGCCGGTCAGTGGCGAAGCCATGACGATCCGCCGCGAAAGACTTGGTAAGGCAATCCTTGCCGCCGAGGCGACGCCGCGCATGATCGATTGGTTCGGACCCAACGAAGTTCGTGTTGTCTATCGACAGCCGACACCCGATGAAGTTGCAGCCCGCCGGGCTAAATCCGGGGTAAATGATTTTCATACAATTACGAACGACCATTCAGTCAACGCAGTCGGCTACGAGTCCAGTACGGATCAACGAATTCCAACGCAAGCCAATGCACCGGCGCTTTCACACATTGATGCGAAGCGTGTCATCCACTGGATTGAAATAGCGATGGAGCAATTTTATCCTGATGTTGACGACGCCTACGCCGTGGAGGTTCCCGCCGACCAGACTGAGTTGGTCGCCTTGCAATCGATGAGCGGAGTCACCCACATGGAGGCAGTGACGCCGATCGATGACGGACCCTGTCGTTTTCTTGTCGTTGCTCGGTCCATCAACGGACCAATTGAATCGGAAGTGAACGTCAACCTTGTTTCGTATCCCGAAGTGGTCGTACCGACACGAAGCATGGGACGCGGGCATCGTATCCAAGAAACCGACATCACACTCAAACGGATGGCTCCCGAAAATATTGATCCCAATGCGGTGGCTGATATGTCGGTGCTAATCGGGCAGGAAGTGCGGGCCAACCTGCGAGTCGGTCAGGCGATTCGCCACGACCAATTCGGTTTCCCCATTCTAATTCACCGTGGTGACTTGGTCGAAGTTCGCGTGATTGGCGGCGGAGTGACTGTTACTACCAACGGAAAATCGCTCGGCGATGGATCGGAATCCGATCTGATTGAAATCGAGACCATCAATCCACGAAAACGACTGCTTGCTCGCGTTGCCCAGCATGGCGTTGTCGAGATCGTGACTCGATCGCCCATCGTTCGATAACGCAAAAGTGAAAACAATAGCGATGAAGAACCAAAACTCACGCAAGCGAATCCTGGTGGCCTGGGCCTGCGCTGCGACGATTGCATTGTTTGCCCTGATGGCGAATGTGAACGCCCAGAACAGTTCGTTGATGTACGCGCCGATGCCCGCGATGGCACCTCGTGCAACACCTGGCCAATCGGTTGCAGAGCAGTCGATCACGCGTCAAACGGTACCACCTAATCTGATGCCTGCGCCCACCGCATCAGGTGACGGCCAGATGGCTCTCGATCGGCCCGCCGTGTTGATTGATCGTGCAAGTTGGACTTATCAACCAGCTTCTCCGATGCGCACCTTCCAAAAAAATGATGTGGTCACCATTCGCGTTGACGAAATCACTCGAGTGCTAGCGGATGGTTCGGCGAACCAACGGAAACAAACGCTCTATGAAGCGATCTTGACGGATTGGATCAAGCTAACCAACGGACAACTGCGAACTGATCCCCAACCGAGCGGCGATCCTGCGATTGCTGCCGAATCGAACACTAACTATCGCGCGCAATCGTCGATTCAGTCACGAGAATCGATGACGTTCAATATCGCCGCGACGGTCGTCGACATCCGGGCCAACGGATCTTTGGTTTTAGAAGCACGGAAATCGATTCGCATCAACGATAACCTGTGGGAAACGTCGCTGACGGGAATTTGTCGTGCGCAAGACATTGCACCCGACAATGTCGTCCTGAGTAAGGATCTGATCGACCTTGAAATCTTGAAGGAAGATCAAGGACACTTGCGAGACGGTTACAAGCGAGGCTGGTTGGCTCGGTGGATTGATCGCTTCAAGCCGTTCTAAGTCAACAAGTAGCTGATTGATTCAGAAAGTCTTTTTCCGTACCAACTATCCCGTAAGCAAAATGTCATTTCTAAAACGCCTAGTCGTCACGCCTGCCGCATTGGCAATGATTGTGTGCGTGGTGGGCCGTTGCGACGCAGCGGGGCTGAAATTGGGCGATATCTGCCGCGTGAAAGGCCAGGAAACCAACACGTTGCAAGGGTTGGGATTGGTCGTGGGACTGCGTGGGACCGGTGACTCGGATGCTGCGCCGACGGCTCGCGCGCTCGCTCGGATGATGCAATTGATGGGTGGTCCGATGGCGACCGATCGAACGGGCAACTTGGATTTAGAAGATGTTGCTGATGCCAAGAATGTAGCGATGGTGTTTGTCACTGCGACCTTAAGCACCGTCGGAGCCCAGCCTGGTGACTTGGTCGATGTGACGGTCAATGCGATCAATGCAAAAAGTCTGGAAGGCGGCACGTTGATGTTGACGCCGATGTTGGGGCCACGAGCGGACAACCCAACGGTTTATGCGATGGCTCAAGGGCGACTGAACGTGTCATTGGACGGTCCGGCAACGTCAGCCAGGATTCAGGGTGGGGCGAAGATGGAGGCTGCGATTGCGGCGAACTATCAGAAAGACGGCAAAATCACGTTGGTGTTAGAGAAAGACTTCGCTAGTTTCGATACTGCCCAACGGATCGAGGACGAGATCAACAGTTTTTCTTCACTGACACTTGGTGATCCAACGACGACGTCGGGAATGTCGACGCGGACTCGAGCTCGGGCGATCGACCAGCTGCACATCGAAGTTTCAATCCCCGAACTTTATAGCGAAAATCCGATCAAATTTATTGCTTTGCTGTTGGGTACGACCATTCAAATTTCCGGACACTCGTCGCGTGTCGTCATCAATGAACGTGATGGAGTGGTGGTGATTGGGAAGGATGTCGAAATCGCGCCGGTCTTGGTGACTCACCGCAGCCTGCGGATCGAAGCCGGTGGCAGTGGCGGGTTTGCCCAAGTTGGTGACACGAACGATCTGCCTGTTAACGCAAAACTAAAAAGTCTTGCCGATGCGTTGAACGCCCTCGATGTGCCAACGTCCGATTTAATTGCCATCATCAAGACGCTGAAACGAAAAGGCGATCTGTATGGCGAAGTGGTTTTTCAATAGTCGCTCGTCTCAACAAGCGTGTCACCATTCAACACGGAAACAAGCACCATGGATTTGCATTCAGCAGGACGATCGTCTTCGATGCCGTCGCTTTCATCGATGTCGTCGATGTCGTCGATGTCGGACATGATGTCGAAGTCGCCTGAACTTTCGATGTCAGGCGAAGCATCGGAAATGAAAGAAGCATTCACAGATTTTGTCGGCCAAACGTTATTCGGTAGCATGCTTTCGTCGATGCGAAAGACAGTCGGCAAACCGGCTTACATGCACGGTGGCCGAACCGAAGAAGTTTTTCAACAACAACTCGACCAACACATCGTTGAAGATTTGACCAAGTCGTCGGCCAGTTCGCTGGCGGACCCGATGTTCGAGCTATTTAACCTGCAACGGAGATCTTGATGAATTGGTCCAATCGCGTTGAAACCTATTTGAACGAGCTCGAGCAGACGGCCAACACGATTGACGTGATCTTGGACCAGACTCGGATGGGAACGATCGGCGTTGAGGTTACTGAGGTCAACGAGTCGACTCGGCAATTGGCGGCCGCGCTGGAAGAGTTGGAAGGCAAGATTTCGCAGCGTGATGACTTGCTTCGCGACCCGGATGCGCCTTCCGAGGGATTGACGCTGAGCACCAAATTGCTTGGGTCGCGGCAAATCGACGATGCTCGTTTGGCCAAGCGATGCCGCGAATTGGCTGTGGTCATCGAAATGACTCATACGCGCGCAGTTTCGCTGTTTGTTTGCCAATACCATCTGGCCGATTTGACGACGGATTTGGTCCGCACGTTGACTCGGACGGGGACTCCGCAGACCTATCAGTCGGCTAAACGGAACGAGCCGAAATCTAAATCGGGCGGCGGTTTGTTCGACGAGGCGGCGTAGAACGGTATTCACGGCCGATTTGAGAGGTTTTCTCTGCTTTTGCGGCGGTAACGGGACCCGTGCGACATTCTGGCGGGCTAGGAACAGGCTCCGGTACATGATCGCGGCTTTTGGTTTCGTGGCGGTGGAGTAAGATAGAGAGCGTATCCGCACGGCGTTACGCCGATTGCGTATTGCTTGTCACCCTCATTTTTGCCGGTTTGATCCAGTTGTGAGCATAGCCGCGACCATACCTGATGCCGATGTCGGACAGCGGTCCGTCGACCCGGTTTCGCCGTGCGCCGATCATGTCGAAGTGATTCCGTGGTCAGGTCTCTCCACGTCCGACCGCGCTCGATGGAACGAATTGCGGGCGAGCCAGTTCGAGTTTGTGACCCCTTTTTTTTCTCTAGAGTTTTTCGACGCGGTCCACGCCTCACGCGGTGATGTTTGGGTTGCCGTGATCAGCGCTCGTGACGAAGTGGTAGCGTTCTTGCCCTTTCATCGAATCGGGAAAGTTGCGTGGCCGGCCGGCCGCTACTTCAACGACGCTCACAATTTGGTGATGCGCCCGGGCACGATGGTGGACTGGCCGTGGTTGTTGAAGCAGTGTGGTGTCAAGGCTTATGACTTTCATGCACTCGTTGGCGAGCAGAGTCACTTGCCGTCGAGTTCCTTTCAGGGCACAACGGAATCTTTCTGTGCGTTGATCGGAAATGATTCGAAAGCGTTTCTTGACCAGTTGGAAAAGGATCACCGCACGATCCGCCGCCAAGAACAGAAGTCGCGCAAGATGTCGCGCGAGATCGGGCCGCTGAGTGTCGAAGTCGATTGTCGTGATCCATTGCTATTGGATCAGGCCATTCAGTGGAAACGCGAACAGTACCGGCGGACTAACATCTTGGATTTGTTCACGCCGGATTGGACGCGTGAAATGCTGCGTCATCTGCATGCGTCCCAGAGTTCGGGCATGCGAGGATTGTTGTCCGTGTTGCGTGCTGGCGATACCGTCGTAGCGGCTCACGTGGGCATGATCGAAAACGATCTGCTGCATTACTGGTTTCCAACCTACGACATCCAATACTCTCGCTACTCGCCCGGTACGGCGCTATTCAAAGAAATTGTGCGTTCGGCCGATCAGCACGGCATCCGATGCATTGACATGGGGTACGGCGAGCAACCATACAAGCGAAAACAGACGGACACGATCACGACCGTCCGTCATGGCTGTGTTTCGGGATCGGTCATCTACCGCAACGTCCGCGCACTGCGAATTGCCGCCACCGCGGCCGTCAAGCAGATGCCGATGAAGGCGGCGCTAAAACACATGCTGCGAAAAGTAAACCCAGACGCAGGGATTTCGAAGATCGGCTAGGCGATCGCGGTCGCCGATGTCAACATCGCTCGACGTTTGTTGTCGGCGGACTACGTTGTGTATTCGGAATTGAAACGCACGTAATCACAGGTAAGATCGCTTGACCAATACTCGGCTTCGCCAGGCCCTTCGCCGACGACTAGTTCGATCGGCACTTCTTTTTGAGCCAGCATTTTTTGGCTGAGTGTTTTAGCGTCAAACGGAACGGGCGTTCCGCCGCGATAGATTTCGGTTTCGCAGATTTTTAAGCTGGTTTTGGTCGGATCAATTTTTGCGTCCGCATAACCGGCCGCTGAAACAATGCGTCCCCAGTTTGGATCGCCGCCCGTGATGGCGGTCTTGACCAACGGACTGGCCGCGACCGTCTTGGCGATCGTTTCTGCCGCCGCAACATCGGCTGCACCGCGAATTCGGATCGCCATCGTGTGGACGGCTCCTTCGCCGTCTTCGACCAATTGTTTGGCCAGCGCGATCGAGACTTCATTGATGTGCGATTGGAACTGGGCCAGTTCGTCGCCGGCAAGCGGTTCGCCTTGGCCGCTAGCGAGTAACAGGAACGTGTCGTTCGTGCTGGTGTGCCCATCGACGCTGACGCGGTTAAAACTGCGATCGGCCGATTCGGTGAGTACTGCTTTGATGGAATCGGCTGATAGCGTCGCGTCAGTCATCATTACCGCCAACATCGTTGCCATGTTCGGCGCGATCATGCCGGCACCTTTCGCCATCGCAGCGAATTTGATTTTTTTGCCGCCGATCTCGATCTCGCGAGTCACTGTCTTTCGCGCGGCGTCAGTGGTTCGGATCGCTTCGGCGGCTCGGACGAAAGCGGGCGTGTCGCCTGCGATTTCTTTGGCCGCTTGTTCGATCCCTACAATCAACTTGTCCATCGGCAGCGGACGACCGATCACACCGGTACTCATCACCAGCACGTCTTCGGGATGACAGCCGACTCGCTCAGCAACTTCGCGACACATCGTTTGCGCGTCGGTCATGCCTTGGTCGCCGGTGCAGGCGTTGGCGTTTCCGCTGTTGGTGACGACGGCTCGAATCGTGCTGGACGGGGTCCGGCTACGGCTAAGCATGACGGGCGCGGCAACAATTTGGTTTTTTGTGTAGACGCCTGCGGCGGTGACGGGGTGATCAGTGACGATAAGTGCGAGGTCGCTCTTACCGCTGGCCTTCAGGCCGCAGGTCACGCCTGCGAAACGAAAACCGGTGGGCAGGTTGTTTTCTGAATTGTCCATGGTTCACTGCGAGGGGTTGGTTGCGAGTTTGATGGGGAGTGGCAAGAAAGTCGCTAGGCGAGACAATGCAGGTTCACTGTCACGAAAAGGTTTGGTTTTGAATTATCCGCAAAGTCTATCGTCTATCGAGAGGTCTCAAACAGGGACGGTGGCTGGGGCAATCGCTGACTTGGCCGATCCTATGGTTGTGACGGATCGTTTGACCAAGCGATATGGGGACTTCACCGCCCTTTCGAACTGCAGCTTGTCGGTTGCGAGAGGCGAAATTTTTGGATTGCTGGGGCCCAACGGAGCGGGGAAAACTACCTTGATACGGTCGCTGTTGGGTTTTTTGCGTCCCACATCGGGAAGCTGTTCCGTCGACGGATTTGATCCGATGGTGGACGGCGTGGGGCTGCGATCCCGAGTCGCCTATTTGCCAGGCGATGCTCGATTGCCGCGGCACATGCGAGGCGCCGGCGTGCTGACGTTTTTCTCGGAAATGCATCCGTGCGGTGACGTTGATCGCAGTCTGCGGGTGGCCGATCGTTTGGAATTGAACGTCAAGACTCGCGTTGCGTTCATGTCGACCGGGATGCGCCAGAAACTAGCGTTGGCGGTCGTGTTGGGGTTGGACACACCGCTGTTGATTTTGGATGAACCCACTGCCAACTTGGACCCGACCGTTCGCGCGGCAGTTTTAGATTTGGTAGTCGAGGCGCGGTCGCGTGGTCGCACAGTGATGTTTTCGTCGCATGTGCTAAGCGAGATCGAAGAGACATGCGACCGAGTCGCGTTTCTTCGCAAAGGTGAACTGGTTCGCGAATTGATGATGAGCGAGCTGTTTCAGCGGCACCGGGTCACGGCAAAAACGACGTCGGTGTCTGCGCCGGCGTCGATTAGTGTTCCCGATTCGTTGGCCGATCGAGTTCGCGTATCAACCATCACGCGTGCCAACCAAGAACTGTTGTGCATCGACACCGATGGAGACTTATCGCCCATGATTGGGTGGCTCGATTCGCTGCAGCTTGTGGGAATGCGGATCGAACCGCTTGGGCTGCGCGCGGTTTACGATTCGGTTCACATGGGTGGCGAGGTGGTGGTTTGATCAATCGCATTTTGGTTCGCAAGTACATCGGACAATCGCTGCTGTTGTTCGCCGCGTGTGGGTTGGCGTTGTTTGCGTTCGCGTGGGTGCGTGTTTGGGTCGTGTGTTTGCTGGACATGGGCCAGTTCACGACGATATTGGAACAGTTCCGAGACTTCGAAAAATACGCACCGATCGAGTTTGACGCATTGTTCACGTATCCCGGCCGAGTCGGGATGACGTACGATGAGCCGATCGTGATTTTGTGTACCGTGATCTGGTGTATTTCCCGAGGCAGCGATGTCATTAGCGGCGAACTTGGTCGCGGCACGCTGGAGATGTTGTTGGCCCAGCCGATCCGGCGACGCACCTTGTTGCTCTCCCATGCGACCGTATCAGTCGTTGGATTGGCGATGTTGTGTTTGCTGGTTTGGGCTGGCATCGCTGTGGGCGTGATGGCGACAACCGTGACCGAGTCTGTGTCGCCGCCATCGTTTCGGATTCCGATCTTCAATCTGGACATTCCGTTGACTGTTGACAAACCGGTCACACAAACAATGCCGCTGAGTGATCGCGTTGACGTGGAAGCTTATGCGGCGTCAACGTTTCACTTGTTCGCGTTTGGCTTCTTTCTACTCGGTCTGTCGACGATGTTCAGCGCGCTGGATCGATACCGTTGGCGCACTGTCGGCGCGGTGGTCGGCATCTACGTGATCCAGTTGGTGATGTTTGGGCTGGGCAAAGCGGCCGAGTCACTCAGTTGGTTGCTGTCGCTTAGCTTTTTCAGTTGCTACAAGCCTCAGAAAATGACGTCGCTCGTTTCAAAGCATGGCTCGTCGGGGCCATGGAGTTTGACGGAAACGGTACCGGACGGCGCATTGCCGCCTCTGGTCTATCCCCTGATCTTGATCGGCCTAGGGATGCTGTTCTATGCATTCGCAATCCACCACTTCGGCCGACGAGACTTACCGGCACCGCTGTAGAGCGAGACAGTCGCGCGGGGAGAACATCAAACGCGATTCATCCCGACGCGTCTATGCCTAGTCCATGACGTTCGAACGCTTGCCAACGCTGTGTGATTGGCAATTTTGGGGGACAGACGCCCGCAGTCGCCCCGATGAGCTGCGTCACTTACGCGTGTTCTTGATCGCTACTTAGGAGTGTTCCGTTGCGACGCTTGAGCGATGCACCTGGTCAGTGGAGCAACCAATTCCATGCATTTCTTTGCGAGACGACGCTCGCGAAGCTAGCAAATTCGCCGGTTCTTGGCCGGTTCCTGCATTGAAGCGGCGTTGGAAAAAATCTTGAAAAATCCGAGTCTCTGCAAAGTGTACAACTTGCAAATACCTCGTTCGGTGGTAGGATCCTGTCGATCGGAGGGGGTGGTAGTTGGCTGTACCACCTGAGGGTCCTGTTTCATTGGCTTTGTTCAAGTTTCTTGAAGAGAGCCATCACGGAAGGGATTGAGAAATGCTGTCCGCTAGCAGATTTCGAGTTTTCCGCTTGCTTCACCAGCAAAGTGATCGTAACGCGGCGTTTACTTTGGTCGAGTTGCTGGTTGTCATCTCGATCATTGGCATCCTGATGGGTTTGACACTCAATGGTGTCCAAGCTGCTCGCGAGTCGGCACGCAAAGTTCACTGCTCTGGCAATTTACGTCAACAAGCTTTGGCGCTGCACAATTTTCACGTGACTCACAAAACGTTGCCTCTAGGTAATGACCGCTTGAACTATCGCGATCACTCTTGGGCGTCAGCAATTCTTAGTCAGATTGAACAGAATGCGATCGCCGACCAGTGGGACTTCTCGGTTCCTTGGAATCACGCCCTACGCAATGCTGAGTTGGCCAAGAAATCGATTCCGTTGCTTCGGTGCCCATCGTCGATCGTTGATTTGCCCGGCGACACGGATTACGCGGGTGTCGCCGGAAGTTTGCTCGCCGACTTTGGATCAGTCCTTGCCCACGGTCCGAACAACGGCGTGTTGATCGCCTCGACGCCACGTCGACTCAATCCCATAAGTCTGCCCGAGATTTTTGACGGTACAAGCCACACTCTTCTGTTGGCTGAGGTCGTTGACCGTGATGCAGCCGAGCATGGTTTGTGGGCTGACGGAGCAAACGTCATCACCCAGGACAACGGAGGCATCAACGTTGCAAATTCGGGTGAAGTATTTAGCCGCCATCCCGGCGGAGCTTTTGTAGTCGCCTCTGATGGTGCGATTCGGTTTTTGACTGAGTCGATATCGCTTGATGTCCTAGGAGCTTTGTGCTCTCGAGATGGTCGTGAAATCATCCCAGAAGACTTCACTGACTGAATTTGGCCTCAAACATTCCCGCCTGAAGTTTCCCCCTATTCATCAAAAAGGAGTCGCCAGCCAACACACACAGTATTTGATCATTTTGTTGATTTCGAGAGCTGCCTTACCGTTTCACTAACAAGTCGTACGAGAGAGAAGAAAATGAACAAGTTCATTCTGGCGATGTTAATTGCAGTTGTTGTGCCTTCGATTGCCGAGGCAGGCGGCGGGAATACCAAAGCCAAAGCAGCGTTTAAGTTTGTCAACACGACTACATCGACTAGCGAAGCCGGACGCGATGTCTATGTGATTGTGGGAACGACCGAGTTCTTGCAAGCGACAACACAGTCAAACTTCACCTCTCGTGGCGGAAAGATGATTCCGCCGGGTGGCTCTGTGACGATCGGCAACCTGAAGGCTGGTTTGCAAACTTATGCATTCGCGCATGTAAACGCGGGATCCAATCCTCCGGAACAAGCTGCGTTCACGAGCAACGTCAAAACCGTGAAGTTGGCGGCTGGTGAGACAAGAACGGTTAACCTGCCGTAGCTTCATCATCGCGATGGAATGACCCAATTTCATCGGGCTGGCGTCGTTGATTGATTCTGCGGCGCTGGCCTTTTTCGGTCGATGACTGTCATTGCGCCGGTGCTGGGTATCGAGTCCTTGCACTCGCTACTTCTTTCAAGTCCGCTTGCACAGATTGTGAATGATCATGCAGTTTTTGTCGGATCGTCCGAGCGAAATGCAGAGTTGCGATCATTCGCTTCGAGACGAAAATCGAGACGAAAGTCAATTCGCAAATCCAACCCATCTAGCGAAGCATTGGCGGGCGACCGCTGCGAGTGCGGTGGCCATCGCCGGAACCGGAATACTGATCGGTTTGCCGTGGCTGTTCCAGTCATGCTTTTTGCTAGGGATGATTGGATACACCTGCTTGATCATGCGTGCGGCAGAGCAGTCGCCTTTGCGAGCTGCTAGTGAATCGTTCGCTTGCGGTTTGATTGCCTTGGCGATTGCGTTTCACTGGGCGTCGAATTCGATTTTTGGCACCACGCATCTCAGTTACACAATGTCGATCTTGGTTTTCATCGGACTGATCGTTTGGGAGGCGATTGCGTTTGGTTTGCTTGGGTTGGCTTCTTGTATGCTTCGGTCGAAGGGGCCACGGTGGTTGTGGTTGTTGGTTCCTATTTGGGTAACGATTGAAACGCATTGGCCACGAATTTTTAGTTGGGCCACAGCGCATGCTTACCTCGGTTTTCCTCCGATCCTGCAGATTGCAGAAATCGCTGGTACCGCTGGCGTCACTGCTATCGCACTGATGGGGTCTGTCGCGCTGGCGCGTTACTGGCGATTTCGCAGCTCGGCCCAGGCGATGGGCGAGGCTGCGTTGGCGTTCACGATGATCCTGATTTGTTGTGGCTGGGGAGTTTACGCGTTTGCAAGCTGGCAAGAACGAATTGGCGCGGCCAGCACGCTTCGCATTGCCGCGATTCAGGTTGATCCGACTTATGTGGAATCGCTCGGCAAGATGCAGCAGCTTTCCGATCATGTGTCAGGGGCCGCAGACCTTGTGCTTTGGCCGGAATCAACACTAGGAAACTACAGCGTCTCACTTGATCATTTCGGTGATGAGGATTTCACAGTCGCAAACTCGGAAATGCCGAATCCTGCACTTTTACCATACCCCGATCTTCACTGTGACTTGCTTGCCGGAGGCAAAACGTATGAAGTTGGGCAACGCGACCAGGGCGTTTACAAAAACACGGCGTTCTTAATTGATAGGCAGCAATCAATCATCGGACGGTACGTGAAGCGATCGCTGATGCCGATTGGCGAATACGTACCCGGTGAAACGTGGTTTCCGGTGCTTCGCGATTGGGCTGCAGTGAGCGACAAAATCGTCTGTGGCACCAGCAACATGCCGCTCGAACTGTCGCATGGTCAGCGAGTCGGAATGTTGGTGTGCTACGAGGACATGGTTGCCGACAATGCTGCGTCAAGTGTGCGAGAAGGCGCGGAGGTGTTGGTGGCGTTAGCCAACGGATCCGCCTTCAAGGATCCAGATACTCTGCGACAGCATTTGAAGCTGGCTCAATTACGATCGATTGAGAATCGTCGTGCGATGATTCGATGTGCGGCCACTGGCGTGACCTGTTTGATCCAGCCTGATGGAACGATCACCGACGAACTGCCGATCGGCGAGGACGGCGTTCTTTGCAAAAGTGTTCCGCTTTTCGACGATACGACTTTCTACACAAGGAACGGGAACTGGGTCGCAGAATCCGCGACATGGATCACGTTGGCACTAGTGCCGTTTCTTTTGTTTCGCGGATTGGCACCGCCCGATTCGCCGTGGTCGGTCGGACATTAGAAATTACATTAGCGTCATGACGTGATGCGACAGTCCGCGGCTGCTGATCTGATTAATTGCAAAGCCGTCAAGGGTTCGGCCTTTCTCGTTCGTCGACCCTTGGTGTCGGCATCGTCGCCCATCAAATTTGCTCATCCTGTTGGCAAACGACACTCTGGCTCGGCATGGGCACAATCGTCGGCGTGTTCTATCGAGCAAATGGGTTGGTTCTGGTAGGTTGTTCGGTTTCCGACTCTTCGGATGCGTTTCCGTTCACTTTCGTTTACTGAGAATATGTTGGTTGCTCTAAGCATCGTCGCTGGCCTGATTCTGTTGGTTGTCGGCGGTGAATTGTTGGTTCGCGGTGCTGCGTCGCTGGCGTCTGCTTTCAAGATCTCGCCCCTGGTCATCGGGCTGACGGTCGTTGCATTTGGCACCAGTGCCCCCGAGTTGGGGGTCAGCCTGCAGGCATCGTTTTCGGGCAACGGCGATGTTGCGGTCGGCAACGTCGTGGGCAGCAATATCATCAACGTGTTGTTGATTCTGGGCGTCGCGTCGTTGGTGGCGCCGTTGGTCGTGTCGAGCCAATTGATTCGCAAAGATGTTCCATTGATGATCGCGGCGTCCCTCGCTGCATGGTGGATGGCGAGCGATGGAATGATCGTGCGGTGGGAAGGTGGCGTCTTGTTTTTGGCACTGTTGGCGTACATCGCGTTTAGCGTCGTCGCCAGCCGAAAAGAGAGCAAGCTGGTTCAAGAAGAGTACGAAGATTACACGCATTCGTTGACGTCGAAGAAAGATGTTGTTCTGCAGTTGGCGTATTTGATCGGCGGGCTTGCGCTGTTGGGCGTCGGATCGAACCTATTAGTCAACGGTGCGACGAAGGTTGCGGTTGCGCTGGGCGTTAGCCAGTTAGTGATCGGTTTGACAGTCGTGGCGATCGGCACTTCGCTGCCCGAGATGGTCACGTCGGTCGTGGCAAGCTATCGGGGACAACGTGATATCGCCGTTGGAAATGTCGTCGGCAGCAACTTGTTCAATATCCTCTGCGTGCTGGGCCTGACCGCCGTTGTGTCGCCTAAACCGATTCCCGTTGCACCTTCGGCAATCGATTTTGACATTCCCTGCATGGTTGCAGTCGCGGTGATTTGTTTCCCTGTCTTTGCCACGGGCAATCTGGTTCGACGCTGGGAAGGCGCATTGTTCGTGATTTTTTACATCGCCTACACCGTCGTCACAGTCTTGGCGGCGAAAGGTTCGCCGTTGATTGGACCGCTGGGAACCTTGACCACGTGCGGCGTGTTGCCGCTGACGTTGTTAACCTTTGCCGCAACATTGCTGATCGGCCGAAAGAAAAATTAGTCGGCCTATCCGAGCGCTGGGAAAGTTGTTGGAGACGTTGATACGGATGCTGTACCAATGCCGCGCAGGTGTCGTTATGGTTGGCGAATCCAGTGACGATCATCGGCTGGCGTGGTCGGCTGGGGTAATCGGTCCGGTGGCGAAGCTAACCATGGCGCACTGGCCAGCGAGCCGTGTGTCGTTCGGGTTGCCGGCTTGGGAGTAATGTCTTGAAACTTTTCGGGAGTCGCAAAATCAAGTCTCCGTTGCAGCTCTTCTTGCATCGCGGGCGCAATCGCGTTTAGCGGTGGCATTTCCAGCGACGTGATTCGCTCTTGATCTCGTTTTTCACGATGGTTTTCCGACGTAGCTGCGAACCGTTGTCGCATTGGGACGGGCTGGTCGATTGGAACCATCAAGTCGTCAAACGAAAGCGGCACGTCGACTTGCCGTGGCGGCAGTTTGGGTTGGCCGCCTCGATGCCAAATCGGTAGGGAGCCCGGAAGTGGCAGATCGCTATCGAGCGTGCTGGCAAGCGAATCAGGCGGCGGAAAATCCAACGCCGAAATCGACGGACCGGTGGCCGTACCAGGAAGAAGAGCGTCGTCGGAAATTGACTTGTGCCGACGAAACGGGATTGCGGCTAAGGCGCCGCCGGTGACGATCAATACGCCAAGTGTGAGATTACGCAAGCGAAGGACTCGGAGCTGGATGGAATAGAAACCAGCTTCGTCCATGAAACCAAAACAAAAATGCATCTTGCAATAGTCTCTTATCGGTAAGTCACTTCGCCTGACTTGAATAAAGAAAAGAGTTTTTCGAACTTTTCTTCTGATGGGCGTTCAGCCGGTCTGAGCTAGCTTTGCATCCAAACCTGAGTCGCTTCGCGGCGTATTTCAGTCGTCGTGGTTTGATTGGCGGATGCGAGAGCGCGTGCGTCGTCGTCTTCGATCGTCAAACGCGTTTGGCCGCTCGGCAGCGTCATCACCTTACCTCGAACGGGACCATATTTTGTTTCGATTGTTTCACTTCGCCGGATCAATTTGTGCCGGTCAACGCTGTGCCGCCGGATGCCGATCGATGAGGTGTGCTGGAAGATGATTTGCTCGATCAAGCCTACGCGTGACGGTGGTGCGATCACGGAAAACACGATTCCGGCTCGCCCTTTTTTCATCGTGCAAGGCGTTTGAAACACGTCGAGCGCGCCCGCTGCAAGCAAACGTTCGGCACAATCGGCAAGCTGTTCGGCGGTCGAGTCGTCGATGTTGGTTTCAAGCACGACCGCTCGGTCGGCTTCCACGCCTGCGATGCCGCCGTGGTTTTCCGTCAATTCACCTAGCAGCACTCTCAAGACATTCGCCTGGCCCGGCAAGTCGCGAGTTCCCGCGCCATAGCCGATCGACTGGATCGTCATGCCCGGCATAGCGCCAAATGATTCGGAAGTGGCTTTCAGGATTGCGGCACCCGTCGGCGTTGTTAGTTCGGCTTCGATGTCCGATGGCGCGATCGGGACTCCTCGCAGGATGTCCGCCGTCGCTGGTGCCGGTACCGACACTCGGCCGTGAGCGATCGTGATGTGGCCGGTGCCGGTCGGGACCGGCGACGCGGCTACCCGCTCGATGCCCAAAATCCCAAAGGCGACTGCCGTTCCGACGATATCAGCGATCGAATCGACCGCGCCGACCTCGTGAAAGTGAACTTTTTCGAGCGTCGAGTTGTGGACTTTCGCTTCGGCGACGGCGACTTCTTGAAAAATCTTTTTCGCCAGATCTTTCGCGGTCTCGTCCACCTCGGTGGCTCGGTCAATCATCTCGTGGATGTGGTGCAGGTGCCGGTGGGCGTGTTCGTCCGGGTGGCCAACTTTGACATGAATCGCCCGAAAACCGCATTTCTTAACGATTTCGGCCGTAATCGACAGCTCCGGCAGTCCCATCGACCGGACAGCGGCTTCGATCGCCGTAACGTCGGCCCCCAGGTCCACCAAAGCCCCCAGAGTCATGTCGCCGCTGATACCCGAGAGACAATCAAAGTAGGCGATTCGAGGCATTTTTCTCGCTTTCGAGCAATTTCGGAAGGTGGGATCGTGAGATGTTTGACGAATGACAGCTTTGGCGTTGAAGGTTTTTGTGGTATTGGTATACTCCCGCTCCGCCATCCGCGGCCAAACCCAATCATTCAATACAAAACGTAAACCATAAGTTCCCGAAGAGCGATCCGATGAAAGTTGTCAGCAGCATTGGTGCCCTGAAGTACCGCCATCCTGATTGCCAGGTGGTTAAGCGCCGTGGGCGGATCTATGTGATCTGCAAAAGCAATCCAAAGTTCAAAGTCCGCCAAGGTGGGGCGAAGGTCAAGAAGGCTCGTCGTTAGACGACATTTGGTTTCGTCGCTAGTCGACATTTGGCCCAGGTCTGATTCATGAAGCGACCGGTTTTTTCGAAAGCCGGTCGTTTTTTTATTGGTTTTGCAGTCCGGTCTGATTGCAACTGTCACGGAGGTATTCGATGCGACTCGTAACTTTGGCATTTCTTGCCCTGATCTCTGCGATGGCGGTGACTGGCTGCCAGCAACAGCCCGCCCCGATTGCGGTGGATGCAGCCAAGGGAACCGTCACGATCGAGATTGTCTCGGCTGATGGAACCAAGACTTATACCGTCGATGACGTATCCGACGGTTCGACGTTGGAACAGGTGATGCGGTCCGCAAAAGACTTTCCTGCCGAAATCTCGGGCAGCGGAACGACAGCGTTTGTCAGCAGCATTGATGGCCTGTCGACATCAGCAAGCGAAGGATGGACCTACAAGATCGATGACGAATTCATTCACGAGGGCGTCGGTGTTACGACGTTGTCGCCGCCCACGACGGTGACGTGGAAGTTTACCGGCTGGGACAGCGAATGAGTCGTTTGTTGGCGCGTAGGGCGTGACGATTTCGATTGGATCAAGCTTGCCAAAGTGATTTGCGGGAACTGTATTTAGCCGCCTTGGCAATCGGCGTTTCACATTGTTAGAATTTGACGCAGATCGGGACGGTTGGCCGAGTCTGGTTTATGGCACCGGTCTTGAAAACCGGCGTGGGGGAAACTCTACCGGGGGTTCGAATCCCTCACCGTCCGCTCTTTTTCGATTGCGTGTCGCCGACCTTTTGCAAAGGTGATCAACACCTGTGAGCTGCGTCACAAAAGTCAAACATCCGCTAATCCAGCATCATCTCTGTACCGTTCGCGATAAGCAAACTCGTTCGAGTGAGTTCCGGGCGGCGATAGGTCGCCTGGCTGTCTTGGTCGGAATGCGAGCGACCGAAGATCTTCCGCTGACGCCGGTAAAGATTCAAACGCCGATTTGCGAAGCTGATTGCCAGCGGATCGATGTGCGAGTCGAGCTGGTCCCGATTCTGCGAGCGGGCCTTGGGATGGTCGAGCCGCTGCAAGGACTGCTTCCCGACGCAGCCGTTTGGCATCTCGGTTTGTTTCGTAACGAAGAGACCGCCGAACCAGTGGGCTATTACGACAAGTTGCCTAAGTCCGGCGCGCCGAATGTCGCGTTGGTTTTGGATCCGATGTTGGCGACCGGCGGTAGCGTTGAAATGGTGATTGAGCGATTGATGAGCTGGGGCGTGCCGGACATTCGGGTGCTTAGCATCATCGCCGCCCAGGCCGGAGTCGACCGAGTCGCAAGTCACTTTCCGGACGTTAAGGTTTTTGTCGCTGAGATCGATCCGGACCTGAACGAACAATCATTCATCGTGCCGGGGCTTGGTGATGCTGGTGATCGAATCTTTGACACGCCCCAACACGGCTAACCTCGTTCGAAGATGGTCCTATGCAAGCTCGACTGACCTGCATCCTCGGATTGTTTGTGTTCGTCCTTTTGGCCTGGATCATCAGCACCGATCGCAAGCGATTTCCCATCCGCGTCGTTGTCGGCGGATTGGCGTTGCAGTTGACACTGGCGTTCTTGGTTTTGAAAACGGAAACCGGACGATGGTTCTTTGTCAAAATTGGCGAAGCATTTGAGAAGGTGATGGAGACGGTTGCCGCGGGCAGCGGGTTCTTGTTCTCGGCCCGTGGTGACGAAACGCTTTTGACGACGTTTGCGTTCGGCGTTTTGCCAACCGTCATTTTCTTTTCGTCGCTGATGAGCATTCTATATCACATCGGAATCATGCAACGATTGGTGTGGGCGATGGCATGGGTGATGCGTTTCTCGCTTGGCACCAGCGGTGCCGAAACGCTTTCCGCGGCAGCCAATGTTTTTGTTGGGCACACCGAGGCGCCGCTTGTCGTGCGACCTTACTTGGCCACGATGACGCGAAGCGAATTGTGCGCGATGATGACCGGCGGCTTTGCAACCGTCACGGGCGGTTTGCTTGGCGTGTACGCAGGCATGGGCATCGACATCTCGCACTTATTGACCGCGTCGATTATCAGCGCGCCGGCAGCGCTGTTGATCGCAAAAGTGATGGTGCCGGAAACCGAGCCTGAAAAGGTTTCTGCTGAAATGAAGCTTGCCAGCGTTGGAAGTCACGTCAACTTGATCGGCGCAGCGGTCGAAGGTGCTAGCGACGGTTTGAAGTTGGCGCTGAACGTCGGCGCGATGTTGATCGCGTTCTTGGCGCTGTTGGCGTTGGTCGATGTGATCTTGGGTTATGGTTGTTCGTTCGTCGGGCTGGTCGACGCTGACAACGTTCCGCGAATCACGTTGGGAGTGATTTTGGGTTACGTTTGTTGGCCGCTGGCTTGGTTGCTTGGTATCCCGGCGGCCGAGTGCATGGAAGCCGGTCGTTTGATCGGACTGAAAACAGTCGCCAACGAATTTATCGCCTATGACGCGTTGGGGAAACTCAGTGCCGGCGAAGGCGGGCAAATTAGCTTGCGAACCGAGACGGTGTTGACGTACGCGCTGGCCGGTTTCAGCAACTTCGGAGCGATCGGAATCCAAGTCGGCGGCATCGGCGGGCTGGAACCATCGCGGAAAGACGACCTAGCAAGGCTGGGCCTGCGAGCCATGTTCGGCGGACTGCTCGCGTGCTGCATGACGGGTGCGATCGCCGGACTGCTGCTTTAAGTAAAGCGAAGCGAGACGGCTTGTTCGGCGAAATTTTCGAATGTCCGTTCGAGGCAGTATCCGGGCCATCGGCAGGTGAAGACGCCGCGGGCCGGATTGTAGGTTGTCGTGTAAAGCGTGCCCCAGCCGGCTTGATGATTGAATTGGTATAAGGGCGGTTCTAGGAATCGTGATACAAATCGCTCATGCGTTTCATTGGGATCCTGCAGTCGAACCGAAAGCACGTGGGCGCGATCCAGGCTGGCGGTTGCCCGTTCATGCTCGGGCCAATCGACGGTGCCTTGATGGTTGGTCGCTAGCTTGCGGCGTGAAACCACGATATCGCGATCGGGTGAAACAAACACGGTTGCGTGCGCACCTTTGCGATCCAGGACCGTGACGTTGTACGCCATGTGGCTTGGTACTCGTCGCAGAACGTCGGTGGCTTGAGCCGTCGTGTCGCAGAATTCCAGAATGTATCGCAGAACCAGTGGGATACCGAATCCGACTCCTAATGTTCTGCGTCCGCCGAACGCCAACGAAACAGCCAAGCCGTCTTCGTTCATGCCGTCGAGCACACCCCAGGCACAATCGCTCATCGCCATCACTTGCTTGCCGTTCCAACATGTCCGCAGCAACGTCGCTTCCCAGAGCTTGGAACTGTAATCGTAGTTGCGGATCAAAAACGATTCGTCGCGAGTCCAAACCGCTTGCGAACATCCGGACATGTAGGGCGTCGGGCAGTACAAACTTAGGAACCGAGCAGCCGCGTCCGAACCGCCGCCGAGTTCCACTAACTGAAAGTACAGCGGCAGCAACTCGGGCAAATGCTTCTTCATCGCCGTTTCGCAGGCCAAATACGTGGGGCGCGCCTGATCACCTTGTTTGAGAAACCACAGGTGATAGGACGGCCAAAGACGTTCGAAGAAGGATTGCCATTTTGGTCCCGGCGTCGACTCCGAAACGGCTTGAAAGATGACAGACACTTACATCATCTTGAAGTTAGCGACTTCAGCAATTTCCGTGGCCACTTCGGCCTCTGCTGGTTGGATGGCTCGTGATTTGAACTCGCCGATGATACCTTTGGTCCAGGCTTTCGCTCGATCGTTAAGTTCGAAATCTTCGGTCATCAATCGGCCTGGCGTGATCAGGATGCCAAGATCCGCACCTTCGTACTTGTAATCACCCGGCTTGGCGATTCGCAAGAAGAAAGCTTCCTGTTCCGATTCGACTGTGCGCCGGTGAGTTTGCATGCGAAGGTATTCGACGTTGCCATTTTCATGCAATTTCCAAATGCCCGTCTGCGGCGTCTCGGTGATCAGTTCGACGGTGTCCGCAGTGTGTTTGATGACCAGTTGACCCCAGCTATCGATGTTGTCGGGATCGGACCAGCGTGCATTGAGTTCGGCGACGTCGAGTTCAAAATCAACGTCCGCCCATTCAAGCAAGTGGAACAGGAACAGTGGTGCGTCCGCATGTGCAAACGCCGCTAAGTTTGTCATCGCGCTAGCGCCGGTGACTCGCGGATTGACTTCGCCAAGGTAAAGTTCGTCCGAATCGAGGTCGCGTAGAAAGTCGAGTTCGAAGTAACCGCGATATCCCATTTTGCGAAGCTCTTCGCCAAAGCGAAACGTCATATCACAAGCCTTGGCGCGAACGTCCTGGGAAAATGATTCCGCCAAAACTTCGTTCCCGCACCAACCGCCACGATAAGGCGTCAATTCTTTGAAGCCCACCAATTCAGTCATCATTGGCCCAACGATCGTACCGTGCCGCGTCACACAGGCTTCTTGTGCCGCACCGCGACAACGAATCCGTTTCATGATTTTGACTTCGGGGTCTGCAACGATTTCGTCGGCGTGCTTGTTCCAGTCCTCCTCGCTGGAGATGAAGAATGTGGTGTGGCCACTGTCGCCGAATGCCGTTTGAATCACTAAGTCGTTGCCCAGGTGACCGGTCAGTTCTCGCATTTGCGAGTAACTTTCGACTTTGGCCAGCACGTTGGGAACGCTGGCGATTCCCGCGCGATCGCCGATCCGTGTCGTCATGATCTTGTTGTCGATTTCCGTACGCAGTTGGGCCGACGGGAAACACACTTCCAACCCCAGTTGCTCACACAACGCTTCGGTCTGTTCATCAAAGAATAAGAAAACAGCTTTGCCACCCTTTCCGTTTTTGGACCGTCGGCGAATCAGGTCGACCACTTCTTTGTGTTCAAGCAAGTAGTTGTTGACATCTTCGATCGACGTGAACGGTCGGTGAGGGATCTCGGATGGTGAAATGACGTGCGGGTGCTGTCCATCAAAGCAATCGATATAGGTGATGTATCGAAAGTTGCGGACCCATTCATCGATGCCCATCAAATTGAAATTCGTGGCGCTGATGAAGTAAATTGGCGTTTCGTTACGATGAAAGTGCAGACGGATATCTGGGATGCCTTTCAGTACGCGTTTGGTATTCGTTGTCATCGTGGGCATTCCTAAGCGGAGGTCATGGTTGTATTGGAACTTGTCAAAGATCGATTTTTTTGGAACCTGATCAACAAGATCCACTACGGTTCGAAATCAAGAGTGCATCTTGCTTTTCACTTTCCCGAACCACCGCAGATGTTTTGAACACTCGCGTGCCGTACATCGGTTCGTAACCGTGGATCTCTTGAACATCCAATGCCATCAAGTACTGGACGATCTCTCGCGTGACGACTTGGCCAGGGACCAGCACCGGAAACCCGGGTGGATACGGCGTGATGAAGGCCGCTGAAACGATGTCTCGATCGCCCGCCTGAACGGCTTCCAGCAGCGATCCATCTTCGATTTTGATGTGTTCGCAAGCCGTGTCGTCGTAGGCGAGGTAGAAGGCACGTCGCATATCGCCTTCGGGAGTCGTGTTTTCGGGAGAGGGCAAGAACGAAGGATGAAAACGGCTGAAGTTTGGCAGTGGCGGCAGTTCTTCGTTGAGTGACCGAACGTTCTGTTCGTGGGCTGCTAGCTCCACATTGCTCCAGCTATCCAGTTTGTCATTGAGGTCCATCGCGATTTCCGACAAGACATTGACCAAATGTGCGATCGTGCCGCGCGTCATGCCAATGTGGATCATGAACAGGACAGTATTTCGCGAAGTCTTGTTGATCTGGATGTCAAACCGGTCCATCAGCAACTTCTTGAACGTGTCGCCATCCATTCCGGTGCTGCCGACATGCAACGTTACTCGGGTCGGGTCGAGTACGAATTCATCGCCCAGCCAAGCTTTGTCCAAGCGGCACCAGCCTGCGCTGTTGCTGAAATATTCCTCCAATCCCGATGGTCGGAATTCGGGAAGGATCATTTCTTTGGCGGCAAGTACCGTAAAGAATTTGCTGATCAGCGGGTCCCTCGTGATCCGTTCGCGCAGCATCATCGCCAACTCAATGCTGCGACCAACCATATCGTGGCCTTCCAACTCGACTTGTCGCCGGCCGACATCGAGTGACGCCAGAATCTGATAGTTCGGCGACGTCGACGTGTGGGTCATGTAGGCTTCGTTGAACGCGTTGCGCGTGTAGTGTTCGAAGTCCTGGTCGTGAACGTGGATCATCGAACCCTGGCGAAGGGCCGTCAGGGTTTTGTGTGTTGAATGGGTCGCATAGACACGCACCCGAGCGAGTTCGGGATCGGGCATCAGTCGCGTTTCCAACCACGTTTCATCGTCCGAAGTATTCGACGCTTCGAATTGAGTTTTCCATTTTGCGAATTTTTTGAGGTAGGCCGATGAATCGAATCGCTGTCGCAGTTCCTGTGCCGACCACATCGCGGTTCGTCGTCGCAGGATCGGCGAGAACCTTGCGTAGGCACACCAGGCTTCATCCCACAAAAAGATCATGTCCGGCTTGATTGCCAGCACCTCTTCCATCACCCGAATCGGGTCGTAAACGATTCCATCAAACGTGATGTTGGTTAGCAGCAACATTCGCACTTGGTCGAGTTTGCCAGCGGCACGAAGTTCTAGCAGACGAGACTTGATCTCGCGCAGAGGCACCGCCCCGTACATCGAGTACTCGCTAAGCGGATAGGCATCCAGATACACAGGAAAGGCACCCGACAAGATGCACGCGTAGGGATGCGATTTGTGGCAGTCATGCGCCAACAGCACGATATCGCCCGGGCGATTGATCGCTTGCATGACGATCTTGTTAGCCGTCGAGGTTCCATTGGTGACAAAGTAAGTGCGCCGAGATCCGAACGCTCGCGAGGCGTTTTCTTGGCTGTCGCGAAGTGATCCGCCGGGTTGAAGCAGCGAATCGAGTCCACCCGTGGTCGCGGACGTTTCGGCCTCGAACATTTTGGAACCGTAAAATTCGCCCATGTCTTTGATCCAGTGCGACCTGACGATCGTTGCTGAATGGGAAATCGGCAGCGCGTGGAACATCGCCGTTGGTTTCTGGCTGTATTTTTTCAGCGCATTGAAAAACGGTGTCTCGTATCGCTCGTTCACAGCCTTCAGGATACTCAGGTGCATTTCCTGGTAGTTGCCTTGGTTGTAAAACGCACGGCGAAACGCGCGGCTCGGTTCGCCAACGATGCTCTCGACCGGCGCATCGGTGACAAGGTACAAGTCCAGTTCTGGACGCAGTGATTTCAGTGACTTTCCTAATGCCAAACTGCGTTCGGTCGGCATCGCCGAGTCCAGTTTTTTGACATTATGCTTCAGCAGCGAATGAAGTTCGTCCAGCAAACGAAACTTCTTCTTTGATCGAAACGGGAAGCTGTAGCGGACCACGCAGGTTTGAATGTCGGGATTGATCAGAGCCGCCAGCAAAGCGTCCTCGTAGCTTCTGGCCACGACGACTTCATAGAAGAATAGGTCATCGGGGCGGCGCAAATCACGCAGTTGCCGTCGGACTTCTTTTGATTCGGTTTCAGTCAGGTCGTCAACAATCAGAACCTGAAAGTAAGGTCGTTTTTCTTGTCGAATCCGAGTATGTAGTTCATCGCTCAGCTTCGCCACGTTCAGCAAATCGCCGTAGTCGGATAGGCGTGACGTGGTCAAGTCGAGCTTCCGAAACAGCCCGTTTGTCATCATCCGGACCATGCGGACGATTTGCCTGGCAAAGTCGTCGTACCGACGCTGTTCAAAAGCAGCTTTGACTTGTTCGAGCGCGGGAATTCCAGGGAAAACAAAGAACTCTTCCAACGGCTGCAAAAAGCTGAACACTTCGGTGCACGCATCCGTCAACCACATTACATCGGCCTGCTCTTGCACCGTTCCCGATTTGTGCAGCCGATGCAATCGCCGTGCGTTGTCACGTAAAAAGTGCCAATTGTCCGTACGCAATCGCGTCAGGTTATAGAACGCGACCTCGGCCGGATCGAGTGATTGGAAGTCAAAGTAGTCGTAGTCTTGCTCTTTCATCTCGACGATCTCTTGTTATTCAGTTCGCGATTGGCGGAACTCGTCGAGAGTTTCGATATCGTAGAAAATACGGATGGATGTTCAGAGCCTCGAATGGCTTCCGCGATGGCTACGCCTGAGTGGCTTCGTCGAGACCAGCTCGTGATCCCCGTGACATCTTCGCTAGCGGGCCGAGGGACTGCAGGTACTCGGTGTTCTTTCCGCCCGGTGCGTAGACTGGAAAGATGACTTCCGAGTCGCGGAAGCTCTTCAGCGGTTGGCCGAGTCCCCGCATGCCGACTTCACGAGACCGTCGGACTCGTTCCAAGTCGATTTCCATCGGAACCATTTCTTCATTGGATCCGAATTGATGCAGTACTTCGCCGTTGGGGCCGCACATGATCGATTTGCCGTTGCCCCCATCACCGACGCCATTGATGTCGATCATGAAGCACTGATTCGTCGCCGCGTTGGCTCGTGCAATGCACAGTTCGACGTCGCGATCAATCGTGTTGGTGAGCGTCGGGTGCAGGATGACTTCCGCGCCCATGCTGGCGAGCACTCGTGTGGTTTCGGGGAACCACATGTCATAACAAATCGAAACGCCAAAACGGCCGACATCTGGCACGTCGAACACAAAGAACGATCCGCCGCATGTCGTGCCTTCCTCGTAAGGTAAAAATGGAAACATCTTGCGGTAACGTCCGATGACTTTTCCGGTGGGATCAATCACGGACAGGGTGTTGTAGTGTTGGCCATTGAGGATTTCGACGAGTGAGCCGGTGACGACCCAAATTTTGTGCTTGGCCGCCATTTCTTGGAAATTGCGTTCGGCCGGGCCGGGCAAGGGTTCCGCTTTGGCTGGGTTGGGACCGTAGGCCGCCAGTTCGCTAAACACGACCATTTGAACCCATGGAAAGAGATACATGAAATAGTCGAGCTTTGCGTTCATGTACGGTAGGTTGTCTCGCAGCCCTGATGTGTTGAGTTGTAGGCCGCCAATGGCAAATGGAATCAAGGTAAGATGCTCCGGTGAAATGGTTTGTTCGGTTTTCGTTGCGGTTACGTCTTGTCGAGAGATAGTATCCGTCAGGGATTCTGGATTGCTTTAGCGATTTCCTCGGTCACGATGTCCAGTCCGTCATTGAGTTGTTGATCGGAAATTACCAGCGGCATCAGGAAGCGAATCACGTTGCCGTGGATTCCGGCACGAAGAATCAGGACGTCACGCAACATCGAAGCTTTTAAGACGCGTGACGTCAGTTCGGTTGCTGGCGATTTGGGATTACCGTTGTTGACGAGTTCGACGCCGACCATCGCGCCGCGTCCACGGACATCGCCGATGTAATCCGGAAAACGGCCTTGCAGTTCGCGGAGTCGTGCGAACATGGTATTGCCAATCTCGGTAGCACGCGCATTGAGGTTTAGTTCTTCCATCAACTTGATCGTGGCCAGCGACGCGGCGCACGAGACAGGGTTGCCGCCGTAAGTTCCGCCAATCGTGCCTAATCGAGCCGCGTCCATGATCTCGCTACGGCCCATGACGGCACCGATAGGCAGACCACCGCCCATTGATTTGGCCCATGTCGAAATGTCTGGCAAGATGTCGTAGTGTTCGTAAGCAGCCCATCGCCCGGTTCGGCAAAATCCCGATTGGACTTCATCAAGTATCAGCAGAATGCCGTTCTCGTCGCATAGTTCACGAAGTCCTTGCAGATAGGCCAGCGGCGCGGGCACAAAGCCGCCTTCGCCTTGAATGGGTTCCAAGATCACAGCCGCCACTTGTTCGGCAGCGACCGTATTGATTAGTGATTCGCGAAAACGATTCAATTCGCGTTCGACAAACTGAGCCTCGCCGAGTCCATCGCCGTAACGATAGTGATTTGGAAACGGCAGCCGATAGACTTCGGGGGCGTAGGGTCCGCAGCCGATCTTGTAGCCAAACTTTGACGTTAGCGACATTGCCATCATCGACCGTCCGTGAAAACCGTCGGTGAAACAGATCACCGCGGAACGGTTGGTCGCTTGGCGAGCGATCTTGATGGCGTTCTCGACGGCTTCGGCGCCCGTGTTGACCAGCATCGTCTTGGTGTGACCCGTGCAGGCATCGCCGGCTAGCTTTGTGACATCGACGTGAGGCAGAATCTCAGCCAGCTTTTCGCAGAGCGCGACATAGGGTTCGTAAGTGGCAACTTGAAAGCAGCTGTGAAGCAAGCGATTTGCTTGATCGGTAATCGCTTTCACCACTTTCGGCTGACAGTGTCCAACGTTCATCACTCCGATGCCGCCGCCGAAATCGATCACCTCGCGACCACTCGGGTCACGCAACACGGCGCCGGAACTTGAATCGGCAATCAGCGACGTGGCCATCGAAATACCGCGAGGGGTCACGGCGGCTCGTCGAGCAATCAAGTCCGCATCAGTCGCCATGGAAGCCGGCCTTTCGGGTCGCGGAACGAGCATGTTTGGCTAACGTCACGGGCCATCAGTGGTCACGCGACACCGCGACAGAACCCCCCCCGCCTGCGATTGATATATTAAACACCCAGTGCTATATTCCTGGCAATGGGTTTATTTTTATCGAACTCTGGTCGGATTTTGTTAAATATGTTGAGCGAAAAGGCAAGTGCTTCAGTTCACGTTGGTGAGTCCAATGAAGTGGGGGCCAGGATTCGTCGGCTGCGAACGGCACACGGCATGTCGCAGCGAGAGTTGGCGAAGCAGGCGAGTGTGACCAACGGCGCTATATCGATGATCGAGCAAGATCGTGTTAGTCCGTCAATCGCATCGTTGAAGAAGATTTTGACTGTGTTCGGGTTATCGCTCGCCGATTTTTTTGCCGAGGAGTTCGAGCCAGATCGAGAGATCTTTTTTCGCGCCCATGAAATGAATCGCATTTCCGACGGCACGGTCGTGCTGCGTCAGATCGGCGGAACGGTTACCGGACGCAAGATGCAGGTGCTGCACGAAACTTATGTGCCGGGCGGTGACACCGGTCCCACCATGCTTCGTCACGATGGCGAAGAGGCGGGGGTGATTGTTCGCGGCGAAATCGAGTTGACCGTTGGCAATCAATGCGAAGTGCTGGGGCCGGGCGATGGTTATTACTTTTCAAGCCAGTTGCCACATCGTTTTCGCAACATCGGAAAAATCGATTGCGAGATCGTCAGTTCATGCACGCCGCCGACTTTTTAGATCACTAGCCAGCGATCGAATGAGTTCCCTCCACTGAGACCGCTATGAAATTGATCGGCATCGCGATCTATCTTGTCATTCTGTTAGTGATCGGAATGGTTGCATCGCGACGAATGAAGGATTTGCGAGATTACTATGCCGGAGACAAGCGGTTTGGTTTTTGGGCGGCATCGTTTTCGTCACGCGCGACGGGCGAGTCGGCGTGGCTGTTGATCGGTTTGACCGGAATGGGCGCCGCCGTTGGGGCTCAGGCGTTGTGGGTGGTTCTGGGCGAAGTCGTGGGGGTCGCGGCGGCATGGATATTTTTGTGCGGTCGCTTCAAACGCATGACCGATCGTTACGACTCGATCACGATTCCTGACTACTTGGAGTCGCGATTGGCGGACAAGACCCAGCGGATTCGATTGGTCGCTGCCTTGACGCTAGTCGTGTTCGTCACGATCTACGTCAGCGCACAAATCGACGCGATCGGCACTGCATTCGAAAGCTTTCTAGGGTGGAACTACTACGTCGGCGCAGTCGTTGGGTTTTCGATTGTGCTTTGCTATATCGTCAGCGGCGGGTTTGTTGCGGTAGTTTGGTCCGATGTTTTTCAGGCTTGCCTGATGGTGCTAGGTCTGGTGGCCTTGCCAGTTTTCGGGTTGATGGCAGTCGGCGGCATGGATACGGCGGTCGAACGGATCCATGCGCAGGATCCAAGGTTGATGTCGCTATGGGGTCCGTCCGGGCCGGGATGGAGTTCGTTCTTTACGATCCTGGGTTTCCTCGCCATCGGTTTGGGCTTTCTGGGCTCGCCGCAAATCTTTGTGCGTTTCTTGTCGATGCGATCAGAAAAGGAAATTCGTCCCGGAGCGATCGTGGCCGTGATTTGGACGCTGCTGGCGACTCTTGGTGCGGTGCTGGTCGGCATGGTGGGGCGTGCGTTGTTGATGACGCCGGACCAGTCGCTTGAAGACGGGCTCGGACAAGGTGGCCAGCATGTGCTTCCGATGCTAGTCGATCAATCGGTACCGGATTGGGGCATCGGTTTGTACATTGCGATCGTGTTGGCCGCGATCATGTCGACGGTTGATTCGTTGTTGGTTTTGGCGTCGAGTGCGTTTGTGCGTGACTATTACCAAAAGGTAAGGCACCCCGAGATGTCCGACACTGAATTGCTCGGTCGCAGTCGATGGGTGACATTCGGACTTGCGGGCGACTCGCTATTGATCGCATTTTCGGTGGCGGCACTCGTGCCAGGCCGAACGGTTTTTTGGTTCGCAATCTTTGGTTGGTCAGGAATTTCGGCAACGTTTTGTCCGACAATGATTCTGTCGCTCTACTGGACCAAGTTGACCGCACGCGGTGCGTTGGCGGCGATGCTAGCTGGATTCGTAAGTGTGCCTTGTTTCAAATTCATTGCGCCGCAGTTGCCACTGGTCGGCGACAGTTTTGCTTCGTTGTCCGAGTTGCCACCCGCGTTCGCGGTTTCGATGATCGTTGCTATTGTTGTCAGCCTAATGGACCATCGCGGCCAAGCCTTGCTGGATCATTCACACAAACCCTGGGATAAGGAAATCAACCATGCTTGATTCACCACTGCTAAAGAATGCTGCGGGATACATCGACGGTAAATGGGCACACGCCGATTCGGGAAAGACTCAAACGGTTATCAACCCTGCGACTGACGAAATGGTGGCGGTCGTGCCAGTGATGGGCCGCGACGAGACGATTCGCGCGATCGAAGCAGCCGAGCGGACACTGGCGACGCCAACGACGATCGAACAGCGACGCACATGGCTGGATCAAATTGCCGATCTGATCATCAAGAATCGCGAAGAGCTTGGCCGCATCGTCACGCACGAGCATGGCAAGCCGTGGAAGGAAGCGATGGGCGAAGCCGACTATGCCGCTAGCTTCTTTCGTTTTTATGCGAGCTGTATCGATCATTTGAAACCACGAGAACTGCCCGACCGTCCTCGCGGTCACCGCTGGATGGTGCACTATCGTCCGGCCGGCGTTGCGGCGCTGGTGACACCGTGGAATTTTCCGCTAGCGATGTTGGCTAAGAAGTTTTCTGCGGCGCTGGCCGCTGATTGTGGCTGTGTGGTGAAGCCGTCGTCCAAAACGCCGCTGTCGATGATCGCGTTGTTCTCGTTAATGGAGTCGTTGGATCTGCCTGCGGGCAAGGCGAACTTAGTGCTTGGGCCAGCCGGGCCGATCAGCGATGCGTTGTGCGAACACCCAGCCGTTCGCATCATCAGCTTTACCGGATCAACGCCAGTGGGCAAGAAATTGATGGCGGCGACGGCACCGCATTTGAAGCGTTTGGCGTTGGAACTGGGCGGCAATGCACCGTTCATTGTGTTTGCCGATGCAGATATCGACAAAGCGATTGAGCACTTGATGGCAAACAAATTTCGCGGTGCCGGTCAGACATGCGTGTGCGCCAATCGTGTTTATGTGCAGCGCGAGATCGCGGACAGCTTTGCCGAAAAGCTTGCCGCACGAGCCGCGGCTTTGAAGGTTGGCGATGGAATGGTTGAAGGCACCGACATGGGGCCGCTGATTGATAAAAACGCGGTGGCCAAAGTTCAGCGTCACGTCGATGACGCGCTCGCGAAAGGCGCTATACTCATCGCCGGTGAACGATCGACCATGGTCAACCATGGCACCGGAAATTTCTTTCCGCCAACGGTGTTGCGAGGTGTGACGTCGGCGATGGAATGTGTGCAAGACGAAACATTCGGTCCGCTAGCTCCGATCATCGAATTTGCTGACGAAGAGGAAGTCATCACCGCAGCCAATTCGACCGAGTACGGATTGGCGGCGTATGTTTTCACCAGTGACGACGGATGTGCCCAGCGCGTCATCGCACGGCTCAGTTTCGGCCACGTCGGCTGCAACACAGGGTCGGGCCCAACCGCGGAAGCTCCGTTCGGGGGCATGAAGCAATCGGGATTCGGCCGCGAAGGTGGCGTCGAAGGCCTGCACGACTTCATCGAAGCTCAAGCAGTGCCGAGCCCCTCGTGATTTCACCGTTGAATACGCTAGGCTGTCGTTCTGGCGTGTTTGCGATATTCGTTCGTTGAGACCAACGTCGGTTCGTTACTTGGACTTTATCACTGAGATCTAATGGATTGGGAATGTGTACTGCAAGGGATTGAAGCGTCGGTCGAACCGATGCGAGGTCAGGGCAAAGTCGCGGACTACATTCCTGCACTAGCGGCAGTGGATCCTCGGAAGTTTGGCCTCGCGGTGGTGCTGGGTGACGGCACGCAATCTTGCCTCGGCGACGCGGATGAGTTGTTTTCGATCCAAAGCATTTCGAAAGTTTTCACGCTTTCGATGGCACTTCGTGTGGTGGGCGACACGTTGTGGGAACGGGTGGGACGTGAACCTTCGGGGTCGCCATTTAACTCGATCGTCCAGTTGGAACACGAACGCGGGATTCCTCGCAATCCATTGATCAACGCGGGTGCGATTGTCGTGACAGACCATTTAGTCGAGCGGCTTGGATCGTCAAAGACCATCGCTGAATTGCTGGACCGAATCCGAAGACTTGCTGATGACGACTCGATCAAAGTCGATCAGGCTGTCGCGGAATCCGAGTCATTGGCGGGCGAACGAAATCGAGCCCTCGCATCGTTTATGAAGTCGTACGGAAACATAAAGTGCCCCGTCGAGGAAACGTTGGCGGCGTACTTCTGTCACTGTTCGATCGCGATGACGTGCCGCCAACTTGCTCGAGCCGCACTGTTCCTGGCGTTCGACGGATGCGACCCAATCAGCGGTCAGCAAATGGTAAGCAGCCAAGCATGTCGACGTATCAATGCGGTCATGATGTCGTGTGGGCACTATGACAACAGCGGCGACTTCACTTATCGGATTGGGCTGCCGGGCAAGAGCGGTGTCGGAGGAGGCATCCTGGTGATCGCGCCGCGGCATGGCGCGGTCGCGGTTTGGTCGCCGGGCCTGAACCAAGCCGGGACTTCAGCGGTGGGAAGCTTGGCGCTCGAAGCGTTGGTCAAAGCAACCGGTTGGTCGGTCTTTGTTTAGCCAAACGCTGTTCCAGCGTAGTCGCCCAGTGGTGCTTTGTCGGAGACGGCTTTATCTCAATCGGCTACTGGTTTTTATCGATTCTCGATCGCGGTGAACTCGCGTTCGGTCGATCCAGTGTAGATCTGGCGAGGGCGGTTGATACGTGTGCCTGGGTTCGCGTGCATTTCACGCCAGTGTGCTAGCCATCCGGGCAATCGTCCGATCGCAAACAGAACCGTGAACATCGCTACTGGGATTCCCAGAGCTCGGTAAATCACGCCCGAATAGAAGTCGACGTTTGGATACAATTTTCGCTCGATGAAGTACTCATCTCGCAGCGCGACTTCTTCTAGTTTCTGAGCGACTTCGAACAACGGGTCGTCCAAGTCCAATTTCGCCAGCAGCTTCTCGCAGCTTGCGCGAATGATCGTTGCACGCGGATCAAAGTTTTTGTAGACACGGTGGCCGAATCCCATCAAGCGGAACCCGTTCTCTTTGTCCTTGGCCATGGCGACATACTTTTCGACATTACTGCCATCTTTGGCGATCGTGTCGAGCATGTTGACGCAGGCTTCGTTGGCACCGCCGTGCAGCGGTCCCCACAGTGCGCCGATGCCAGCGCTGATCGATGCGAATAGGTTTGCGTTACTGCTGCCGACCATCCGAACGGTCGACGTGCTGCAGTTCTGTTCGTGGTCAGCGTGAACGATCAGCAGCAAGTTGAGCGCTTCGGCGAAATCCGGGTCGACCATGTAGTCGCGTGCCGGAGTGGCGAACATCATATGCAGAAAGTTTTCGCAGTAACTCAGTTCGTTATTTGGGTAGATGAACGGTTGGCCCATCGACTTTTTGTAACTGTAGGCTGCGATGGTTGGAAGTTTGGCGAGCAAGCGATAGATCGAAATTTCGACTTGCTTTTCGTCGTTCAGATCCATCGAGTCTTGGTAGAACGTCGATAGAGCACCGACCACAGACGACAGGATCGCCATCGGGTGAGCATCGCGTGGGAAGCCGTTGTAGAACGACCGCATGTCTTCGTGAATCATCGTGTGTTCACGAATGCCAGATCGGAAATCCGACGCTTGTTTTTCGTTTGGCAGTTCGCCGTAGATCAGCAGGTAGGCTGTTTCGATGAAGTCCGACTTTGCCGCCAGCGTTTCGATCGGGTAGCCGCGGTAACGCAGAATTCCTTTCTCGCCGTCCAGAAATGTGATTGCGCTGCGGGTGGATCCTGTGTTGACGAAACCTTCATCGAGCGTGATCAGGTTGGTCGAACCACGCAACTTGCTGATGTCGATCGCTCTCTCGCCTTCGCTTCCTACGATCACTGGCAGATCAAATTCCTGCCCATCGTAGACAACTCGGGCGGTACCGGCGTCTTCGGTTGATAGGTCGACTTTCATGGTCATTCACGCTTCCAAAGAATCGGTTTTTAGGTTGTTGCAGATCTCGGTTTTCCGCCGTGAACCAGTTTAGCGGTGCAGCAAGTAAGCGGCAATCAGACTGCGACCAGGCGACGGCTCCCGAGCGATCCGCTATCCGACCTTTTGGTTTTCGCTGCCCACCAGGCGGATTCTCATGGATTCGATCTTCCGATTGGTCGCGGTCAAAATTTCGATTTCGACGTTGTCGATCGTAAAGCGGTGGCCTTCCTCGGGAATTGCGCCAAAATGGAACAGCACGAATCCCGCAACTGTCTCGTAATCGTCGCTCTCGGGCAGTTCCCAGCCTGCGGTTTCGTTCAGATCGTCGATCATCACTCGACCGTCCACTTCCACCGTCTCTTCATCGATGATGTGGATCCCGAATTCTTCGTCCTCGTCAGATTCGTCAACGATCTCGCCAACGATTTCTTCAAGCGCGTCTTCGATCGTGACCACGCCAGCGGTTTGGCCGAACTCATCCAGCACGATCGCCATGTGAGACCGGCTGTGCAGAAATTCTCGCAAAATCGACTCGACACTGCGGTTGTCCGGGACGGTCCACGGACGCCGCATGATTTCGGTCAACTGTTTTTCAGGCGTAGAGCCGTCCACCAAAAACGGCAGCAAGTCTTTGACGTACAGAATCCCGACGGTGTTATCGAGTGTGCCGGAATAGACCGGGAAACGAGTTCGGCCGGCTTCGACGATATCCTCCAAGACCTTGTCCCAACCCCAAGCCACATCGATCGCATCAACATCACCTCGCGGCGTCATGATGTGGCCGACCGTGTCGTCGTGAAGTGTCATCACGCCTTGGATCATTTCGCGGACACCGGGACCAAAGTAGCCTTCGCGGGTGCCGGCGGTGATGATCGTTCGAATTTCGTCTTCGAGTTGCTCTTCTTCTTCGTCTTCGTTTTCTTCAGTGCCCATCAAACGACGCGCAACTAAATCAATCAGTTGACCAGGTGCCGCTAACGGACGCATCACGATCGACAAGGTGCGCCAAAATGGCCACGAATGGTACAAGACTGGCGTCGAAGCGAACCGGGTTACGGAGTTCGGGATCCAAACATGAATCAACGTCATCAGTCCGCTGGCACAAACACCCCACGTCACCAAATTCCGGATCGCTAGGTCGTCGGGGCCGGCGAAAACCGCACCGGTGCCGCAGATCAAGAACACGACCGTGCCGATCATGCCCAAGTATGCGCTGCCTTCGATGGCCGCGTCTTGATGGTCAAGAACGGCGCCAAAGCGATCGCGGTTCTTTTTCAGTCGGCAATACGCTTCGAGCGAACGGCCAGCAAAGCGGTCCAACAATTCGCAGCCAAGGCCGCCGATGCTGCTAAGTGCGAAGCCAACGATCGAGCACGCCCACCACGCGATGACATCATTCACGATTGAACCTCGGGGCTTGAGTGTTCAGCCGTGATTTCAATATCACTTTCAATCTGGTTTTCAGTGTCCGCGCCGAATCGCTGGATATCAGGGATGCCCAAGCGAGTCATCACTTCGGTTTCGAACGTCCGCATTGCTTGGCGGTCATCGTCGTCGTGATCGTCCATTCCACAGATGTGCAGCGTGCCGTGAACGACATACAGAATCAATTCACTCTCGGCTGGCCATCCCAGTTCCGCCGCGCGACTGATCGCTGTATCGATGCTGACGACGAGTTCGCCTTCGACATAGGGCGAGTCGGCTTCGTAACCAAAACTGATCACGTCGGTGGCGTAATCGTGTCCTAAGTGTTTAGCGTTGATTTCACGAATCGCTGGATCATCCGTCACGCGCACGCCGATCTGTCCAGCGGTGAATCCGCGTGCCGCGGCGGCGGTGGCGATAGCGCGTATCATCAGAGGTTGATTGATCGCGACAGAGATTTGAGGATCGACGTTGACTTCGACTTCGATCTTGCTTGCGACTTCGATGTTGCTGGTTTGGCCGTCTAAGGACGGCGGCATCTCGAAAGGATCGGCATCAAGATCGTCGCCGGCATCAAGCCGATTGTTGTCCGGGGTATTTGACACGTGCGTGATAGATCGCGGTGAGGGATTTGACGAGTGAGCGGCGGATTCGATCGAGTTGCATGAATGTCAGCCCGCATTCATCGAATTGCCCATCGCTCATTTTCTTGTTGGCAATCGCGTCGACCAAGTTTTGGATACGCGAAGGTGTGGGGTCGACCAATGTACGGCTGGCACTTTCGATCGTGTCGGCCAACATCATCACGGCTGCTTCGAGAGTTTGCGGTTTCGGACCGGGATAGCGAAAGTCTTTGTCGTTGACGGTTTCGCCGTTCGGGTCTTCTTCGCTGCGCCGCGCCGCTTCCCGATAAAAATACTCGACAAGCGTCGTGCCGTGGTGTTGCAGGATAAAGTCGATGATCGGTTCGGGCAGGTGGTGGCTGCGAGCCAAGTCGGCGCCGTCTTTGACGTGCGCGATGATCACTAGCGTACTCATGGCCGGCTGCAGCGAATCGTGTTGGTTGATACCGGCCGATTGGTTTTCGATGAAGTATTCAGGCTTGAACATCTTGCCGATGTCATGGAAGTACGCGCCGACACGGACCAGCAACCCGTTCGCGCCGATCGAGTCTGCGGCGGCTTCGGCAATCGACGCGACGTTGATCGAGTGATTGTAGGTCCCTGGTGCGCGCTGAGCCAAACGTCGAAGCAAAGGGTGGCTGGCGTCGCCGAGTTCCAGCAGGCTGAGGTCGGTTTGTACGCCGAAACCTTTCTCGACCAGTGGCAACAGTGGCGTCATCGCGCTGGCCGAGACCAGGATACAGAAACCTGACCAGAACGCTTCTTTGACCAATCCCCAAACGACCATGTCGAATTGCGGGCCACGGTACAGCGAATCGATGCCTGCGACTGGGGCGCCGATCGAAAGAGTTTGCCCCGTCACGATGCCGACACCGATGACGGTCAACACTGTGATCACTGCCGATGTGGCACCGATGTACAGCAAGTGAGTGCGAGTTCGAATGCGGCCGAGCAACAGGATGCAGCTCGTACACGCGGCCGCAAAGGTCACCAGTTCCGCCAGGTTCGAACCCAGGAACAACGTCACGCTGACGCAGGCCGCCGTCATCAGCAGCAGTGCCAATTCACGCCCGTAAACCACCGCAGTCAAAATCGACGCCATCACAAGTGGAACCAATTCGCCTCGCCAGCGGTCGCCGGAAACCCAGTATCCGAGTCCGATCGTGACGACCATCACCGCCAACATTCGGGTCAGTCTGAATCGATCCAGAAGCAAGCGTTTATCATCGACAAAGAAAATGTAGGTGGCGCATAACAGATACAACGCCGAGATCATGCCCGCGTAAGCGACCATGCGGATTGCCTTGTCGGTCCACTGCATCTTGCTGACCAGTTCACCCCATTCGCGTTTGAGCAAACGAATGTCGGATTCTCGCAGTGTCTTGCCGGCTTCGGCTAGTTTTGATTCGCCGTGGCGAAACGTTGTCATCACCGGAACGACGGATTCAGCAGCCGCCTGGCGTGCTTGTTCGCTAAGCGTGTCGTCGTATTCCAGCGTTTCGTATTTGGGCAATTTCGACACGATCCAGTCGCTGATCATGCCCGCGACTTTTTGCGAATCATCGGCTGGAAATTTCGTGCGAAACTGTTCGCGTAGTCGCTTGGCCAAAGCGACACCGGCCTGAGCAATTCGGGCGTCGGCGATTTCGACGAACTCGACTTCGTCCGGTCGGCCGACTGGGTAGACCTTGATCCGTTCTTGGCTACCTTGGTCGGGCACGTGTTGCAGTGCCATGATCAGCCCGAACCGATAATTGTCTCGCATCGCAACTTTGATTGCGTCATCGAGCGTTTTGAGTTCCGGGTCCGACGCCAATACCGTCTTTAGCATCGAAAAGCGATTGGCCGGCGTATCGTTGGGGTCGGTTTCATCGTCTTCGTAAAATTGCGCGAACGCGTTTCGTTCGTCTTCTGTCAGTCTGTCGAACGACGGTGCGCTTAGAACCAAAAACAGTTGATCGCGTAAAGCCGCGTTGAGTTGGTCGATCGGCTGAGGCCGGTTGCGATAGAAAGCCAGTTGTTCGCGGCGCTTGCGATCTTGCAGCGTCTTGGTTTCGTCAATGTTGGGAACTTCGAACGTGACGCGGCTGATCAGATCGCGCGCTGGGATTGCGTTGAGCCGGTAAGCGAACGGCGGTCGCCAGGTCTCGCAAACCAACAGCAGCGCCAAGGCTGCGATTAGCGCGATGCCGACGCGAGACGATACGTCAGCCTTGTCGCTGTTTTGCCACCACTGAATCCAACGAGGTTTTTGGATTCCGAGTGACTCGACGCGTTCTTGGCGAGTTCGATTTTTACTTGCACCGCTCATGGCAGTCGACCTGATCGTATTTACGACCGGTCGTTGGTGTTTCCTGTTCGTGAGGCTTCGCTCTTGGCATCGTCATCATCGTAGGCTTCGACGATCTGTTGGACCAACTTGTGACGCACGATATCGCTGGCCTGCAATGCCACGACACCGATCGCTTCAATCTTTGATAACCGACGAACCGCATCGCGCAGTCCGCTGGTCACGCCTCGCGGCAAGTCCAACTGAGTCGCGTCGCCGCTGACTACCATTTTGCTGTGTTCACCCATTCGAGTTAAGAACATCTTCATCTGAGCGACCGTCGTGTTCTGCGCTTCGTCCAAGATGATGAAGGCGTCGTTCAAGGTGCGTCCACGCATGTAGGCCAGCGGGATGACTTCGATGACGTCTTCTTCCATCAAGTTGCGGGCTTGGTTGTAATCCACCATCTCGCCCAACGCGTCCATCAATGGTCGCAGATAAGGATTCAGTTTGGCGCGTAAATCTCCTGGCAGGAACCCCAAACTCTCGCCCGCCTCGACGGCTGGGCGGACCAGCACAATTTTGCGGATCGCGCCGGCTCGGAGGGCTTCGACCGCCATGGCAACCGCCAAGTACGTTTTTCCGCAACCGGCAGGACCGGTCGCAAATGTCAAATCATGTGCCCGAATCGCGTCTACATACTGGGCCTGGCCGCGGGTGCGTGGCTTGATGCGGCGGCCAGCATGTTGGATCTGAATCTCTTCACCGATCGGTCCGGCCGGAACCGTACCCTCGATGATCGCGCCTTCTTCCATGGCGGCTTTATTGACGTCGCCGGCGGACAATTCGCCCTGTTTTCGAGTCAAATGACGCAGCTTTTCCAGGGTCCGGGTGGCTTTCTGGACGCCGGCTTCTTCGCCAGCAACCAGCACTTGGCCGTTCCGCTGAGTGATGCTGACGTCAAACAAACGCCGCAATTTACGAAGGTGCTGGTCGCGAGGCCCGAACAGAATCAGGATTTCGCTGGGATCGGTGATCGAAAGCGTGGCTTCGGTCATAAGTCGCCTGGTGGGGAATGTTTGTTCAGACGTGAGTTGTAATTGTATACGGTCGGGCGGTCGGGCAATAAATCATTACGGCCCTGGTTCAGCGAGTCGTGGCTAATCGGGCGGGGGGCTTGGTTTTTGAGCGTGTGATATTGTCTAGCTGCCGACACCGGCTGCGAAACAAAGAATCGCAGGCATGACCGCCGAAATTAGCGAGTCCGTAACGTCCCAGACGCCTCCCAAACCCGGCAGTAGCCCTCCGCTGTCCTTGGCGCCGGCCGCCCGTTTGACCAGCGATTCAGCCAGATCGCCGATCATCCCGGCGATCGCCAGCAGAGGCCCGAGCAACATCGCACCAAAAATTGGATTGTCGAGTCCGGGGATCGATGGAGTCGCGATCGGTCCGACGGCGGTCCCGGCAACTGCAGGAAAAAGCCAAGTCAGGCACGCGAATGCAACGATCGTCGAAACCACGATGCCGCCAATGCCGCCTTCGCGAGTCTTTCCGGGGCTGAGCCGAGGTACCAGTTTATGTTTGCCAAAGGTCTTTCCACTGAAATAAGCGCCCGCGTCGGCGGACTTCGTCGTTGCGATCATGGTGATCAGAGCCGCCAATCCCCAGTTGCCATCGCCCATCGTTCGCAGCGAAACAAGCAGTGCCATCGGCAGCCCGACATACAGAGACACGAACACCGCCGCACTTGTTCGCTCAATGATTCCCGATTCGCCTTTTGCGTAACGATTCATCTCGCGAATCAGGATGACAAACGTCGCGCCGACGCCCGCGATCACGATCCAGCCAAGACGTCCGATCGGGCACGTCGCCGGATACACCGATCCGAACAACGGCCACGCTAGCGGAATCGCAGCCGACACCGTCACCATTGCCGTGGCGATCATGACATCAGGTCGCGCGACCGGATGGTTCGATTTAGTGAGCAGTCCACACATGTCGTGGGCTGTGCCGATCGAAAAGAAAAACAGCAGCGGCAGCAACCAAAGTCCTTCGGCGCCGACGCGCGAGTAATTCGCATCTAGATAAATCAACAGCGCCACAACGCTAAGCAGAATTGCGGACGAACGTAATCGGTCAACTAACAAATCGAATCATCCTTGGTGCTCTTGTTCCAGCAACGAAACTGTTGACGGTTTGTCGAATGAAGAGATCGTACGGAAAGCAGTTCTGTATCTCATTCTCCCAAAGGGAGAGTGAATTCGAGCTGGCATATCTACTCGTTAACATTCAAACCGCCAAAGCGACGTTGTCTGGTTTTAAATTGGCGGATCGACGACAAGAAGTCAGCACGTGAAAAATCTGGCCAACACGTTTCCGTCACAAACAGCTCTGCATAACTAAGCTGCCACAACAAAAAATTGCTGACTCGCATGTCACCGCCGGTGCGGATCATCAAGTCAATTTCAGGAAGTCCGGCCGTCGACAGCCGACTCGCGAAGGTTGCTTCGTCGATCGAATCGGCCGAGATCTTTCCGGCGGCGACATCAATGGCAAGATCACGTGCCGCCCGAGTGATCTCGTCGCGACCGCCGTAGTCGATCGCCAGAACCAACTGAGTGCCTGGGTTTGCCGCCGACATTTCCAGTGTGCGGTCCATTTCTTCAATCACGCCGGGCGGCAATCGATCGCGACGACCGATCACTTTCAATCGTAGACCTTGGTCCATGATCGTCCGCCGTTCCTCGACCAAGTACTGTTCCAACAAGTGCATCAGGAAGTCGAGTTCCGGCTGCGGACGCTTCCAGTTTTCGCTGGACAAGCAATAGAGCGTGACCGCTTCGACGCCCAATTCCGCGCACGTCTCGCTGATCATCCGGACGGTGTTCACGCCGCGGCGATGGCCTTCGATTCGCGGTAAATCCCGCGACGTCGCCCATCGGCCGTTGCCGTCCATGATGATTGCGATGTGCGCCGGTCGGTCCGCCGGCGGAATGTCTTCCAATCGATCGATCGTTGAATCTGGCTCAGCCATCGTTATTCAATCGTTAAGCAATCGGACTGAGCTGCAACTCGGCCGCTGCCTCGGTGAAGATCGTTTGCGCACGATCGGGACCCACGCTCAAAACGCCAACCGGCACACCGACCAGTTCTTCGATGCGTTTGACATAGTCGAGCGCGCCTTGCGGAAAATCTTCCACGCGTCGCACGTCATCGACCGGCGAGTTCCAGCCTTTGATCGTTTCCAAGATTGGCTTGCAGCGACGCAACTGGTCCGCGTCGGCGGGCAGTCGTTCGATCCGTTTGCCGTCCAATTCGTAGGCGACACAGACTTGCAGTTCTTCGAAGTGTGCCAGCACGTCCATCATCATCAGGGCCAGTCGCGTCACGCCGCTCAGGCGGGCTGTGTAACGAACCGCCACGGCATCGAACCAACCGCAGCGCCGAGGGCGGCCGGTGGTGGTGCCAAATTCGTTTCCAAGTTTGCGAATCTTTTCGCCAGTTTCGTTTTCTAGTTCAGTCGGAAACGGACCGCCACCGACTCGCGTGCTGTACGCCTTGCAGACGCCAAGCGTGTGGTTGATCCAGCGCGGTGGAACGCCGGCACCGGCACAAACGCCGACGCCACTGCTGTTGCTGCTGGTGACAAACGGGAACGTGCCGTGGTCGATATCTAGCAAGGCGCCTTGAGCCCCTTCGAACAAGATTCGCTTGTCGGCTTCGCACGCGTCCAGCAAGAAATCGGTCGTGTCGCCGATCATGTCCTGCAAACGGTCGGCCCATCCGGCCGCCAATGCGACGACTTTTTCCGGTGCGATCGAGTCTAAGTCTTCGGCCGGCGCGCCCATGCCTTTGAGCAAGTCGAGTTTTTGCTGGGCGACGGTTCCGATTCGTTCGTCGCGGTTGGGCTGGATCAAGTCCGACATGCGGATCGCATAGGTGCGGCCGACTTTGTCGCGATAGCAGGGACCGATTCCGCGGTTGGTCGTGCCGATCGACTCGCCCTTCATCTTGGTCGCGTTGATGAACTTGTCTTCGGCCATGTGCCAAGGCATCACCAGGTGAGCCCGCTCGCTGATCCGCAAATTGGCGCGGCAGTTGACGTCGCGTTTCGCCAGCCCGTCAATCTCGTCCAACATGGTCGTTGGGTTGATGACGACGCCCGGCGTGATCAAGTTTTGGACTTGGGGGTGCAGAATCCCGCTAGGGATATGGTGCAATTTGTAAGTTTCGCTGCCCGCGACGACGGTATGTCCCGCGTTGGCACCGCCCTGATAGCGGACCACCAAATCGAATTGGGGAGCCAGCAGATCGACGAGTTTTCCTTTGGCCTCATCGCCCCATTGAAGTCCGATTACACAAGTTCCTGACACCGCGCACGCTCCCGCTGGCAAACACCGTTAAAATGCCGCCACAGACCCGAGGCGGAAAGCGAAAAGCGTACGCCCCGGCGCGATCGGTGGCAATAACGGGGTCAGAAACCCCCGTTTTGAGCTTTGTGCAATCCGGCAGCCAGTTCTGCCGCTGCCAATCAACCCAGGCCGTTCGGCCTAGGGGCTAGATTGACGGAGGGGCTAGATCGACGGAGGGGGCTGGATCGACGGATCGCCCGCTGAGCCTGAACGCCCAAAAGCACCGAAACAGACTAAAAGCCTGTTCTACGGATTTGTGGGCCTCTGCTTACTTCTTGGCCAACTGTTCTTTGACGGCGGCGACGAATTCCGCGTCATCCGGAGTGGTTCGAGGGGCGAAACGATGGACCAAGTTGCCTTCGCGGTCGATCAGGAACTTTTCGAAATTCCAGCTGATCTTGCCGTCGCCAACCGGTTTGACACTCTTGCTGGTCAAGTACTTGTAGATCGGTGCGGCTCCGTCGCCGTTGACATCGACCTTGCTGAACATCGGAAAGCTGACGTTGTACTTCGTGCTGCAGAACGTCTTGATCTCGGCTTCGGTGCCCGGTTCTTGCCCACCGAATTGGTTGCAAGGGAAGCCCAAGATCACCAAACCGGCGTCTTTGTTGGCTTCGTAAAGCTTTTGCAATTCCGTGTATTGCTTGGTCAAACCGCATTTGCTGGCGACATTGACGACCAGCACGACGTTGCCTTCGTAGTCTTCGAGGTCGACGGTATCGCCATCGATTGTTTTCATCTTGAAATTGAGCGCGCATTCATGCTCGCCTTCGTGCTTGTCAGCTAAAGCCATCGTCGTGAACACCGAAGTTAGGGTCGCAAAAGCAAGTGTGAGGGTAAGGATCGAACGCATCGGTGGAGGTCTCCGCAGAAAGGGAAAGGTAGGTGTCAAAAGGTGGGGAAGCGAAAAGTTTCACTTCTTGGCTAAGTATAGCGAGCCTAACAGTGGCAACGCACGTCCCGGCGAATTACGTTCATCTTCTTCACGGAATGCTCGCGGAAGACTTGACGCCGTTAACCGGGAATGGCAGCATTTCCGGCTCCCTACCCCCATACTCATAATTTCGACCCACCTATGGAAAATCGCAAAACGCTCCTGGCCGCCGGCTTCCTCGCATTGATCGCTGCCGGCATCGGCTTTGCCGTCCGTGGTGGATTGCTGGATATTTGGTCCAACAAGTACGGCTTCACCATGACCGAGCTCGGTCAGATCACCGGTGGCGGTCTGCTCGGTTTCGGCCTCGTCATTCTGGCAGCCGGTTTGTTGGTCGACTGGATTGGTTACAAGCCGCTGATGTTGTTCGCTCTGGCGTGCCACGTTGTCTCGGCCATCATGCTGTTCTCGGCGACGCCGGTGTTTAACGCGGCCGGGAAGGACGCGGTGTATATGATTCTGTTTTGGTCCGCGTTTATCTTTGCGGTCGGTAACGGAGTCTGCGAGGCGGTAATTAATCCGCTGACGGCAACGCTGTTTCCCGAACAGAAGACCCATTATCTAAACATCCTGCATGCCGGCTGGCCTGCTGGTTTGGTTCTGGGCGGTCTGATCGTGTTCTTGAAGGACAGCATCGGTTGGGAAATCTTGTTGGCGACGTATTTGATTCCGGCGGCAATTTATGGATTCATCGCGCTGAAAGAAGTATTCCCGAAAACGGATGCTCAGTCCGGATCGGTTTCCTACGGCGGCATGTTCGCTCGTCTGTTGGTTCCGTTCTTCTTTATCCTGCTGATCGCTCACGCGTGCGTCGGCTACGTTGAATTGGGAACTGACAGTTGGATCAACAAGATCACCGGCGGCATCTTGAAGAGTGCTGCTCTTGGTACCGCGTTGTTCATCTACACGTCGCTCTTGATGACGGCTTTGCGTTTCTTTGCTGGACCGATTGTTCACCGAATTTCATCGCTGGGATTGTTGCTGGTCAGCGCGGTCATCGGTGCCACTGGCTTGTACTTGATCAGCATCGGTAACAGCGTGCCGTTCATGTTCATGGCAGCAACGATCTACGGTATCGGCAAGACTTTCCTGTGGCCAACGATGTTGGGTGTGGTTGGCGAGCGATTCCCGCAGAGTGCGACCGTCGCGATGGCGTTGATGGGCTTTGTCGGAATGACGTCGGCTGGTTTGTTGGGCGGTCCTGGGATCGGTTACAAGCAAGACTATTTCGCATCGCAGTACATCCAGGAAAACAATCCTGAGACGTTCGCTCGCGTCAAAGCTCCGAACGAGAATAAGTTCTTGGTCTTCCCGGCGATCACGGGTATCGATGGCGCAAAGGCAGGGATGATCGCCGATAACGGTGCGTCAATCTTGTCAGATGTGGAAATCGCAGGCGATGCCATCGACGGCGAAGCATTTGCCGGTCTTCGCGAGCAAGCGAAATGGTGGAACGAGAACAAGGAATTCGCAGCCGAAGACGCTGGCCCGGTCGGCGAAGCAACCTTGTACGGCAGCCGCATGGCGATCCGCATGACCGCGATCGTTCCAGCGGCAATGGCAGTGCTTTATCTGATCCTGTTGCTTGGCTTCAAAGCACCCAAGTCAGGCCACCATGTCGACGCCTTGGGCGAGTCGGCACCCGGCGCGGAACTGTAAGACGCCGAGCGGTAAAACGCTCAGCCAGTCACTAGCGAGATGATTCGGTCGACTGCTAATCGCAGCGACCGGGCGGCCATCGCAAAATTGGTGTGGCCGCTGACCTCGGGCTGAATCACTTCATACAACTCGGTCGCCTTTCGCAGGCGGCCGAGTTTTTTCTTGGCCATCTTCAAGTACACCGCCGGGTCTTCGACTTCCGCGACCGGGCCGACTGCCAAGATGAAGTCGTAAAGGTTGCGAACCACGTCTCGCAAGTCTTCGTCCTCTTCCGCCTCGTCCGCGTGCTTCAAGAACGTTCGCACCATCCAGACGTGAGCTACTTGGTCGTCGATCGCCCGGACTCGGCTCATCGGGTCACTCGGCTGGTCCATCTCACTCGGCTGGCCCATCAAACATGCTCTTCCGTCGCTATCGGCGATTCGTCCGCGGCTGAAACCACAGGCGTTTCCGCCTTTGGCTTCGCCGGTGCGTGACCGTGTGGCGTGTTCATCGCGGTCAGCGTGACACCAACCACGGTGGTGACCAAACCGACCCACAACAGGGGGCTAATCGTGACGCCACCGTGCAGACGCAGCAGTCCAATGATCGCGCTAACCGAAACGGCACCACCGAAGACGATTGGCATCACGAGCGCCGCGTTGCCTTTGCTGGTCATCATTGCGGACGTCAAAAACAGAGCACCGATGGCACCGAAGCTGCCCGCCAAGAATCCCCACTTCATTGTTGGGTAATGGACACCCGAGAAATTGAATGTGTCACCTTTGACGCTCATCATGATCGCGCCGCCGATGATCGCAATGACCAGATAGGCGACACCGACAAACAGATACGGCTTGTACGGCGACCAGAGTTTCGCCCCATCCACCATCGGCGCGTTGGCGTTACCGATCAACGGACCGTAGCAGCCCCAGAAAAACGCAGTCAACAACGCGAAACAAATTGGAATCCACATTTTGTTCATGTAACTCTCGAAAGGAGGTGGGAAGCGGGGGGGCTGTTAGAGGCTTTCAAGACCTCAGGGCATCGTGCGGAAATAAGTTCGTAATATCACTCTCCCTCTGGGAGAGTCGGACGCAGTAGCGGCCGGAGAGGGTTTTACTTACGGCCCTCCCCGGCCGCTGCCGCGTCCGACCCTCCCGCAAGCGGGAGGGTGATTTTCTACTTGTGAATTCGAGCTATTTCCAAATAGGTCCTTACACGTTGAACAGGAAGTGACAGATGTCACCATCGTTCATCACGTACGTTTTGCCTTCGACTCGTAGTTTACCGGCCTGGCGAATTTCTTTTTCGGATTTGTAGGTTTCCAGGTCCTCCAGCGTGTAGACCTCGCAGCGGATGAAGCCCCGTTCAAAGTCGCTGTGGATCACACCAGCCGCCTGCGGCGCGGTCGCGCCTCGGGGAATCGGCCACGCCCGAACTTCTTTTTCACCGGCTGTGAAGTAGCTTTCTAGGCCAAGCGTCTTGTAGGCGCCGCGTGCGATTGTGTGCAGTGCAGGCTCTTCCAGGCCGACTTCGGCCAGCATTTCGGCTCGGTCCGGTTCGTCCAGTTCGGCGAGTTCGGATTCCAGCTTGGCGCAAACGCAGACCACGTCGGCGCCGACCTTGGCAGCTTGGTCGCGAACCTTTTGAACCAGTGGATCTTTGCCTTCCAGGTCATTCTCGCTGACGTTGGCGACATACAGCACCGGCTTTGCGCTCATCAGCCCGTAGCTGGAAATTGCAATCTTTTCGGCGTCTGGCAATTCCATCGTTCGCAGCGGCTGATCGGTGGCCAAGTGTTCGTTGCATTTCTTGATCGCATCGACACGCAGTTTTGCTTCTTTGTCGCCGCCGCGAGCCATTTTTTCGGCTTTTGGCAACGCGTTTTCGAGCGTCTGGATGTCGGCCAGCATCAATTCGGTTTCGATCGTTTCCATGTCGGCCAGCGGATCGACGGTGCCGGCGACGTGAATCACATCGGGATCATTGAAGCAGCGGACGACCTGAACAATCGCATCGACTTGGCGAATGTGGCTGAGGAACTTGTTGCCCAGACCTTCGCCTTCGCTGGCACCTTTCACGATTCCAGCGATGTCGACCAACTTCAACGTCGTTGGAATGACTTTTTTGGGAACGATGTACTGGGTGATCCGAGTCAGGCGATCGTCGGGGACGCTGACGATGCCCTCATTGGGTTCGATCGTACAGAACGGGTAATTCTCGCTTTGAGCCGCCTTGGATGCGGTCAGAGCGTTGAAAAGTGTGCTTTTGCCGACGTTGGGCAAGCCGACGATTCCAGCTTCCATGGGGCTTACTTCTGGCTTTTTCAGTTCAAGAGATGACGGAGGACGCGAGTGGCCGCAAATCCTATCAGGCCAGCCCCAGACGGTCGAACCCCAGAGAATTGAAGCCGCGTTTTTCGGTTTCCTCCCGACCGAAGGCACAGCGAATTGCCTAGCCCAGCCCGTTGGACTGGGCTAGCCAAATCGACGGGGCGTTGCCCTTAAATCAAAAAGCGAAACTTCTGAACGAACGACCGCTAAAACGATGGAAAGCTGAGTTCGCCGTCGACGTCCGAAGGTTCCGTTGTCGTCGCCGATGCGCCAGGCTCGGTCGAGTTGTTGAGATAATCTTTCAATGTCGATGGCGACGCGGGGGCCGCGGTGGGACCGGGTTGATTCGGTTCCATCAGGTCGCTCGGTCGCAGCGGGTCATTCGCTAGCCGCATCCATCCGACGCTGCCCGGTGCGATCATCGTGTTAGCGACGCCCGCCATCGGACGCGCGGATGTGACCGGTGGGTTCTCGCACGCTTTGTTGCAACCTTTGCATCGCTCGCAAGTGCGACTGGCTTGCCAGAACATCAGCTCGTCCATGCACGACCGTGACGAGACAAAGATCCGATCGCCCGGTTGCAATTGGTAGTTCGACGACGTGTTGCCCAGTTGTACGATTTCGCGATAACACACCGGCAACGTGATTCGGCCCCCGCAAGGATCGGTGGGCCGCGCCAACAGGATCTTGCAAGGGTTCGAGCTGCTGGTCAAACCGCCCGCTGCAACGATCCCGTCGAGAACGGTTTCGAATCCCGCTAGTGGATACGATCCCGGCGCATTGACTTCGCCGAGCACGTAAAACCGATGCACCGGTTCAAGCATTCGTACGTTGACAGCGATCGCGTCGCAATCGTCGGGAAGCGCTGGGGCGTCGATGGCTTTGCGATCCTCTTCGCTAGCCAATTCCTTGCACGAATCTCGCTGTTGACGCAACTGATAGGCGATCTGCTGTTCGATCAACGACTCGGCTTGTTCGAGATCGCGGCCCGCAACGATGACACGCCCGTACGGTCCCAAGTCAACGGTCCCGTCGGCCAACACAACCTGGTCAGCCGGCAAACGCAGGTCACGTTCCAAACTGACAGGTTCGATCAACAACGAGTCGCCTGGTTCGAGCGCATGCGGCGGTAAAACCGATTTCGCGTTCTCGCGTGGCAGCCAGACCGGAATTTTTGAGGCATCCAGCACCGCTTCGGCGTCTTTCGTCAACGTCGAATTCGATGGGTAAAGCGACAATCCAAGTGTGCTGCAACCACTCAATAAGAAACACCCGACCATCAAGCCCAATGTTCGGACGCATACGAATCGATCGATCCAGTTGTTTTTATCGTTGCGAGACATCGTGTCACCTGTTCCCGTGAAATCGTTTCCATGAGTGCCATCGGCTCAACAGGCCCGATCAGCCGTGCTCAATCGATCCGCGTGTTGCAATGAACAGAACCGGTAGATTCGGAATGACCGGCACAAAGTTCAGCGAACGGACTCGGCTTATTTCGTCGTTAGACCATCGGCCGCTCCGACGGTGATCCCCGCCAAAACCAATCGCTGGCCCTCACGAAGCAGAAACCGGGCGGTTTCCTCGCGAAAGGTTTGCACCGGTTGGACTCGAATGATCGGGTCACCAAGCGTCCCCATCACGCGGACGACCAGCGTCCGATCTCGCAGCAACTCAGTCACGTCCAAGATTGCGGATGTCGGCAACAAAGTTCGCAGTGCGTACTGTTGAGCCAATTGCGCAAAGTTTGCGGCGATGTCGCGGTAGTCACCCGTCGCAATCAACGCGTTCATGTCTAATCGGCCACCTTGGATGTACACCTTTCCATCGGCTTGCACGAGCGCCGCATCCGAGCCGAGCCAAAACTCGTCGACCGTGATCGCACCGCCGCCAATGATCCCTTTGGCTTCGCCGACATTGAAGGTTTGGTTGACCAGCGAGATTGGCCCCAAGAAGCGTGAAACTGCGACCAGGCCAGGGATGCCGGCGCCGCGGGTCTGACCCAGTGAAAAGTTGAACCGACCGCTCAGGTCGGCCAGGTTTTGAATCGACTTTCCATTCAAGGAAATGTCGCCCGTGATTTCACCGCGCGCCAACGAAGTCGAACGGCCAACTTCGTTTGACAGTCGGAAAATGTCGACTCGGCGAGTGTTCCAGCGGCTTTCCATATCAATGCCTCGCCCGCCACTGCGAGTGGAATTGAGCGCTAATGCACCCTCGACCTGACCGCCGCCTTGGGTCGATCGCACGCTGGGAAAACGCACCTTCCAGCTTTTGCGTCCTACGTTGGCTTCGGCCATCAAGCCGCTGTGAGCCTTGCCAAGCGGCAACCCATAAAGCGACAGTTCGCGTCCATCGGCACTGCCCCGAACGCGAATTGAGTCTTGATATCCGGCAACCGTCGCCGACACCGATGCGCGACCTTGGTAGTCTTCGGCAGTATCACCCAAGAACCAAAGCGACTGTGCGAGATTGACTCGGTTGGCCGAAACGCGGAGGTCTGCGCGAGGATGCAGCGTCCCGCTTTCGTCGATCAGATAAACTCGCCCCCGCGCGTGAGTGCTGCCTTCGGCGTAGTCGCCAACAAGGGAAGCAACGTCGAAAATGTTGTTTCGCAGTTTTCCTTCCAATCGCATCGACCGCGACAACAGACGCGATCGGTGGCTAAACCGTGAAATCTCTAGCTGGACATCGGCCGATGGCAACTCGACTTTGTCGGGGGCGTGAGTGTTCCAGTCGCTGACGCTTACTTTGCCCGATACTAGTCCGGTGACTTCAATCGTCGACGTTGTCACGTCCTTGATCAGTCGATCGATTTTTACTTCGTCGAACTCGATGACGGTCGCCGCCAAACGCGAAGTAACATCCGACCAGCGGTCGCCCGCTTGCATGTTGGCGGTCGTCGCGACTGTGACTGAGCCATCGAACAAACGGCCATTGGCGTTCAGCGAGATCTTGCCGGCTTCGGCTGATGCGACTGCCTTGATTGCGCCAACGTCTGTGTCTCCGATTGTGATTCCCGTCACCGATAGGCGTGCTTGTCCGCTGTGTTGGTCCGGTTGGTCGACCTTTCCCATTGGCACCTGCCAATCCAAGTTGCCTTCGATTCCGGCCGTCACGATGGTCTTTCGCCCGGCCAATGACAGTTCGATGCGAGGTTGGATTCCATCGAGTTCAAGCTTCGCAGTCGCGGTGCCCGATTCCACAAACGGAATCGTGGCGGAGCCTGAAAGATTCCCGTCAAAGAGCGTGGCGTCGATCTGTTTGATGACGAGAGATTCATCGCCGATCGTAAAGGCCGATTTTAAAGCGATCAGCCGAAACGATTTTGGCAACGTCTCCGTATCCCGTTTGGACGTCACATTGAAAACCGTCGGCGTCAACTCGATGTCGTGTTCGACCGTTCCCAGGTCGACGCCAGCGACTGATAGTTTTGGCGAAGCCACAGAACCGCGGATGTTCCAGGACGACTGGGCAATTTTGTCCGCCAGTTTTCCGTCGCCCATCAAGCGGAAGTCAATCTTTCCGCTGACAAACGAAGAGTTGTCTGGACCGTTCTGCTGAGCCATCAACGCGACAACGTTTCCGATGGGCACGTCATCGCCGTCGATTGCAAAATGGAAGTCACCGCCGTCTTTGGATAATGGCAGGCTCGCGTTTCCGAGCAACCGGATCGTCTCCGCCGTGTTATCGCTGGTGCCTGTCGACAGCGTGAATCGATCGACGACCAAGCGTTCTTCTTCGATTTCAACGTGATCCGCGTCAAAGTCGGCTGGCGGAAGATTAGCGATGCGAAGCCCACGTCCGCTGAACTTCCCATCAAGTCGATACGTTGCGATCTCGCTGGCCGTTTCCAGCGGCACGTTGAATTTCGCGTTCCCCGAAAACTTGCCGTCGCTCGGCAACCTGTCGTCGGTTCGCCCTAACAACTTCGCAATCAATTCAGCGAGTGGGGCGACGGCAAGGTCGGTGACTGTGACATCGGCGCTGAGATCTTTTCGAGGAACTAACTGAGCGGTTGCGGTTCCTTCGATCGAACCGGTCGATTCTTCGGGACGCTCGCGATCGATGATTTGGGAATTCAAGTTCTGCAGCGTCGCTACCCCATCGCGATAGACGACGTGGGTGCGAAGTTCCTTCAGCAGCACGCCATCAACTTCCAGCGAAGGGCTGGTCAGCGTTCCGTCGAACCGGTACGCCGACGCGTCTCGCAGCGAGGTCATCGGAATGCCGACCTGGAATTCGACGGAAACGGTTCCCGACAGATCCAGCCCGGTTTCAATGCCGATCAGTTCTAGTCGATTTGCCAACTTGCCAACATCGATATCGCTGAGCGACCATTCCGTCGTCCAATAACGAGGCTGATTTGCCACCCTCGCAGCCGGCTTTTCCGCTTGCTGAGCCATCGCGACGCCTGAGCAAGCCCAAGTGAGGCACACCCAGGTCAGACACGCGACGAACGGCAAACGCCCGATCGATGGGATTCGTCGCGAAACGCAGTTCGTCATCGGAGCAGATCTCGGTTCTGGTTCTAAAAAGTTTGGCTCACACAATTTCGTGAAACTGAATTTTACGATGAACCGCGAAAGCCGGACTATCTGCAGCGTACGAAACTCGCCGCCGACGCCGCTACCCGCTTTCTCGTCCTTATTCCCAGCGATTGACGCCTTTTGACAGAATCGGCGCTTCCCATTGGCCGCTTTCCGCCGATCGGTACATGGCTTCCTGGACCGCCAGCGAACGCAGGTAATTCGGACCATCGGTTTCGAACGGCGAGTTGGCGATCAGGCCATCGACAAAATGCTGCTGAGTCGTGAAGACACAGTCGCCGGCGAAGCCTTTGGTGCTGTGTGCGTATATGTGATCCCGTTCGGCTTTGCCGAGCATCTGGATCGTCAGCCGTCCGTCGTCGTAGAGCCGGATGGTGCCCCGGTCGGCTTCCACCATCACTTCGCCGAACGTGTAGCGTTGGTCTTCGGATGTCGATTCGTTGAACCGATTGGCGTCGTAAAGGCCCAGCCCGTTCTTTTCAAACTCCATGATCGAAATGGCCGTGTCCTCGCCAGCGATCACGGGATTCAGTTTTCGCGTCACGCACCAAACACGCCGGATTTCGCCACCGAGGTAACGAAACGTGTCAATCGTGTGGATACCCGCCTCGTGGATCAGAAACTTTTTCATTGTTTGAAAGTACGGCTGGCGAGCCATGTAGGCATCATCGCCGTATCCGTCACCGGCTCGGTTGCGATAGCTGATCGTGTGCAGCCGGTTCCCGATTGTCCCGGCATCGAGCATTTTTTTGATTTCTCGGTACCAGGGCTGGAACCGAAAGTTTTCGTGAACCATCAAACGCACCCGAGCCCGCATGGCGATGTCCACGATTGCCTTGGCTTCGTCCAGCGTCGGCGCCAGTGGTTTCTGACAGATCATCGCGATGCCGCGCTGGGCAATCTGTTCGACGATTGCTAGATGTGTGTCGGGCCGAGTGACGATGTCCACAAAGTCGACTTCGCACTTGTCCAGCATCTCGCGTGCGTCGGTGAATACCGCCGGAATGTTGTACTGGGCCGAAACACTGTTGCCCCGACCTTCGTCGGTATCGCAGCAGGCCACAATTTCAACATTTTCAATTCGAGACCACGCGTCGTAATGAAAGTGGCTGAAGTAGCCGGCACCAATCACAGCAGCTCGAAGTTTTTTCATCGGAAGATTTCTATCAGTGGTGTTTGAGTGCGAATGCACATCAAGGTTAGACGATTGTGACGTCGTTCGGTTTTTCGTTCGCTCTAGATTTTTGTGGCCACAGTGCCAATACGTTCGCGGTCAAAATCAGCACGCCACCGACTAGCAGTGGTGAACTGAATGATTCGTTGAGATAGGGAACCGAACAGAAAACCGCCAAAATGCCGGGCAGAAACATTGCCCATGTCGATGCGAAGAACGGTTCGCTGGTGTAAATCACCGCCGCTTGCACGGCGGATAGGTACGGTTGGTATTTGTTCATCCACGCGAACGCTAGCAGTGACGGAAACAATCCGAGTGCGGCAATCAAACCAAAGAATTGTGGTTGGACGGTCAGGCTAGTCCACGATTGATCGATCGGGATTTCTGGAACGCTCGTTTTCAGCAGTCCAAACGTCACACCGCCCAGCACCATCGCGGTTGCAAACATCGCGGGTGTGAACGCGATCGATTCATATCGTTTGCCCAGCACGTCCACCAACAAAATGTGGCAACTGAAAAAGCACGCGCCAAGGATCGTTAGCGAGTCGCCCCAAGTCCATCGCTGCAGCGCGTCGCTGGCAATGCGAACGGATCCGTCACCGATCACCACCATCTCGGTCAATACCGATACGCCGGCCAGTGCGACGGCGACTCCTGCCATCACCGTGGCGCGGGGCAGTCGCCGCCGAAGGATTGTCGAAAACAGCGGCGTGAACACGACTGCCAGACTGGTCAAAAAGCCACTGCGTGATGCCGAGATCGTGCCTAGCCCGATGACTTGAACGAGCATTCCAAAGAAGAAAAATACGCCCATCGTAGCGCCGGAAATCGCGTGCGGCCAGCGAACTCGCCGCATCACTGAGCGAAAGAAAACGACGAACATCGCCAGGGCAAGCCCGAATCGAATTGAAATCATCCAAGCCGCCGCCGAGCAACGCAGCCAACCCGACGCGGTCACGTCGGTGACGCCAAAGTGCGCGTCGACTTGAAAGTTCAGTCCCTTCATCATCGGAAACGTCGCACCCCAAATCGCATTGGTCAGGATCAACATGATGATCGCGCGATTGCGTTGGCTGGCCGAACTTTCAAATGTGGGAGAGGCGGGTGACAAGGGAGGGTCGTATCGATTCAGGCGTGAAGGAAGCCGCGGGCGGCAAGTCTGACTTGCGAACAGCTTAGACGTCGAGCCCGACTTGGGTTAGCCGCTTAACCTTACGCTGGCGGTGGCTTAGTCAGCGATTCGATCGGCGCCAAGAAAGCACTCGAGTCACGGCCCAAGCGTTCAAATACGCCGAGCGTCTCATTGAAGTCGAGGTCGGTCGAGCGGACTCGGTCTGCCGGGACCAGGACCACGGATCCGATCCAAGTGTCCGGCGCACCGGGAAAGTAGACGACGACCAGACCGCCGGGCAACCGATCGGCTTCCATCGCAATTCGGAATCCTTCGGGACATTCAACGAGTACCGGTGTCAGCGAAGGACCGTCGCTGTCGTGTTTCAGGTTGCCGGCCAGTAGGTCTTTGTAGATCGCGTACTTCGGGAACACCGTGATCAACTGTTTTTCAATCGTTGACGAAAACTTTTGACCGATCGCTCGCCGAGCCACTACGCCAGCGAAAAAGCACATTCCAACGATTGTCGCAACGGATGCTGAAAACAGAAATGCGATCCCCATCGCCGAATTGACCGGGACCCAGTCCGGCAGCGAATCACCCAGCGGACCAGCCACCGCCGCGACGATTCCATAGACTTGCCCTAGCAATCCAATGATCACCGCCAGCGGAAGTAAGAAAAACAGTCCACCGATTGCCGTCGAGCGTAAAAAACCGACCGATTCGTTAATCTTCGCTCTCATCAGCAACGTTTTCCGTAAAATTTGGTTTCAAGTCGTCGTCGGTCAAGCTTGGATTCGTTGTCTTGGCGAAACAATCCAGGCAAAAACGAATCCCGCGACTGCTCATAACCTACCGTGTTGGCCCGAAGTCGCATTTCGACGGGGCGCACAAAAACTTACACTGTCGGACCATATCTGCCGAACTCGGCACAACAATTTGACTCTTGGATTCTGTGTGATGGATCGAACGAACCACGTTTTGCTGATGGCGCCGACCTTTTTCATTGGTCTGGTGTTAGTTTCATCGGCCACTGCTCAGGTGACAATCCAGCCGGCCAATACGGTGCCCCAGCCGGTCGTTTCAGCCGAAGAAATGGTCGTGCAATCCGCTGGCATGGTGCTGAACCAAGCGATGCAGTCGCCTGGAAATCGCATTCCCGAGTCGATGCTTAGCGATGCTTACGGTGTTGCGATCATCCCCAACGTTATCAAAGGCAGCTTCATCGTTGGCGCGCGACGCGGCCGTGGCCTGCTGTTCGTTCGCGAACCTGATGGCGTCTGGCATGCACCGGTCTTCATCACCCTTACCGGCGGGAACATCGGATGGCAGATCGGCGTTCAGTCGTCGGACATCATCTTGGTTTTTAAAACCCAACGCAGTATCCAAGGATTGTTGTCCGGAAAACTGACGATCGGTGCCGATGCCGCCGCTGCGGCCGGGCCAGTCGGACGCGAAACGGCCGTTGCCACCGACGGCAGATTGCAAGCCGAGATCTATACGTATTCACGAAGCCGTGGATTGTTCGCGGGTGTATCGATCGACGGATCAGTGGTTCAAGTGGACCAGTTTGCGACCGGTGCGTATTACCCCAGTGCCGTTCCCGGTGGCCCGGTCACGGTGCCGCCGAGTGCTGGTCAACTAACGATGGCGGTTGCAACCTATGCTGGTCATGCCCAACCGGACGCGCCGGTCAACCAGAACGCGGCAATCGTTCAACAGCAGTCTGCTCGCGAAACGGATGTCCTGCGGGCTCAGATCGTCCAGTTGTCGCCGAAACTGTTCGCATTGTTGGACGATCAATGGACGTCGTATTTGGGGATCCCGATCGAGATGCTTCGTGGCACCGATCCGTCGCCTGAAACTCTGCTGGCGACGATCGCTCGATTCGACGAAGTGTCGCGAAATCCACAGTACGCCCAACTGGCTGCTCGTCCAGAATTTCAATCGCTTAACGGACTTCTGCACCACTACCAGCAAGCCCTCTCGCCGTCGGCCCCCGAGCTGCGTCTGCCACCGCCGCCGAAGTGATTTGATTGGCGATTTGTTTGATTTGGCGTCTCAATTGAGCCTGGGCCTGCCTGTTTTTCGTGGTTGAGGCTGCCTATTTTTGCTAGCAGGGGCTGCCTATTTTTGACAACAAACGTAGACTTAAATGCCGGCCAGCGGCTTCCGCGTTTGTTTCACCCGACCATTTCGATAGCGATGTCTGAACAAGATATTTACGAAGAACACGTGCTCGATCATTACGAAGACCCCTATCACCGAGGGGAATTCGATAACGCTACCCATGCTCACGATGGAAAAAACCCGCTCTGCGGCGACGTTATCCACATCGATCTGAAATTGTCAGACGATGGCAGGATCGAAGAAGCCTGGTTCAGCGGTGCCGGTTGTGTCATCAGTCAAGCGTCGGCGTCGATGTTGATCGAAAAGATCGAAGGCAAGACGCTGGAAGAGGTCAACCAGTTTTCGGCCACCGATATGCTCGAATTGTTCGGACCAAAGTTGACCCCGAACCGTCAAAAGTGCTGCTTGTTGTCGTGGCGAGTTCTGCAGACCGCGGTCCATTCGCCAGTCGGCAGCGCCAGCGAGGAAACCAATGGCGAAGAAGGCGATGATGATGGCAACGCAAATTTTGGCGGCCCCAGTCTCAGTGAAGAATCATGACGCGAAGAATCGTGACGGTAGCCGCTTCGCAGTCGGCGGCTGCGTTTGATCCTGCCGTCTATCGCTCTGACTTTCCCATTTTGGATCGTCAAGCCGCCAGCGGTGCGCCGCTCGCTTTTCTGGACAACGCCGCCAGCACTCAGCGACCGACACAAGTCATCGACGCGATGAGCGACTGTTATCGTTCGTATTATGCGAACGTGCATCGCGGTATTCACACGCTGAGCGAGGAGTCGACGGCGGCATTCGAACAAGCCCGCGTTACCGTGGCTCAGTTTTTAAATGCCAAGCGACCACGCGAAGTCATTTTCACCGCTGGCGCAACCGCGTCGATCAACACGGTCGCGCGATCATGGGGTGACGCCAACGTCGCCGCCGGCGATGTCGTTTTAGTCACGATCGCCGAACACCACGCCAACATTGTTCCGTGGCACCAATTGGCGGCGCGGACCGGATGCCGAGTCGAGTTTCTGCCCATCAATGACGGGTTCACGATCGATGACGAAGTCATGGTGGAGGCGCTTGATCGGCTGCGACCGAAACTGTTTGCCTTCACAGCCGCCAGCAACACGTTGGGCACGATCTTCCCCGTCCAACGCTGGACAAAACTTGCTCACGATCATGGCGCGACGGTACTGGTCGACGCAGCCCAAGCTGCGCCGCATCAAGTCGTCGACGTCCAGCAGTGGAACGCTGATTTCGTTGCGTTTAGTGGTCACAAGGTCTGTGGCCCGACCGGGATTGGCGTGTTGTATGGCAAGGAAGCGTTGCTTGAAGCGATGCCGCCGTTTTTAGGTGGCGGCGGAATGATTCACGATGTCACCACAACAGGATTCACGTGCGCGGGGCTGCCCGAAAAGTTCGAAGCCGGCACGCCACCGATCGTCGAAGCCATCGGGCTAGCGGCGGCTGTGAAGTACATCACCGAGGTTGGACTCGATCGCATCGCCGCGCACGAACATGCGCTCAGCGAACATGCCGAGTCGCGGCTGCGAGAGATCACCGGAGTGCAGATCGTCGGTCCGGTGGCGGGCGCTGTACCGAACCAAAAAAACGGAATCATCAGCATCCACTTGCCGGGCGTTCACGCGCATGACGTGTCCCAGCAACTCGATTCGGCTGGCGTCGCCGTCCGTGCGGGGCACCACTGTACGATGCCGCTGCATCATTTCTTGAAGTTGTCCGCGACGGCACGAGCGAGTTTCTATTTTTACAACACGATCGAAGAAGCCGATCGTTTCGTTGACGCAGTGATCGAAGTGCAATCAAAGTTCGCGCCCTCAGGACGAAAACGCCGCCCAAGAACCTGATCCGCTAGATCAACGCATCCAGCGCGGCAAGTACGTCCGGGCTAAGTCGCGTGGTGGCTGCGATTTCTTGTGCCTGTTCGGGGCGCCGAGCACCGACCAAGGCGGAACTCACACCAGGCTGGGACGCAGCCCAGCCGATGGACAGTTGTGCGATCGTTTTGCCGGTCGACTCGGCGATCAACTTCATTTGATCGATCACATCGTGAGCGTGCTGGCGAGCGGCGCCTTGAAAGACTTCATAGCCAGGGCGGCTGTCGCCTTCGGCGAACTGATGGTCGCGGCTAATTTTTCCCGCCAACAACCCTTTCATCAGCGCCCAAAACACATGCACTTCACAGCCAAGTTTCATGGCCTCGGGAATGAAGTCATCCAGCGAATCACGTTGCAGTAGGTTCAGCGGGCATTGCACGGCGGTGCATGCGACTGCACCGGAGAATCGACGTAGTTGTTCGGCGTCGACATTGCAAACACCGACTCGCTTCGTCAAGCCGCGGTGCAACAACTCGCCCATCGTTTCCGCCGACTTTTCGATCTCGACATTCGGGTCCGGCGAATGCAGCATCAGCACATCGAACTGCTCGATGCCGATTCGTTTGAGCGACGTTTCGGCGTCGGCGCATAGTGTGGCCGCTGATCCATCGACGATCCGTTTGTGATCCGCCGACCAGCGCTGTCCGACTTTGCCGGTGACCGAAAAACGGTCTCGGTCGTTGCCGATGAAACGCCCCAGCAACTGATCACTCTCGCCGTCGTAGCCGTAACTAAACGCGGTGTCGAAAGCCGTGAGTCCGCCATCGATGATGGCTGTCATCGTGGCGTCCGCATCGTCCGCGGTGACTCCGACGGTCGTAACGCCCGCCAGGGGCCAGAGTCCAAAGGTGATCGAATTCATCGCAGGTCAGTCGGGCGTTCGGTGTTCTGTGGTTGTGATTGGTAGACTTTGGATCCTAGCTGTAATCGGGTCGATCCGCTGATGATCCAATAGCATGAGCCAGTTGCTGCGGTACCTCGCAGAATGTAAAGACGGCTGAGTCAAATGTTGCTCATTTTCACGAATCAAACATCCCACAGCTTCGCTAAGCAAACAACAACCCGTGGGCTGACGTTTGGGCACCGTTTCGATTCAAATCAACGTCGCAAATTATCACGTGGCCCGCAGGGGCCGCTTGGATGACGACGCAGGTGAATTATCGCTCGCCCGGTCTTGTCGGCGGAGTCGTCAATCGAGCCTGGAGTCTTCCCGGCGTGATTGATTCCCAAATTTCTTGTTCGTCAACTTGTATCCTTGCACACGGTGTGCTAGGGTCAGTTCTCTTGCTTGACCCCCTCTGTTGGGGACGGCGAACGCGAGTTGTTTTGGTTGGTGGTCATCGAGGCGTCCTTAAGGCTTTCGGGGCCTGAAGTTCGATTTCTCTCATCGTGATGATTCCGATCGGCTGTGGTGCCTTTGTTTTTACGTTCTCGTCAAGTGGACTGCGTTCTTAACTCTCAACCCTGGGTTATGTCCTATGAATCTGCGAATTTTGCTGTTTTCTTGCTTGTCGTAACGATCGTCGCTTCAACTAATGTGAATGCTCAGTCTGCATCTTATGGGCCAGCCTTTCCTTCTTTGGTTTTCAACCCAATTTACTATCAAGCAGACTTCGACACTGAGTTCACGCACGATTCAACCTTCAACCTATCCAGTACTGTTAGCCCAGACGTTAGAGTTGATGATGTGTACGACGAGTACAATGTGCTGCTCGGCAGAGTAACAGTCAGTGCGACGTATAGTGGAGGGACGTCTGGGGCACTCGCGAATGGCGCCACTAACGTGACGCTTGTTAAGGCTCCTGATGTTGTTGAGGCTTATGGTAATGGTGTCTACCCTGATTCTTCTATGTGGGAAGCTGGTACGAAAACGAAGTGGGTTCAAGAAAAGTCTTACACGGGTGTGTACGCTTTACGCCGCTCCTTCTATGACCCGTATTCGGGTGCTTACACCGTCGACTACATCGTAAACGGAACGGGTTGGATATTTACCGCCGCGACCAACAGTAATTTCACCGTCTACGTGCCCTGAACGTTGTTCGACGACTAGTGCTCCATCGAACAGAATCTCCGAATTCCCATACGGTTATAAATATGTATTTGTCTTTTCAAAAGGAATTACTACGTCTGCTCCTGTTCACCAGTTGGATCTGTCCGAACTTTGCTTTTGAATGTGCGGTGCATGCAGACGATGATGTTGAGTACCCCCTGCCTTCATCCTTTTTGCTGGAACGCATGATGCGGGAGAGTGGCGGGGATGCTACCAATGTTCCAAGGAAACCGATTCAACGGCGCGTCGACTGGCGTGGCCAGCGTGGGCGTCTTTATCTGGCGAGTCCAGAGCTAAATCCTGCGGTTGAGCTTAAAGCACTGCTGGTTGAAAAGAAGATTCTTCCAGTTGCTGAGATTGACCGCATGTACACAAACCGCACTGGATCGCGTCGTGATGACGATGTGTTCGCCCGTTATCAAGGTGAAGAAAATTCCCTCAACAAGAAAGATCTGGCAGTTATTGCAAAGCGGGAAGCTCAGCTGAGTACGGAGTTTTGGGATGAGCTCTCGCCAAAGCTTGGCAAAGAACAGCGAGTGGACATCGCAAGTCGGTTAATCGCGAGACTTAGGTTGAACGCTACGTCCGTCGAGATCGTTTCTAACTACCTTTCGCTGTCTGAAGAACAACAGAAAAAATCTGCTGCGTCGGGACAGCGAATTCAACGTGCATTCCAAACCTCGCTAGAAAGCGAACGCGGACCTGTCAAAGACCCGAGTATCGCCGAAGAGTTCTTCAAAGGGTTGCTTGTTTTTGACCGACAACAGCTGCGATTGTTTCTTGAAGCTTGTGACTTTCTTGAGGAGGACGAGCCTATGGAAAAAGCGATTGAACGCTTTCCAAAATCGGATCAAGAATTGGCTATGCAGGTCATCCTATTTGCGGAAGGTCCCAGTGATCGTGAAGAAAGCGGTGCCTCGAACTAAAGCAGGATCGGCTTTCAATATGTTGAATGCAATGACCGTCAGGGCATCACGTTGCTGTCGTTCTTCTCCATCGCGTGGATGGCTGTCGCGATATTCCGCCGAGCTTTGGATTGCAAAAGGAATGTCGGTGTACGGTTGGCAGATACTTGTGCTCACTGGGCAAACAAAAAAAGCTCGGTGGGATGAACCCACCGAGCTTTCGGTCGTTGCTTCGCCAATTGGCGACTCCAAAGCGGTGTTCCGGACTGCTTATCGAAGTCGGAGCCGCCGGACGAAATTCGCCGCTTAGAAGTTGATTGCGACGCCTAGGTCGATGCCGTGAACCCACAAGCTCGAATCGTTGAAGTCGAAGATGGGGTTGGCACCGGAGTTGCCTGTTCCGATCGTGTTGCCTTGGACGCTGCGGTTGACCGCGTCGCCAGCAAGAGCAAGGTTATCGAAGTAGATGAAGCTGTAGCCGACGGTCAGAGCCACGTTCGGACGGAAGTTGTATCCAATCTTGAAGTTGGCTTCTGGTGCGAAAGCAAACACGCTGCGTTCTACATCCATCGCTGTCGAGCTGGCCAAGACGCCGCCGCTGCCGCCGGTGACTGCTCCACCAGGAATCTGGCGAGTGTAGTTACCTGCTGCGGTGAATCGTTGATCCATGTTGCCCAAGTGAACCTTGGTCAGCGAGCTGACGGTCCAGCAACCACGATGCATGATCATGTCGAAACCAAGTTGACCACCATTGAATTCGTTTTCGCCACCGAAGCGGTCCGAGAACGTACGGATGGTGCCGATTGGGTTGCCACCCGATGCAGCGGTGTTGATCGTCGTGCTGTTGATGCTAAGCGTGTCGTCGATTTCAAAGTGCGAGTAGCCACCGATGAAGTCGAGGTTGCAATGCTTGCCACTTCCGAAACGCAGGCGAGCGTAAGCTTCCGCAGCCATGATGTCCAACGAGCTTTCGGCTTGCAGGTTGCCTTGGAAGATGCCTTGTTGAGCGACCAACAAAGCGTCTTCGCCAACCGCACCTGGGCTGGTGTTGAAGTACGAACGGCCGACCGATTGGTCGCTGCCGTTGCCGCTGTAGCTGAAGTCGCTGCCGCTTTCGTCAAGCATCCAGAAACGTCCGCCGACACCGACATGATCGCTCAACCAGAATCCGCCGTCGACTCGGAAGCCGGCCGACAGTTCCGTTTCGCCTTCGCCACCGAACAAGGTTCGGACGTTGCCAGGCTGGCCAAGAACCGGCAAAGTGCCAGGATCCGATCCTAGTACCAGCGGTGCAAGGTCACGTGGTTGGGCGAACCACAACAGTGCTTCGAGCGACGCCCAAGCGTTGCTGTCGCAAGTGTTGAACAGGTTCGTCATTCGACCTGCAGTGCCGCATCCGCCACAGCCGCCATCGCAGTTCGGCGTTTCGCAGCCGCAGCTAGCACCCATGGTGTATTGCATTTCAACGCCGCATCCGCCGCCGCAGTTGCCAGACTCGCAACCGCAGTCGCCGCTGAACGAAGCCGTTTGCATTTGCGATGCTTGGACGGGTGCGTAAGCGGTCGCATGGGCCGGTGTTTGAACCGATCGACGACGAGGTGCTCGTGCGATGACCGAACGCTCGCTGTGAGCAACCGGGGCTACGACGCCGTCGTCGTAGGATTCATCTTGATAGGCAGCGTCTTCGCTGTCATAAATTTCTGTAGTGTCAGAGTAGGCTGCGTCTTCACCGAAGTAAGCATCTTCGCCGTATCCGGGAAGATCTCCGATTGTCGAACTACCATTATCTGCCATTGCCATGCTGGTGCCAGAAAGCAACATTGCTGTGAGGGCCAGCTTCTTCAAATTAGTTTTCATAAAACGTCTCGTACAGTCCGGGAACACTGATTGACTGGTATAAGGCAATCGACTGGATTCACTGGTATATGCAGCACTGTCCTCAGAGGCCGAACACCTGCTCCAAGTTGCCCAACTTGACGGACGAAAGCGTCAAAGTTTGCCTAGCATCTCAAAACGATGCACTAGAATGCATGTTTCACGGCGATTGATCCCTATTGAGGGGTGTTTTGACCCTCGTCGTGCCCAATCTTTTCAACGTTTTTTGACGAAGTAGTACCGATGTCGGCCGGAAATACGAACTCCGAGAACCCCACGCACCCAAACTCTGCCGATCCTCAGGTTGATCCGCAAATCGATCCGCAGCTTGCGGGGACCGGTGCAGACCTCGGCGAAGACACCGGTGAAATCTTGGACTCCGGCGAAATCACTGACATCATCGAATCCGTCGCGACCGAATCCAGTTTGCCGCCGGGTGCACCTCCGCCGGCCCCTTCGTCTGACGACGAGGCTAACAAACGACGGGGCAATGACTCGGGTAAGACGTTGTCCGTGGTCTCGCGTCAAGGATTTCGCCCGCAGCTGATCCGGTGGAAGCGGCAACTGGCGCAAGTCAACGCACTCGAGTCGACGCTAAAGGCCGAGCCGGATACCGAACTTCGCAAACGCTCGCTAGCAATTCGATATCGAGCGATGGCTGGCGAAAAACTGGCGACGCTGCTTCCCGAAGCCTATGCGCTGACTCGCGAAGCCGGCCGCCGGGCACTTTCGATGCGGCATTACGACGTACAGATCATCGGCGGCATTGCCCTGTTCGAAGGTTACGTTGCCGAGATGCAGACGGGCGAAGGTAAGACGTTGACCGCGACGTTGCCCCTTTATCTTCACTCGTTGACCGGCAAGGGCGCGCATTTGGCGACGGTGAACGATTACTTGGCCAAACGGGATGCCGAGTGGATGCAGCCGTTGTTTGCGATGTTGGGCGTTGACGTCGGCATCATCCAAACGCCCGACGACCAAACGTCGCGGCGAAAGTCTTATGCTGCGGCGATTACTTACGGTACCGCCAAGGAATTCGGCTTTGATTTCCTGCGTGACCGATTGTTGCTGCGTGCTCAGAACCGACTGCAAACAGAGATGTTGGGCGACGGAGGTGCCGGGTTTGGCGGCGGCGGCGACGAAATCGTGATGCGAGGCATGCACTTTTGCTTGGTCGACGAGGCTGACAGTATTCTGATCGACGAAGCGCGTACGCCGCTGATCATTGGCAGTATCGAAGATAATGTTCGCGACCAGATCGTCGAAACGTATCGCTGGGCGTCTGACACGGCGACCGAATACGAGCTGGACGATCACTTTACGATCCATCCAGATACGAAACAGTACGAATTGACGTCACGCGGCCGGCAAAAGGTCCGTGCGCTGCCAAAATCCGATCTCGTTCGCACGATGGGGTTGGTCGATTTGTACGAATACACCGAGCGGGCGATCAAAGTGCACCGCGAATTTTTGCTTGACCGCCAATACGTCGTCCGGCCTGGCGATAAGGGCGAGGACGAGATCGTGATTGTGGACGAATTTACCGGGCGGTTGGCCGAAGGCCGAAAATGGCGTGACGGGATTCACCAAGCAATTGAATCAAAGGAAAACATCGAGATCAGCGTTCCGACGGGCCAAGCGGCTCGGATCACGGTCCAGGATTTGTTTCTGCGATATCCGCACTTGGCCGGAATGACCGGGACGGCGGCCACCAGCGCTAGCGAGCTGCGACGGATCTATCGTACGCCGGTACTGCGAGTACCGACGAACAAGCCGCCTCGTCGGGCGCGGTTGAAGGACCGCGTGTTCGGCACGATGGAACGCAAGTTTCAGGCAATTGTCGAAGAAATCAAAGAAATTCACGCGACCGGACGACCGATTTTGATCGGGACACGGTCGATCGATAAAAGTGAGCTGCTGTCGCGGATGTTGAACGAACTTGGCATCGAACACAAAGTTCTGAACGCCAACAACGTCGAACAAGAAGCGGAAATTGTCGCCGCGGCAGGCGGAACCGGCCGAGTCACGGTGGCAACGAACATGGCCGGACGCGGCACCGACATCAAGCTGTCCGACGGCGTCGAAAAGCTAGGCGGCATGCACGTGATCTGTACCGAACTGCACGACGCGGCGCGAATTGACCGACAATTGATTGGTCGTTGTGGTCGACAAGGTGACAGCGGTTCGTACCGCCAGTACTTGTCGCTTGACGACGACATCTTGAAAACAGGGTTGGGCGTTAAGAAGTCCGAGCGTTTAAAGACTCAGGGCGCCGCCACCGGCGGATCTGTCGACCGCCTGGCCAAACTGTTCCGCAAGGCGCAATTGAAAGTCGAGAAGCGGCACTTTCGGGACCGCATGGTGCTGATGCACCACGAAAAAGAACGCAAGAAAATGCAGCGTGAAATCGGCCAAGATCCGTACTTGGACACGCCAGACTAACGGGCCCCGCCTTGTGGACCCGCGACTTCGCACCCGGGATATCAACTGCAAAGCAGTTGATGAAACACGCGGTACACACCCTGCGAATTGACTTTACATCACGAAGCCGTCTTCGATCGTGGCGTTCTTGATCACGATCGGGATGCCGTCGCGAACTTGCAACGGTTCGTCTTCGCCTTGGTTTTCGATGCCCTTCTCGTTGACGATCTTCACGTTCTGGCCGATCCGACAATTCTTGTCCAAGATTGTTCCAACGATCGTTGAACCATCACCGATTCCAGTGGGCACGGCGCCGTTGGCTTGCGGGCCAGCATCCTCGATGTGGTCGGCACCCATCACGACGCAATCTTTGATCGTAACGTTGTCACCAATCACGGTTCGCAAACCGATCACACTGTTTTCGATCGTGACATTATCGCCAATGCGGCAACCGTCGGCGATCAAGCTACCGGTAATCTTGGTGTCGCCCATGATGGTCGGGGGCAGGAATCTTGGCCGGCTGTAGATCGGAGCCTGGCGATTTCGGATATCGAACGGCGGGTTCTTGCCGGCCAGCGATAAGTTCGCTTCGTAGAACGCGCGGATCGTACCGATGTCTTCCCAATAACCATCGAACAGGTGCACTTGAACCTTGTGCGACTTCAGTGCCTCGGGGAACACTTCTTTGCCAAAGTCTTCGTGATCGGTGCTGCGCAGCAAGTCCACCATCACGTCTTTGTTGAAGATGTACAAACCCATGCTGGCCAAACAATCGCGGCCATGGCTGGGGATACCACGAGCGTCGATCCAAGCTGGATCCATACGAACTTTGGCTAGTTCTTCTTCGGTTTTTGGTTTTTCGATAAAGCCTTGCACCCGTCCGTCGTCATCGACCTGCATGATACCCAGCGCCGACGCGTCTTCTCGGTTGACTGGGATGCCGGCAATCGTCGCCGCTGCGCCCGATTCGATGTGCGTCTTCATCATCTCGCGAAAGTCCATCCGGTAAAGTTGGTCACCGGACAGAATCAAAACGTGCTTGATCCAGTCTTCTTCCAAATGGACCAAGTTCTTGCGCACCGCGTCGGCTGTTCCCTGGTACCAATCGGTACCTTCGTCAACGGTTTGCTGGGCAGCAAGCAATTCGACAAAGCCGCCGCTGAAGTGATCGAACGTATAGGTTTGCCGCAAGTGCCGGTGCAGACTTTCCGACAAGAACTGGGTCAAGACATAGGCGCGGTTCAGCCCGCTGTTGATGCAGTTACTGATCGGGATGTCGATCAAACGATACTTTGCCGCCAACGGAACCGCTGGTTTAGCACGGATCTTTGTCAAAGGGAACAAACGCGTGCCCCGTCCGCCGCCAAGAATCAAAGCAATCGTATTTGAGAGATCCATGATTATCGTTTTCGCTTGAAGTGCTTCGTGTTGAAATAATTCGCGTTGTTTAGCTGTTGTAGCGGAGGCCCACGCCGGCTGAAACCATCCGGCCGGTATCCTCACCAATACTTTTCGAAACGGATAGCACCGGCGCCGCTGTAGTCGTGATCATCCGTAAATCCTGCGTCAATAAGTACCTGCAACATGCCCGGTGTGGACGGTGGTTCAGCGCCCGGCGGGACGTATCCAATCATTGCTGGATTCCCACACAGAAACACGTGCGTGTTCGATGGCGACAGGGGATCGCCCGCAAGTTCAGCCAATTTTCCAGACGTGAACAACGCTTGCAGATACTGTTTGCCGACAAAATTCGGATGTGCCGGATCGAGGTTTTCCGGGTCGCGCGTTGTGAAACAGAGATATCGATAGTTGGCGTACTGTGTCATCAGTTCGGCGTGTTCTTTGGCGTACCCCAAGTCGCAACGTTTGCGAACGCTGGTCACGTTGACGATCTTGCCGCGATGACCGCTAGCCAACAAGTGCGCCGACATCGCGTTGTGCGGAGCCTCGCCTGTGCCGGTCCCCAACATCAAGACGGTGTCGTCCGGATCGATCTCGCCTAGCACATAATGACCGGTGATCTTGCGTTGCAATTCCAGTCGCCCGCCGGGGCCAAGCAGGAACAGTCGCGGTGTCAAAACGGGCGGCTTCTTACCTTCGCCATCCGCTCGCCGGACCAGCGTGACGTAAAACTCTAAGTAGTCGATCGAGTCTACCGGCGCGACCTTGCCGGCCGGATTTAGCATCGGACAAGAAATCGAGTACGCGCGGCGGCCAAGTTTTCGCAGCTTGCTCTCGGACACCACTTCGACCTGAGTCCCCTCAAGTCGCGGTTCCCAGTTGCCCATCCCGATCGCGACGTATTGTCCTGGCTCAAATGGTTCGACGGGAGTGTCCGGGCGAATCCGAAAACGTGCCAAATCATCGTGAATGTCGATTCGCTCGATCACAGTCGCGTTGTAATACTTCTCCCGTAACGCTTCGGCCTCGTCGGCAGCCAGTTCGCTTGCATCGGTCGCTTCGCTCACGTTTTCTTCCTCACTGCGTGGTCCGAGTCACTTCCTTGGACGACACTGTCCGCTGCGATGGTTAGACTTGGCTAAAAGTCCAAGTTAAATGTCCCAGGATCACCGCCTTCGTGCCGCTATTCTCAATATAATGGTTTGTGCGGGAGGCTATGGATCGTAAGAGCGTCATTTTGTTGAAATGGACGCCCTAAAAACCCTGAGCTTCGAACAATCTGTTTAATCAGCCAGCCCAATCAATCACCAGTTATGTCAAATACTGCTATGCCCGCCCGTTTCATGCCCCTTGCTGCGGCTACGTTGATCACCTTTTTGGGAATCGGATTCTGTGCCGAAACCGCTTGCGCTGAATCTTGGACCGACCTGCGAGGGACTCGCACGATCGAAGCCCGAATGGTTGGGCTTTGGGGCGATAGCGTGATTTTGGAAATGCTCAACGGCAAACGGATCAGTGTGAAGTTGGACGCGCTTCGCAGCGAGAGCCGCATTCAGGCACAGGATCTTGCTCGCGATTGGCAGAAGAATCGCGGTACTCGCATCGGCGAATTGCAGGGCCGCGCCACCGAAGCGGCGGCGCCAGCGCCGAACCCGTTGCCGATGCCGCCGGCAGCGCCTGCGTACACGACGCCAAAAACCGACCTGGCCATCGGCGCATTCTTGGATCAAATCGAAACGCTGGTTCGCGATGGGCATGTCAGAGCCATCTACGATTCGCTGCCGTTGACCTATCGCAACGACATCAACGACATCGTTAAGTTGGCCGCCGAAAAATCGGACGAGACCACATGGGACGCGTCGATCGGAAAGTTACAGCAACTCGGCGAAGCGATCGTCACGAAGCAGCGTTGGTTTCTATCCAGCCCGCGTGTCAAACAACTGCCACCCGACGCGTTCGACTCGATGGCCGAAGAAGTGCTGACCACCGCGGGTGCGCTGCGGATCGGATTGTCACCCGACGTGATCAGTCTAGAGAAATTGCGAACCACGCCCGTCGAAAAGTGCGTAGCGGATTTGGATGCCGCGATCGCGCCCTTCGTCGCCCAGTTGTTCAGCTATAACGGCCGCTCGGGGCGAACTGTGACAGTCGAATCTGAAAAAGAAGACACAGCCGTTGTCTCGATCGAAATAGACGGCCGAAAATCCAGAGTAACGTTTACCAAGATTGACGGGTTCTGGGTTCCTAAATCCATGGCCGATTCGTGGGCAAAGTCCGTTGAATCGGCAAAAGCGACGATCTCGGAAAGCACGGGCAGCGATCTGTTTCCCGCCGTCACTGGGTTCGCGACCATGGTCGGATCTTTCTCGGGGCCAATGATGGCGTCCACGACCGCCGACCAGTATCACGGCGCGATGGAGTCGATTTTTAGCGGCGCTGCGATGATGGAAACGGCGTTGGCTGGTTTCGGCAACATGATCGGCAAACGCTTTAGCCTTACCGGTAAGTCGCCGAACAGTGGAAATGGATATGATGGCTATTCGGGCATGGATGATTACTCGGGGATGGATGACTATTCCGGGATGGATGAGTACTCGGGGATGGATGGCGGCAGCGATTACGACGACCAGTCGCAAAATTAAAAAGACTGGGTGAGCTTAGGTTTCTAACCGGAATCGCTTTGCAGTTTTTTCGGTTTCGTCAAAATAGATAGGCAGTCTGGTGACTCTGGCAACAAGCCGTCAAACTGCTTGTTCGCTCCTACCCGTTCCCTTGTTTTTGACGTTTTTCTCTGTGTCTGATTGCATCGATACTCGCGTCGCCGTTATTGGTGGCGGCCTTTCTGGTTTAGCGACAGCCGCCCAACTTCGTTTGGCTCACCCCGGCATCAAGCTAACTGTTTTCGAAGCCGGCGAACGAGTCGGCGGAGTCATTCATACGGAAACAGCGGACGGTTTTTTGATCGATCATGGTGCTGACATGTTCGCAACCAACCCGCCCCATGCGTTGCAGTTGTGTCAAAAACTGGGTGTCGAAGATCAGTTGATCGAGCCGTTGCCCGACGGGCGCGGTGCCAGGATCGTTCGGCATGGGAAACTGATGCCGATTCCCGACGGGTTTGTTCTGATGCGGGCGACCAAGTTATGGCCGATGCTCAAGACGCCGCTGTTGACGCCGCTGGGAAAGCTGCGGTTTTTGGCTGAACGGTTTGTGTCGGCGGACAAGCAAAGTGCGGGTGACGGGTTCGACGAGTCGATTGATTCGTTTGTGCGCCGTCGCATGGGCAACGAGGTGCTCGACCGAATTGTCGCGCCGCTATCGGCTGGGATCTACACCGCCGACATCACCAAACTTAGCATGCGCGCGACGATGGGGCCGATCGCCGAAATGGAGCAAAAGTACGGATCGCTAGCGCGAGCAACCGTGGCGCGACGGCGCAGTGGCGAAGACTCGGTCGAACGCGGCAGCACCGGAGCTCGCTATGGCCAATTTCGAGCGTTCCGCGGCGGCATGATCCGGCTGATCCAAACGCTGGCCGATTCCTTGCCGGCTGGTTCGATTCGAACCAATACGCCGGTGGGCAGCATCGTGCGACAAAACGAACTTTGGAACGTCAACACCGCTGGCGGTGAAACCGAAGCGTTCGACCATGTCGTGGTCGCGGCGCCACCCGCGCCCGCTTCAAAATTACTTGCCGAAATCGCACCGGTCGCGTCCGAACAACTCGCCGCAATCGAATCGGCATCGGCGGCGATCGTCGTCTTGGGCGTAAAGAAGTCTGACATCCGAGCGGACATCAACACTTTTGGTTTTGTGGTGCCGCTTTCCGAGAACCGCAAGATTCTGGCCGGCAGTTTTGCAAGTCACAAGTTTGCCGGACGAGCGCCCGACGGGCATGTGCTGATCCGCGTCTTCATGGGCGGCGCGATGCAACCCGAGTTGCTGGAACAAGATGACGCGAGCCTCGTCAAAATCGTGCGGCAAGAACTCGCAGACTTGATCGGTCTGCAAGGCGAGCCCGTCGTCACACGCGTGGTTCGGTGGAATCACGCGATGCCCCAATACCATGTTGGGCACAAACAACGCGTGAAACAGATCGAAGACTCGATCGCCCAAGTTCCAGGTCTTAGCCTAATCAACAATGGCTTAGGCGGCGTCGGTATCGCCCCAGTCATTCGAGCGGCCGGCGGAGTCTCGCTGTGACGGTTGTGCAGAACGCGAAGAAATCAATGGATATCGCGAGCTGAATCGCAAAGTGGTTGACTCGCTACGCTACTCGCCGTGTGTATCCATCTGCGTTGGTGGTGCTGCGCAATGTTACCGATCGGTCGGTCATCGGGAAACGAATTTTCATCAACGCATTGTGCATCGCGACTCCATCGCGAAAGCGTTTGGTGGGCGCTGGTTCGATCGCTTTTCGAATCAAATCGACAAAGTCTTTTGATAGGCCGCGTCGCAGTCGGTTGTAGCTTGGCAGCGAATCGAATGGATATTCGGGGATGGCTCCCGAGAACAATCGATAGATCACCAGTCCGAGTGAAAACACATCACTGCGGTACGTCGGCTTGCCCATCGCCTGTTCTGGCGAAATGTATCCAAGCGTGCCTGATCCCGAGATATCGTGATCACCCTTCTCGATGCGGGCTAATCCAAAGTCGGTCAACTGGATCACTTGATCGGGGAACAGCACGAAGTTTTCGGGCTTGATGTCGCGATGCAGTACCGAGTTTTCGTGTGCATAAGCGACGGCGCTAATCATTTGGACGGCGTAATCCATCGCCGTTTGTCGCGAAATCCGCCGTGTCATGCGGTCGCCAAGCGTTTCAACACCTAGCGGAAACGTGATCACAAAGTGCCCGCCGATGAATCGAGCGTCCTTCAGCGGCAGGATCGAGGGGTGTCGTAGCCGAGACATGATGCGGACTTCCCGCTGCAGGTCGTCGAGCGATTGAGTGTTGCTGACGAATTCGTTGTGCGGAATCTTCAACGCAACTTTTCGATCTTCGACTAAGTCCTGAGCCGCATAGACATTCGCAAATCCACCTTCGCCAAGACGTCGTAAGATTCGGTACTTATCCAGTCGACTGCCGATCCGCAGTGTTGCAGGAGTACTTTCGTCGTTCCGAAGAACTTTCAGCGAAACAGCCACGGGCAACCCATTCAAACGCGGAATCAATATCTGTGACCTTCACCGCCACACCCCGCTAGATCGTCACGACCGTCACGCCGTCACCAGCATTTTCGTTACCACCATGCCTTTCCACTCGACCTGATGACAGTGCTAGCCGGAACAATCGATACAGAGTGACGCGTTAAGGCAGCTTCCGAAACATCAGCAGCCGCATTTCAGCCACTTCACCGCCGGCAGCCTCGATCGCCTTCAACGTCAACGTGCCGCGACCGGGCTTCAAATGGAACGTTCCTAGCGTCATCGGCTTCCAATCCTTGACGTAACTTTCCGGTCGCAGGTCGCGGTCGTTCTCCATGCCTCTTAGCGGCACTTCGTTCGCTTCGCTGATCGTCGCTTGCAGCTTTTCGTCACCCAGGCTCAGTTCGATCACGGACCCCACGTCGTCATTTTTGCACGCGTAATACATCGTGACTTCGTGGTCGCCTTCGCCCAGAATATCTACGTCCCACGTGATCGAGCTGTCGGTGCCGACCCAGTTTTTCATGAACGTGCAATTGGGAAACTTGTTGCTGTGAACAACGCCGCCGTGGCCGATCGCATCTCGCGCCGGCATCTGATTGAACTGGGCATCGGGATGTCCGAGGGTGATCGGACGCCGTTCCTTGGACTTCGAATTCTTCGGATTCAGTTCGGCAACGTAACTGGCCAGCACGTCGCCCATCTGTTTAGCGATCTCTGGCTCGCGGTTTCGTAAATCAACGTGTTCGCCACGATCGTCTTGGATGTCATACAAGCTGCCGTCGCCGTGCATCCGATACTGGTTGCTCCGCAAGCTGTGCCGACCATTCCAAGTCGAAAAGATCATTCGGTCGTCGATCTCATCGTCGTTGGCAGGTTGGCCCAGCAGTCCGGCGGCCATCGAACGCCCGTCCAGCGGTTTGGGCGACTGAAGTTTGATTTTTGTCAATTCCGCCAGCGTAGGCAGCAAATCGATCGCGCCCATGATCGACGTGACCTTGGTTCCTTTCTTGATCGCCGTCGGATAGCGAACGAGCATCGGCGACCGCAGTCCACCTTCATTCGTCGATCCTTTTCGCCCACGCAGCCCGCCATTGAACCGGTAGCCATTCGGCCCGTTGTCGCAAAAGAAAACCACGAGCGTGTTGTTGGCCAACCCGGTCTCGTCCAAGTGCTTGAGCAACCGGCCGACGTTGAAATCGATGTTTTCGCACATCGCCAGCGCCGCGCGAGTGTGGTTGTCGTCTTGAGCTTTCGCATTTTTAGGATCCGGATCGGGAACCAATGGCTTGTCTTTGAACTTTTCCCAAAACGGATCTGGCACCTGCATCGGGGCGTGAGGCGTATTGAACGGCAAGTAAACAAAGAACGGATCGTTCACATGGCCGTCGATGAACTCGATCGCATGACTTGTCAGGTCGTCAACCAAGAATCCTTCGCCCGTCACGATCTCGCCGTTGTGTTCAAGCATTGGTGAGAAATAATCGCCCCAATGTCCGCTGCAAAAACCGTAGTACTCGTCGAATCCACGTGCATTTGGGTGATACGGATACTGCATTCCGCTGTGCCATTTTCCAAACGCGGCGGTGGCGTAGCCGGCGGTTTTGAAAACGTCGCCGATTGTTTGCTCGTCCGCGTTGATCCGCTCGCCGCCCGATGACGTGCTGTAGACTCCGCTACGAGTGTGGTATCGCCCGGTCAGGAGCTCGGCACGCGTGGGTGAGCATACGGCGCAAACGTAGTAGTTCTTGACTTCGGCTCCATCGCGAGCAAGCGAATCGATGTTGGGCGTTGAAAGGTTTGGGTTGCCATTCAAACTTAAATCACCCCATCCCTGATCGTCTGTCAGAATCACGACGACGTTGGGGTGGTGCTCGGACGCGACCGCTAATATGTCGTTGGCCGAGTCGTTCGACGCAAAACCAATCGCAATCGCTACAGCAATGACTTGTGCTGCGAGCGTTCGAGTAATCTTGGATGTGTTTGGAATGCAGATGAACATGGGTTGGCTCCGGGGATGAATTCCGAGACCCCCAGTCTAAGTGATCACCGTCGGTTTCGCTTTCCACGACCGAGTCGTTCCTTCAACATTTTCTGTCAGGCAAAGTCTACCGATTGACACATCGAGCCGAGGCGGAATCGGAAATCGACGAACGTTCAAATTGCAAGAGAATTCTCGCGAAATGCAAAGTTTTTCGCGTAGGGAAGATGTTCCATCGATAGAAGAAATCTAGGTGAATTTCCGCCCATTCTATGTGACATCGGGCCGGTTCAGAGGTACTGTTGATTGTGAAGCCCACAGTGCTGGGTGGATGAAACTTGACGCGACTTGGAAAGGTTTGACCATGATGCTTTCGACTCACTTCGGTAACTTCGAACTCGCTCCTTCTGTTAAACAAGACGTCTCGGATTTGATGCTCGGCGCTGTCGAGCGATTTCAAAATCGAATTCGCAAAGTTCAAGTGACCGTTCGTGATGTAAACGGTCCCAAGGGCGGCATCGACAAGCAATGTCGTTGCGTTGTGCATTTAAAGAGGATGCCGTCGATCGTGATCGAAGATGCCGACGATAACTACGGGAACCTTTTCCACCGCGTAGCCGATCGGGTCTCTTACACGCTGAGCCAAAAGGTTGATCGTATGCAGAAAAGCAGCCGATCGCGAAAGCATCACTCGCACGAAGTCGAATGATGCGATGAAGAATCTGCGGGCAGGTTGTGTTAAAGTGCGAGTCTCTTTGGTATTCCCCTTTCCAACCTGCCCTGGCGCGAAGATGACCCCGTTTCGATCTCTCTTTTGTTGTCTGTTCTCGCTGACGGCTTTGCTCGTCATCTACCCCGGTCATGCTGTTGCTGCGGATCGACCTAACGTGCTGTTGATCTTGGTCGACGACTTGAAGCCGGCGATCGGTTGTTACGGCGACTCGCACGCCAAGACGCCAAACATCGATGCGCTGGCGGTACGTGGGATGCGATTTGATGCAGCTTACTGCAACCAAGCCGTCTGCGCTCCTTCGCGGTTTACGTTAATGCTTGGCTCGCACTCGACATCAACGGGCTTGTACGGATTGGGCAGTGATTTACGCGGCACCATTCCGGACGCGGTCACGTTGCCCCAGCACTTTGCGGCGGCCGGTTATCGCACCGAATCACTCGGAAAGATCTTTCATGTCGGCCACGGAAACCACGGCGATCCTCAGTCCTTCATGGCACCGCACTTCAAGGATAAAGTGGTCGAGTACCTCGATCCGGCGAGCACCGACGGTGGAAAACTGACTCGTGAGGAGGCACTTTTCACTAACCAAGAACTTGGACGCATTCGCCAGTTGCCTCGCGGAGCCGCGTTTGAATCACCCGACGTTGATGACATTGCCTATGCCGACGGCCGAGTCGCCGGCGAAACCATCAAGCGACTGCAAGCCGCCAAGCAAGCCAGGGCGAACGATGGGACGCCGTTTTTCATTGCCGCCGGTTTCGCTCGTCCTCACTTGCCGTTCTGTGCACCGAAAAAGTACTGGGACATGCACGACCCAGCCACGTTGCCAATGCCAGTTCGCACCGAATCGCCAGTCGATGCACCCAAGGTGGCCGGAAAACTCGGCGGCGAGATTACGGCATACAAGCCTGTGCCCGAATCCGGTGACGTCGATGGAACGCTGGCTCGGAAGCTAATCCATGGTTACTACGCCAGCACCAGTTTCGTAGACGCACAAATCGGACGCGTGATCGCTGGTCTCGACGAACTGGAATTAACCGACAACACAATTGTCGTGCTTTGGGGCGACCACGGTTTTCATTTGGGAGACCTGGGGATCTGGACCAAGCACACCAATTATGAACAGGCCACGCGAATCCCGATCTTGATGGTCGCACCGGGCGTGACGAAGCCGGGGACGGCGACGACACAGCTTGCCGAAAGCGTGGACGTGTTCCCGACACTGGCCGAATTGGCTGGGTTGCCCGCGCCCCGAGGGCCGCAGCCGATCGATGGTGTTTCGTTGGTGCCAGTTCTCAAGCAGCCCGCTGCTCGAGTGCGTGATCATGCTTACCACGCGTATCCCAAAGCAAAACTCGGCCGGGCAGTTCGTACGGACCGATATCGTTTGGTCCAGTGGAAAGGTGAGGACGACGCCAGCATCGAGTACGAGCTTTACGACTACCGAGACGACTCGGTCGAGTCGGTGAACTTGGCTGCAAAGCGTCCGGCGATCCTGAAGCAACTGATCGCAATCTTGGAAACCCACGACGAACCGGTGGGACGCAACAGGAAGAAAGCGAAACGCTAAAGCGTCGGCGGTTGGCGGACGTTACTTCTTCGCCACGATGTAGCTGATCCAGCTCGGGTCGCTCGGTGCCGTTTCGCTGCGTTGCCACTCGCCGAAGTGCTTGCTGCCTTCGTCGTCGTTCTCCCAGTAAACGTGCGACTCGCTGAATCCGGCTTCAGCCAACATTTCGCGGACCTCGGGAATCGTCCAAAACCGCCAGTGGTATTCGAAGGCTCGTTTCAGTTTGCTGCCGTCGGCGAACTTGAAGTGGATATAGAACGTCGCGTCGGCCGTGACCGGATTGAACGACGCTTGTTCCCAGTGATACGAAAACCCTTTTTTGCCTTTGCGAATTTTACGCTTGTCGACGTTTTCTTCGGTGTAGCAATCACCGCCGCCCATCATGTCCATCACCATGATGCCTTTGGAATTTAGGTTCGAACGAGCGACCTTGAAGTAGTCGACGACCTCTTTACGAGTCTTGAACAACCAGAACGAAAAGTTCTGTGCCGCCAACACGTCAACCGTCGGCCGGTTTCGTTTGCGAACATCTTGCGTCAGAATTTGAACGCGTTCTTGTTGCTTAGCCGTCAGCTTGGCCAGATTGTTGTTTCGCCCCCACTGCAAAGTCGGCTTGTCTAAGTCAACGCCGACGGCGGTGCGGCGAGGCCCTGATTTGACCCACTCGCAACAAACCGCAAACGTGCCGCAGAAGTCTTCACGCAGACTTGTGGGTTTCGACTTGTAGGCTTCCCGAAACGCCTTGTCAAAGAAGTCGACTTCGTGATCCGGCACCTGAACCGAACGTTGGTAACAGTCAAATTTGTCGGCGGTCGATGCGAGCGTCTTTTCGCCCTTCTTGGCTTTGTCTTTTGTCATGGTGTGTTTCTCAAAGGATGTTAAGCATGGAGTGCGATGATTCTAGCGAAACGGCCACGGACGCGTATTCGCGACATCGTCTTTTGTCAGCCCGCCGCGGCGAGCCTGTTTGATGCCGTACTGCATCACATCGAGGCCTTCGATCGAGTGCGCGTCGGTGCTGATCACGATCGGAATGCCGACTCGTTTCGCCGCCGCCAAATGCAGGTCGTTCAAGTCCAGACGAGCCGGATTGGCGTTCAGTTCCATCAGCTTTCCGTGCGATTTGGCCGCCGCCATGACCGCATCCATGTCGACATCGTAGGGCGGGCGTCGGTTGATCAGACGACCGGTGGGGTGAGCGATGCAGGTCACGTGCGGGTTTTCGATTGCACCCAGAATGCGTTCGGTGATTTGATCACGCGGTTGCTTTTGTCCGTAGTGCACGCTGGCCAAAACCCAGTCGGCCTCGGCGAGGCAGTCGTCAGCCAGGTCCATGCCGCCTTTTTCAAGAATGTCGCACTCGATGCCTTTCAAAATCGTCAACCGACCTTCGTACTCGGGGCGGATCTCGTCGATCAGCTTCCACTGTTGACGTAGTCGTTTCTCGTCCAGTCCCATCGCCATCGAGACTCGTTTGCTGTGGTCCGTGATCGCGATGTACTTTAGCCCTCGGGCGATCGCTGCGTCCGCCATTTCGCGAATCGTCGCGGTTCCGTCCGTGGCATTGGTGTGCATGTGCAAGTCGCCGACGACATCGCTGACTTCGATCAACTCGGGCAACGATCCACTCGCCGCCCACTCGAATTCGCGTCGGTCCTCGCGGATCTCCGGTGCAATCCATGGCAGTCCAATCGCCGCATAAACATCGGCTTCGGTTTCGCCGGCGACTTTGGTTTCATCGTCGACCTTGAAAACACCATACTCGTTGATTTTCAAGCCTTGGTCTTTGGCCAATCGCCGAGTGTGAATGTTGTGCGCTTGTGAACCGGTGAAATACTGAAGCGCCGCACCAAACTGGTCTGCCTCGACCACTCGCATGTCGACTTGGAACGACTTGCCGACACGAATCGAGATCTTGGTGTCCCCGCGCCCAATCGTCTGGGCATAACCGACGTAGGATTCCAAATGGTCCATCACGGCTTGGTGATCGGTCGCGACGACTAGCAAGTCCAGGTCGCCAACGGTTTCGCGGCCGCGCCGATAGCTGCCGGCCCATTCCAACTTGGTGATCTGGCTGCACGCGGCCATGTGTTCACCGATCGAACGCGCCAAGTCGTCGGCCGTGGACCAATAGATCCGCTCGGCCGCAGCTTCGGCAATCGAAAGTCCGTCCAGGATCGCCGCTTGCGTTTTTGCGCCGAAGCCTTTCAGTTTTGCGATCTTGTCTTCTTGGCAAGCCTTGCGCAGATCGTCGAGCGATTCGAGTCCAAGCTCTTGCTGCAACTTGACGGCTTTCTTCGCACCAAGTCCGGGGATACGTGCCATTTGAATCGTGACTTCGGGAATCTCGGCACGAAGTTGTTCCAGTTGTGGCAGCGACCCAGTCTCGACCAGCACCGCGGACTTTTCGGCAAGCGTTTTGCCGATGCCAGGGACTTTCGAAAGGTCGCGATTTTCGTCCGCAACGATCGCCGCGACGGACTCGGTAAGTTCGCGGATCGCCTTGGCACCGTTGGTGTAGGCACGGATGCGAAACGGGTTCTCGCCACGGAACTCGAGCAATTCCGCCATCTCGTCAAACACATCTGCGATCGCCGCATTATCCACGTCGCTGTTCCCCGTCAGAGCCAGTTCATTTTAAACCGCCAGAGTGTAACACGACGCGACAAAAATGGAGGATAGGCTTCCAGCCTGTCTTTCCGAATAGGCCGTTTTTCACGACGTTCTACTCCGACGGATAGCCCACCCTACGTAACGTTTTTATTGGCTAGAACTGCATGCCAAGTCCAAACGCAATCGCATCCAAGCTGATCGTGCTGTGCGAATCGACCGGTCCACCGGCGTCGATCCAAGTTTGGCATTCGTAGCCCGCGCGAGCGAACGTGGTGCAGCGGCGGCCGATCGGTTGATTCCATTGCAGACCGAGTGCCAGTTCGAAAGCCGTGATCACTTCGCGCTGAGTCGCCAAGTCTTCAAGCTCAGTCGTGAAGGCGCCTTTCATTTCATAGATCTTTTGGTTCGTTTCGCCCATGATCAGCGAGCCTCGCATTCCACCGTACATTGCCAAACGACTTGCCGCGATGGCTCGGTTGACTTTCATTGCGACCGTCGGCCCGGCGCCTTGGAAAGTCAAATCGTTCGCGATCGATTCTTGCAATGCACCGACACCGTCGACCACATCGCCACGAAGCAGTTGTTCCATGTCGGCAATCCGAACACCGCAGCTAAGGGTTCCGCGAAGCGAGTTCCAATCGAACTGCTGGGTCGCTTCGAGATCAAAAGCCTGCAGTTTCAACCGGTGCTGTGACGTCAATGTTTGGCCGACGCCGGCCTGCGCGCTGCGCGACAAGTTATTGCCGGCACCATAGACAAACACAAACACCGGAGTCGCACCGACAACGGCGGTCACGGATTCGTCGCCGGCCTGCTCATCAAATTCCCAGTACGTCGCTCGGAATCCACCGCCACGTTTCGATTGCCAACCCAACCATGTTCGGGTCGATAGCTGGCGGTCGTATTCGAACGGGACTAACGTGTTGCCAACCGGCGGATCAATGATCAAGGCGACGTTCTGATCAAAGTTGGCCCGCATCCACAAGAATTCGAAACCGCCGATCCATTGGCTTGCGCGAGCCGCTGGAGTAGCGCACAAACGCGGTTCTGTGCACGGAGTTGAATTGAACGTTTGTGCGGACATCGCCGGTGCGCACAACCGCGAATCTTGACGCTCGGCCTCGAACCAATCCGACGGCTGATGCCACATCGGAACGTTGTTTTGTTTTCTGTTTGCATCGCAGAACGCCGTGCCCTGGTCACAGGGGTTGCCGGAACACTGGTCCCAGGCGTCAGCTTGCGCAATGCTTCCCGAGCAGCAAAGTACACAAACTGCAATCACATGAGATCCAATTGTTACGAGTGACGAAATGCCACACAGCGTTTGCTTCATTCCCATCCTTGGTACTCCTTCACCTAAAAACTTCTGCTTACTGTGTCGGCTTGCCAGCCCAATCAACGCCAAGTCGGGTTTCCGAAACGCGCCATCTCGTTGGACCGCACTATCTTGCCAGGAAGTGCACAGCCGATCAGGCTGGAGTGAGCGAAGATGCACACGTGCACGCTCGTTTGGGGTACGAGAATTGTCACCGTTAACGCTGGCTGGCATTCGTGGTCGCGAGAAACTAGCCCGGCTGACGGAACTTTATTGCGGTTCGTTTGTTCAATCCGGTAGCTGGTTCGACAGGTCTTATCGCCGCACAGGGCGATTTGGGCGTTTGCCTGGCAACTCTTATCAAAATGTCTACTTCTCGAGGCCAGGTTCATTGCTGATGCCAACAACGTTCAAGAGTCCGATTGCCGCTTTTTTGTTGGCGATTGCCATCGCAGGTGTCAGTGCATTGACGTGCCAGGCCGCCGAATATCGCTTTTTTCACGAAGGCGTCCTCGGAACGAGTCTTGAAATTCAAGTTTCGGCCAATTCGCAAGACGCAGCGAAAAAGGCAGAGGAGTCCGTCCTTGAATCGATCGATCGCCTGGACTCGGTTTTCAGCACGTACAGCTCGCAAAGCGAGCTTGCGGGGTTCTTGAGTCGAGGACAGTCTGACGCCGTGCAAGTTTCTCCTGCTCTCTATTCTGCCATTCAGGTTTGCGAGGAATGGACGCGTGCGAGTAAGGGAGCGTTCAATCCCGCCGTTGAACTGTTGACCAGGAAATGGGCGAAAGGCGAGCAGGAAGAACTGCATCCCAACGACGCCGAAATTCGGGCTGCGGTTTCCAAAATTGGCTCAGCACACTGGCGACTCGACGCGAGCACGCGTTCGGTGAGCCGGAATTCGGATGTTCCCATCTCCCTGAACGCGGTAGCGAAAGGAATCATCCTGGACCACGCCGCTGAGTCCGCATTAGAAACGATCGAGGGACTTCAAGGATTGATGGTCAATATTGGCGGTGATTTGCGTGTGGCGGGTAGTTTTCAGACGCAAGTTGATATCGCTAACCCTGGTGCAGACTCGATCGGATCTCGCCCGCTGGCGTCCATCATGCTTTCTCAGGGCGCTGTCGCCACCAGCGGCAGCTCGGAACGGCATTTCACCATTGATGGCAAGTTGTACTCGCACATCATCGATCCTCGCACTGGTTATCCAGTGGAACAGACGGTCAGCGCGACGGTGATCGCGGACACGGCATGCTCTGCCGATGCGGTAGCGACCATTTGCAGCGTGCTATCGGTTCAGGAAAGTCTCGCCTTTGTCAACGGGTTGCCTGGTGTGGATTGTCTGTTGGTCACCGCAGCCAACGTCCTTTTCATGAGCGATAACTGGCCCGCTGATGCGAAGCCGGCCGACACGACGACGGAAGAGAAGGCAGATGCTGATACGAAGGCCGGTACGAACGTCCAGACGCAGCAGCCCAAACTGTCCGCTCACGAAATGCTGGTTCAATTCGAGATCGGTAAGCCCGAGCAATCCAGACGCTATCGTCGGCCGTACGTTGCAGTTTGGATTGAGGACAAGGACGCGTTTCCGGTCAAGACACTCAGTTTGTTTCTGATGCAGGACAATCCTGGGCCGCGGTGGTATCGCGACGTGCGACGCTGGTACTCGGATGATCAGTTGCGGAAGCTTGTCGATGATCGGGACTTGATTGCGACCGTGTCGAAACCGACTCGTAATCCAGGGAAGTACAAAGTCACCTGGGATGGCCGCGATGATTCCGGTGCGGCACTCAAGCCAGGCAAATACACGTTGTTGATCGAATCCGCGCGAGAGCATGGATCGTATGAGCTGATCAAACACGATTTCGAGCTCGGCAAAGAATTTAGTGCAGACTTGAAGGGCAATGTCGAAATTGCTTCGGCATCAGTCCAGTACAAAGTCAACCAAGCCGCAGGCGAGTAGTGTTTCCAGTGGCCTCATCAAGTATCGAATCGACGCCGGCGACCGGCGCCGCAAAACCTTCAAGCAACCCGGCCGCGAAACCCAAGCGGCGTGTTCGGCGACTGTTGGCTTCGTGGAGTCGTTGGCTGCATATCTATCTGTCAATGTTTGGCTCGGCTGTCGTTCTGTTTTTCAGCATCACGGGGCTGACCTTGAACCATTCCGATTGGTTCTTTGCCGAACACGCAACAAAGATCAGCGGGACGATGCCTCGCGAGTGGTTGAACGTTGACGCACCTGCGCCTCCGGGTTGGGACGAGTACGATTTCAGTCACCAGATCTATCGGCTCGAAGTTGTCGAGTTGCTGCGTAGCGAACATCGTTTGCGCGGCAAGGTCACCGACTTCTTAGCCTTCGAAGATGAATGTGAAGTCACGTTTCAGAGTCCCGGCTATTCAGCGACCGCTCGGATCAATCGATCGACCGGCGAGTATGCCGTTGACGTGTTGTCCAGCGATTTGGTCACCGTCATGAACGATCTTCACAAAGGCCGTCATTCCGGTGAAGTCTGGTCGTGGGTCATCGATGTGTCGGCGGTGATCGGCACGCTGGTAGGTCTGACCGGATTCGTGCTCATCTTCTTTTTGAAATTGCGTCGGCGATCGGGAATCGCATTAGCAGTTTTGGGTGCGGCGATGACTTGGTACTTCTACACTTTGGCGGTTGCCTAAGCGTAGATGGACCGCGACTCTTTGCATGGATGACAGGCAGGATGGTGAGTGAGGTTTGGTTATCGACGGTCTCGCACTGCGCGACAAGTTGTTGCCAGCACCTTCGGCACTGCATCAGAGGCTGCTTCAACATCAGTTCGTAGTGTGCATCTGAAGTTCGTTTATCAAAAGCCAGTTGACGGGACCACCGTTTTGCCTAGCTGCATCCGAACTCAAAAGTTGCGAATTTCTGGCCTGGTGTGGCACGGTTCAGAGTTTTGACTGAACGGTGCTAAGCATCCGTCCAGTGTTTGCGAGCACCAGAGCTTGTGTTTGGGTAACCTTAACGCATCGTTCAAGGCCGCAAACATCAGATATGGGCACCACTATGCATCGAAACTTCAACTCTCTTCGGCTAATGATGGTCAGCAGCATTCTGCTTGCTTCCGCCTGCTTCGTGACTTCTAAATGCGCCGCGGACGAATCGAAGGATGCAAAGCGACCGAACATTCTTTGGATCGTTGGTGAGAATTTGAAGCTCGACCTGGGCTGTTACGGAGCCGCTAACGTCAAGACACCTGCGTTGGATGCGCTGGCGGAAAAGGGAGTGCGCTACACTCATGTGTTTTCAACGTCGCCTGTATGTGCTCCCAGTCGCAGTGCCTTTTTCGTCGGTATGTATCAAACGACGACTGATACGCACAACATGCGTTCGCATCGCAGCGACGGCTATCGACTTCCCGAAGGCGTTCGCCCGATTACGCATCGGCTCAAAGACGTAGGCTATTTTACGGCGAACATCGCAACTCTTGGTGGCCAACAGGTTGGGTCTGGAAAACTGGACCTGAACTTTGTGGAAGAGGGAAAGCTGTACGACACCAGCAAGTGGGAGGATCTACAGGGCAACGAGCCATTCTTTGCTCAAATCAACACGCTCGAAGCTGAGTACGACATCTATGATCGGCAGACTTGGAAGCAACCCCGTGTGGAGTGGAAGGGCGAGCAGACGCATGAGCAGATTGCGACGGTCGATAACGTCAACCCGCCGCCCTATTATCCAGATCACCCGTTAGTCAGAAAAGAATGGGCTAGGTATCTGAATTCCATTTCCGGAATGGACAAAACGATTGGCCGCGTGCTGACGCAATTGAAAGACGACGGTCTGGCAGACGATACAATCGTCATGTTTTTTGGCGACAACGGACGAATCGAACCACGAGGCATTCACTGGTGTTACGACACCGGATTGCATGTTCCGATGATTATCCATTGGCCCAAAAATTTTGCTGCTCCTGCGAATTACAAAGCAGGTTCTGTTAGCGACCAGGTCATCAGTTTGATTGACATTACTTCAACCACGTTGGGGTTCGCCGGGATCAATCGTCCACTGGGTATGCAAGGGCGGATCTTTATGGGGAACAAGCTAGGGCCGGAACGCCAATTTGCGTTTTCAGCACGCGACCGTATTGACGAGACGGTCAATCGTATTCGAAGCGTTCGAGGCAAGAAGTTTCATTACCTTCGCAACTACTTTCCCGATCGACACTTCGCATCACTGAACCGCTACAAAGAAAAGTGCTTTCCAATCAAGCCACTGATGCGTCAGCTGATGGCAGAAGGAAAGTTGTCCGCTATTCCCGCTGCATTGATGTCTCCAACGGTGCCCGAAGAACAGTTGTTCGACACCGAAAACGACCCCCACGAGATCAACAATTTGGCGACGTCAAATGCTCCTGAGCATCGGGAAGCACTCCTCCAGATGCGAAGCGCACTTTCGGTATGGATGGTCGAAACACAGGATCAGGGCGTCTTCCCAGAGCCCCAGGAAATCGTCGCTCCTTTTGAAAAGGAGATGCATGACTGGTTCGGCACTCCGCAATGGTACAGTTCCGAGAATGCAAATCGACAGCGTGAGTAGTCAACTGGGTTCCGCAGCATTAACTGGCCCACAAGTTCGATCGTACAAGGAATCTATCGCATGAATCGACGCAAGTTTCTGCAATCCGGAATCGCGATCGGTGCCGCTGGTGTATGTGCTTCACCAATATTGGCTGGACAGTTCACGGGAAGGATTCGCAAGTCGCTGAAGTACTCCATGATTGACGTACGTCTTTCGTTGGTTCAGCAGTTTCAGCTTCTCAAACGGGCGGACTTTGACGGGGTCGAGATCAGTCTGCGTGACGGACTGTCGCCCCAAGAGGTCCGTGCCGCGACGGACGCCACTGAGATTGCAGTGCATGGTGTGATCCACGGCGCCGGTGATGACTGCTCGGCGTCGATCGATCTTTGTGAACAGGTTGGCGGTAGCACGGTTCTAGTCGTCGCCCCAGAACTCGACAATCTTAGTTACGCGGATAACTTCGCGAGATCACTTGCCGTAGTCCGCAAGGCCATTCCGCTTGCGGAAAAACAGAATGTCCGCCTGCTGATTGAAAACGTGCGTGCTTCGTTTCTGAAGACCGCTGAAGAAATGGCTCGCTTCATCGACGAATTAGAATCACCCGCGATCGGTGCGTACTACGATACCGGCAACACAATCACCTGGACGAAGCAAACGGCCCAGCACTGGGCACACGTGCTGGGGCATCGGATTGTAAAGGTGGACATCAAGGACAGGGGACACGCGGAATTTGGTGACCCGAAGCTGAAGTCGCAAACGGCTGTTGGCACGGATGGTGGCGAGGTGCACTGGGCAAACGTTCGTAGGGAACTCGCGGCCGTCAACTTCTCGGGCTGGGCATCGGCGGAAGTCAAAGGTGGCGATGCCAGACGCCTCTCTGGTGTTTCCAAATGGATGGATCAAGTGCTGGATCTATGAACGCGAGGAGACGCGACTGTGCATCGGTTGTTCGGTGCATGTTGTGTCAAAATGCTAGAAAGATGATTCGGGATCCTTCTTCGGTTAGAATTTTGTGTTTTCGACGACAGCTCTTTCTTCGTGAAACGGTGCCATGCTCAACGATCGCAAGCTCTCTGAAACTTCCAATGTCAAATCTCAAGCACCTCGGCGAAGCTTTCTCAAAGCAACGGGAAGTGCGATGGTTGGCGCATCGCTGGCTTCCGCGACGTCGACGGCACAGACACCGCATGTCAGCGTTGATGGTGATATTCGCATTGGGCTGATTGGTTGTGGTGGGCGCGGAACCGGAGCGACATTGAACGCGTTGAAAGCCGATCCTGGCGTTCGACTGGTCGCAATGGCTGACGCCGTTGAAGATCGATTGAACGGCTGCCTGGAAACCTTACAGCGACACAAGGATTTTGGCAGTCGGGTCGACGTCAGCGACGAGATGCGATTTACCGGACTCGATGCTTACAAAAATGTGCTGGCGACCGACATCGATGTTGTCTTGTTAGCAACGCCGCCCGGATTTCGTCCACTGCATCTGCGCGCCGCGATTGACGCAGGCAAACACGTCTTCGCGGAAAAACCGGCAGCCGTCGACCCGGCCGGAATTCGCAGCGTCTTGGCATCCGCAGTCAAAGCAAAAGAGAAGGGGCTATTCATCGTCGCCGGTTTGCAAGCGAGATACGAGCCCGAAACAATCGAGATGACCAAGCGTGTCCATGACGGAGCGATTGGGGAAATTCTGAATGCAAGGATGTCGCGATACACCGGTGGTCTGTGGGTCAAGCCGCGCAAGCCCGAGCAGACCGACGTTCAGCACCAGTTATCGAACTGGCACTATTACACTTGGCTTTCCGGTGACTTTCTGATCGAGCAATTTGTGCACGAGATCGACCGGATGGCCTGGGTGATGGGGGACTATCCGGTGTCTTGCTTAGCGACTGGTGGCCGCCAATCACGAACGTCGGAGATGTACGGGCACACCTACGATCACTTTGCGGCACTCTATAAATTCGCAAACGGTTCCGAACTCTATGCCACCAGCCGACAGCAGCAGGGATGCGCCAGCGCATTCGAGATGCGTTTGGCTGGAACGAAGGGAACTTGCATCGGTGAAGGAAAAGTGAAGTACGACATCACTGGTCCATCCGCATGGCAATCCGGCCAACGCAACGGCAAAAAACAAGTCGGTCACCAAACGGAGCACGATGCGTTTTACCAAGAGTTGCGATCGGGTGGATACTTGAACAATGGTGAATACTTCGCCAAATCAACTTTGATGGCCATCATGGCACGCGAGTCAGCCTACACGGGGCAAGAAATTACGTGGCAGCAAGCGCTGGATTCAAAGCAGGATTTGATGCCCGACGAAATCGCCTGGGATACTGCCGTGCCACAGTGGCAAGTGGCCATCCCCGGCAAGACAACGTTCACCTAACTGGCTTGCTAAGACCAACTAGAAAATGTTTCGCCGCGGGTCCTTCGCGCCCGACAATCCAACCTTTCTGTGCACATCGCAACCTTTTCACTTTTCTCTTCCGCGTCTCTCGTGCTTCTCGCGGTTGCCGCTAGCAGCCAATGCTTGCGTTGCGTTGGTCAGCGTAAAAACCCTCGCGGACGTTAACAGCACGCAGGAACGCAATCGATGATTGCTTTTTGTGGACATTGAGCAATTAGGAATCGTACGGAAATAAGATCGGGATATTGCTCTGCCCCTGGGAAAGTCGGACGCAGTAGCAGCCAGAGAGGGTTTTGCATACGACCCTCCCCGGCCGCTGTTGCGTCCGACGCTCCCGCAAGCGGGAGCGTGTTTTTGAGCGTCTGAATACTGGAGTTGTTTCCGAACAAGTCGTTAGCCTTGGCTGAACACAAAAGGCGAGATCTGAAACAGGCTGTCATCCAATGGTTAGAATATAGCCCGCCGAGTACCTTGAGATCATGTTTGCACGCCTGTTTCCTCGTGACTGTTTTGCCATGCCGACCCGTGTCCTTTTATTTCTCGTCGCAGTTGCTGTGACGCAATTCAATCTTGGCGCCGATGCGCAAACGCTGACTCGCGCCAAGGTCGTGTGTTTCGGCGACAGCATCACCAAACGTGGCTACTCGGAAACGTTGGGCGAGTTGTTGGGTGTGGACACTGTCAATGCGGGAGTCGGCGGTAATTCGACCAGCCAAGCATTGCGGCGAATGTCGACCGACGTTTTGGATCACAAGCCTGATGTCGTGGTGATCTTTTTCGGTACCAACGATCTGCGGGTCGATAGCGAGCGGGTTCACGTCCCGGTGCCGGAATACCGTGCCAATCTTGAAGCGATGATTGATGCGTGCCAAACGGCGCACGCTAAAGTAGTTTTGTGCACGCTGCCACCAATCAATCCTGAACCGTTCTTTACGCGTCATGATCGCGAATTGTTTGAGGCGGCGGGTGGATTGCCCGCGCTGATCAAGAATTACCAGCAGGCTGCGATCGATGTAGCCGAAGCTCGAAACGTTTCGCTGGTTGATTTACAGTCTCTGCTGGTCACCGAACCACAGTGGATGAGCAGCGACGGGGTTCACCCTAGTGAGGAAGGGTCGGCAATCATTGCCAAACACGTCAGTCACGCCGTTGCACCGTTGTTGACGCAGCGAGAAGAAGCGTCGCAGCAACGGCAAGCTTCGTCGAAACCGAACGTGCTGTTCATTTCGATTGATGACTTGAATGACTGGCAGGGTGGCATGGGAGGCAATCCGCAAGCCAAGACGCCCAACTTGGACAAGCTGTTTGGGCAAGGTGTGTTGTTTACCAATGCGCACTGTTCGCAAGCGGTTTGTACGGCGTCAAGAAACTCGTTGTTAAGTGGCATCCATCCGAGTACGTCGGGTTGGTACAGCTCTACCACAGCGATGCGAAAGACTTATGACCAAGTGATGGGCGAACACAAAATGTTGCCACAGCAGTTTCGCGACAACGGCTATCAGACGCTGGCGGCTGGGAAAGTGTTTCATCAAGGCGTGTCGGACTATCGCGAACGGACAGACGATTTCTGGGACGTGACCGCGCCTGGTTACAAAGTGCCCCAGGACTTGAAGGCACGCGGCGAAGGTTATGGCGGCACGCATTTTTATCCTTTCCCTCGCGACGGTAGTCAGATCATCGATCGTTACGGGAAGAAGTTCGCCGACGGTAACTCGTTGTGCTACGGGGCTCTCGAGCGTGAAGACATGCCGGGTGGCAAGATGTACGACGAACTGATTGCTCAGTGGGCCGTTGATCAATTGAGCCAAGAACATGACAAGCCATTTTTTATGGCGGTCGGATTTGTTCGGCCTCACGTGCCTTACACGGCGCCGAAAGAATACTTTGATCTGTACGATCTGGACGACGTCGTTATCCCCGAAGTTCCGGACGACGAAATGTCGGACATTCCGCTGATGGGCAAGGCGATCGCCTACGGAACGATTCGGTCGGGCGATCACTACGCCGTTGTGAACCTAAGCGACAGCTATTGGCGTGAAATGGTTTACGGCTACCTTGCCTGTGTTTCGTTCGTCGATGCTCAGGCCGGGAAAGTGCTGGACGCTTTGGAGAAAAGCAAGTACGCCGATAACACGATCGTCGTACTTTGGTCGGATCACGGTCAACACTTGGGCGAAAAACATCATTGGCGAAAGCAAGCGTTGTGGGAAGAATCAACGCGAGTTCCTTTGTGTTTCAAAGTGCCGGGACTTGGGGAGCCGAATTCTCGATGCGATCAGGCCGTCAGTCTGTTGGATGTCTACCCGACGCTTGTGGAACTCTGCGATTTGCCAGCCGCGCCAAAGCTTGATGGCGAAAGTTTGGTGCCGCAGGTGACCAATCCCACCGCAAAACGAAATCACCCGGTGCTGAGTACTTGGTACTACGGCAATCACGCGATCCGCAGCAACGACTGGCGTTACATCCGTTACCGCGACGGAACCGAAGAACTTTACGACCACCGGACTGATCCTCGCGAGCACACGAATCTAGCCGGCAATCCTGAATTTGCAGCAATCATTGCCGAGCACAAAAAATGGTTGCCCAAAACGGACGTGTTGCCCGCGGGCAAGGATCAGTGGACAGGCGACAAGCTGGACGAGCGCATCGACGATTGGCGAGTGAACGATTCGGTGCCCAGTTGGTTGCGATAGCGCGGTTGTCGGTAACACACGCAAAGATCTTTAGAGTCACCTTTTTTCTAAATCCATTGAGAGTTCAACGTTTTGTCGAAGACAATTTTTCATCTGCTGGCAGTGACCTGTTTGTCGATCGGTTTCGGAAGCGTCCTGGTTGCCGCAGAGAGGCCTGCGAGTGCGCCCAACATCATTTTGGTGATGAGCGATGATCAGGGCTGGGGTGACGTCGGCTTCAACGGCAACGAAGACATCATCACGCCCAACTTGGATGCGATGGCAGGAAACGGAGTTCGTTTCGATCGGTTCTATGCGGCTGCGCCATTGTGCTCGCCGACTCGCGGCAGTTGCTTGACGGGTCGGTTTCCGTTTCGACTTGGCATTCTCGCCGCGCACACGTCGGGATTGCGAGTCGGTGAGATCACGTTGGCAGAAATGCTAAAGAAGCAAAAATACGAGACCGGTTTTTTCGGCAAGTGGCACATCGGCTGGGTCAAGCCTGACGAGCTAAGCACACGCGGGCACTATTCGCCGCCGTCGCATCACGGATTCGACGAAGTCTTTGCAACCACGAGCGCCGTTCCGACCTGGGATCCGGCGGTGACGCCCGAAGGTTGGGACAGCAAGTCCAACAAGCCTGGTGAGCCGTGGAAGGGTGGCTTTCCTTACATGCACAACGGGCAAGAAGCCAAGGAGAATCTCAACGGCGACGATAGCCGCGTGATCATGGATCGTGTGATCCCGTTTGTCGAACAAAACAAAAATCAGCGGTTCTTTGCGGCGGTTTGGTTCCATACGCCGCATGAACCCGTGGTCGCTGGCGAAGAGTACAAGAAGCCGTACGCGAAATTCGGTCAGTTGCGACAGAACTACTACGGCTGCATCACGGCGATGGACGAGCAGATCGGCAGGCTACGCGACAAGCTGCGCGAACTGGGGGTTGAAAAGGAAACGCTCGTATTCTTTTGCAGCGACAACGGGCCGGGCGACAAACTAGCGAATAAAGGCGTCGCATCGGCTGGTCCCTTCAAAGGACACAAGCACCACATGTACGAAGGTGGCGTTTTAGTTCCCGCGTGTGCTGAATGGCCCGGCGTCATCGAGTCGGGTTCGGTCACGGATGTTCGTTGTTCGACGATCGACTACTTTCCGACGATCGCGAAACTGGTCGACTATTCGTTCTCGGGTTCCCAACAGCGACCGATCGATGGTGTCGACCTGATGCCGATCATTCGCGGCGATTCGAAACAACGCGATAAAGACATGTTCTTTGGGTTTCGCCGTTTGCACGATGGAGTTGATGGAAAGTCGATCATCAGTGGCAACTTCAAGCTGATGAAGGAAGCGAAAAAGAACGGCCAAATGCGACTGTACGATTTAAGCAGCGATCCGTACGAACATTCGGACCTTTCGGAGTCGCAGCCCAAGCTTTTCGAGATGATGTCTCAGAAACTCGAGGCGATGGAAACCAGTTGCCTGTTGAGTCGCGACGGTGCCGACTACAGCTACTAGGCCGCCGAACGAAACGCAATCGTGAGAGTCTGCTGGCTGGTGCGCCGGCCGCGTCTGACGTAACCTCGAAGGGGTGCGAATTTCCAATGGCTCTTGCTGATCTCGTTGCGATCGAGTGAACAACTGCGGAAGCCATGAAGGAAGCCATTGTTTAACGATTTTAACCTCGAGGGTTGCCATGAAAGCTGCTTACATTGAATCGACAGGGTCCGCCGATGTGATCCGGTACGGCGATTTAGAGGCTCCGACACCGGGGCGCGGCGAAGTATTGATCCGCGTTCACGCGGTTTCGGTCAATCCGATCGATACGTACATTCGCAGCGGAGCAATCGCCGCCGAATTGCCCAATCCGTTCATTCTGGGTTGTGATGCCGCGGGCGTGGTCGAAGCCATTGGCGAGGGAGTGCACCATGCGGCGGTCGGCGATCGAGTCTGGTGCACCAATCAGGGATTGCTTGGTCGCCAAGGTACGTTTGCAGAAAAAATTGTGATCTCGCAAGACTGGTGTTTTCCGCTTGCCGATGCGGTTTCGTTCGTGGACGCTGCCGCGTGCGCGCTAGTGGGCGTGACGGCCCACCTAGGTCTGTTTCGCGAAGCTGATTTGCAAGGCGGTGAAACGATCTTGGTCGTCGGCGGCAGCGGCGGTGTTGGCTCGATGGTCGTCCAGATGGCTCGATCGGCCGGCGCAACCGTGATTGCGACTGCGGGCAGCGACGAGAAATGTGCAGCGGTCAAAAAGTTGGGTGCGGACATCGCGATCAACTACCAAGCCGATTCGCTTGAAGATGCCGTGAAGAAAGCGGCTCCGAAAGGCGTCAATGTATTTTGGGAGACTCGCCGCGAACCTGACTTTGATTTGGCGGTCGAATTGATGGCGGGCAAGGGACGCATGGTGTTGATGGCCGGACGTGACGCGAGACCCTCGTTTCCGGTTGGCCCGTTTTATGTCAAAGAATGCTCGTTGCACGGTTTTGCCATGTTCAAAGCAACCGCATCGGAAATGCGTGCGGCGGCCGAAGACATCAACCACTGGTTAGCGATGGGCAAGTTGAAAGCCAACATCGGGCGAACGTTCGACCTGTCCGATGCAGCCCAGGCACATCGTTTGCAAGAGCAAGCAACGCTCGAAGGCGGCGGTGGATTGATGGGCAAGATCGTCTTGACCGTCAATTGAAGATCAACGACGTTGCCCACCACCTCTCAATTGGAAGAACAACATCATGAGTCACGAAACAATCAAGCTAGCGACCGGACGTGAAATGCCGTCGGTTGGACTGGGACTTTGGAAGATCGAAAACGAGATCACGGCAAGTGTCGTGGGCCAAGCGATCGAGTGCGGCTATCGACACTTTGATAGTGCGGCCGACTATGGTAACGAAGTTGAAACCGGCCAGGGGTTGTCGGCCGCCATCAACAGCGGCAAGGTTGACCGCGAAGACTTGTGGATCACAAGTAAGCTGTGGAACACTCATCACAAACCCGAACACGTGCGTTTGGCGTTGATGAAAACGCTTGCCGATTTGCAGCTTGATTATTTGGATCTGTACTTGATTCACTTTCCAATCGCTCAGGCATACGTGCCGATCGCCGAACGTTATCCGCCAGGTTGGTTTGCGGATCCCAACGCAGCCGCACCGAAGGTCGAAACTGAAGCGATTCCGATCGTCGACACTTGGCGAGCGATGGAAGATTTGGTCCGCGAAGGTTTGGTGAGGGACATTGGCGTTTGTAACTTTGGCGTGTCGTTGCTGCGCGACTTGCAGAACCAAGCCCACATTCCGCCGTCGGTGTTGCAAGTCGAAATGCACCCGTACCTGACTCAGGAAAAGTTGCTACGGTTTTGTCACGAGTCCGGCGTTGCTGTCACCGCGTTTTCGCCGCTCGGGGCACAGTCGTATTTTCAATTAAACATGGCCGAAGCCAGTGAGTCTTTGATCGAACATGACGTCGTCAAAGCCATCGCCGGTGCGGTCGGTCGAACGCCAGGCCAAGTGCTGTTGCGTTTCGGCGTCCAGCGAAATACATCGGTCGTGCCAAAGACATCGAAAGTCGAACGTTTGAAAGAGAACTTAGCTGTGTTCGACTTTGAACTTTCCGGCGATCAAATGACGCAGATCGCCAACTTGGATCGCCATCGTCGGTTCAACGATCCGGGCGATTTCTGTGAATCCGCGTTTAATACATTCTTTCCCATTTACGAATAGTCGAATCGATTGCGACCATGAACACGGAACAAGAACTGATCAGCGCGGCCACGACGGCGGCCAAGTGCGGCGGCGACGTCTTGATGCGTTATTGGCGCGATGGTGTCAGCATGCGTGACAAATCGGTGTCGGGTGGAAAGACCTATGACTTGGTCAGTGATGCGGATGTCGAAGCCGAACAAGCGATCGCAGCTTACTTGCGGAGCCAGTTTCCGGATCACGAAATTCTGGGCGAGGAAGAGCAGGTCGGCAACGTTGATGCCGAACACTTGTGGATTATTGATCCGCTCGATGGCACTAACAATTTTGCACACCGAGTGCCTCACTTTGCTGTTTCTATTGCCTATTATCATCGTGGTGAAGCCGTGGTTGGGGCGGTATTGAATCCAGTTCGCGGCGAACAGTACATGGCGATCCGTGGCGGCGGAGCGTTCTTTGAGGGAGAGCCGATTTCGGTGGATGCTGCGACAACGTTGTCAAAATCGCTGATCGGGTGTGGGTTTTACTACGATCGCGGTGAGATGATGCGATCGACGCTGCATGCGGTCGAAGAGTTCTTTGAAAATGACATTCACGGGATTCGTCGGTTTGGAACAGCTTCACTGGATCTGTGTCAGGTTGCCTGCGGTCAATTCGGCGGCTTCTTTGAATACCAGCTTTCGCCGTGGGACTTTGCCGCTGGTGCATTGATCGTGCGCGAGGCTGGCGGCAAGGTGACTGACGGAAAAGGTGACGCGTTGAACATTGCTAAGACAAGCATTGTGGCTAGTAACACAGCGCTGCATGATGCGATGATTGAAATCACGTCGAAGCATCATCCAGCTTCGTGATTTTAAAGTTCTTCCCTGATTTGATTTCTGTAACCTGGCACTTGTTCGTCTATGACCATTCCGATTTACACGCAGCCACCTGCTGAACTTCCTGCAACGGATCCGCTTGACATCTTGGTCGTTGCGCCGCATCCGGATGATGCCGAGCTTGGCATGGGCGGTACGATTGCCAAGATGATCGACGAAGGGATGCGTGTCGGCGTGTTGGATTTGACGACTGGTGAACCGACGCCTCACGGCAGTGAAACGATTCGGCGCGAAGAGACGCAAGTTGCCACCGATGCGTTGAATTTGACTTGGCGAGGAAACGCGGGTTTACCAAATCGGAAGCTGGTTCACACGCTGGAAGCACGCGAGCTGGTCGCCAGCTATTTCCGCATGCTACGTCCACGCTGGATCTTTGCGCCGTATTGGAACGATGCTCATCCGGATCATGTGGCGGCGACGGATCTTATCGAAGCGGCACGTTTCTGGGCCAAGCTGAGCAAGACGGAGATGCCGGGCGAACGGTTTCATCCGGAACGTGTTTACTACTACTTTTGCATTCACTTGCGACTGGCGATCACGCCGAGCTGGATCGTCGACATCAGCGACCATTGGGACGCCAAGCGGGCTTCGATCCAGGCGTACCAAAGCCAGTTCGTGCAAGGTCGACCGACCGAGCCGCCGACGTTGATCGACCAATTGCATCACGAAGCAGCCAACTGGGGTCGGCTAATCAATCGCCGATACGGCGAACCGTTCGCTACCAAAGAACCGCTGGCGATGAAGTCGATTCGCGACCTGATCTGAGTCGCCGTTATGCACGCTGCCGGCTGAACGTATGCAGCCGGTCGCTCTGCTGGAGAAGAGTGTTCAACTGGCCCAACGTATCGGACCAGTTGCCGGTGGCCGCGATGCGGCCACAGGGTTTCTATCGGGACGTCAGCCGAATGATCATTTGGCTGGTGATTGCGGCAAGCGAGCTTGGCTGACGTAGGGAAATTCGCCGGTCAGTCCTTCGACCATGAAAGCAATCAAGTCGGCCTGTTCTTGTTCGGTCAAGTTCAACGGCTTCATTTTGTCGCTTAGATACGGGTTCTTGTGCCCGCCTTTGTTGTACCACTCGACGACTTCTTCCAGCGTGCCTTGACTGCCGTCGTGCATGTACGGTGCAACGAATGCGATGTTGCGCAGAGTCGGCGTCTTGAAGGCGCCACGATCTTTGTCTTCGCCCGTTTGATCAAAACGACCGAGGTCGGGCTCGGCTGCTTCCATGCCGACGCCCAGGTTGTGGTACTGTTCGTCGGTGAAATTGGCGCCCGCGTGACATGCTGCGCAGTTGGCTTTACCCGCAAACAGCTTCATGCCACGTTGCGCTGATTCGCTCATCGGCATCGCGTCGGTGTCCGCCTTGATGGCGTCGTACTTCGCTTTCAGTTCTGGTTCTTCGTCCAAGTATTCCAGGTCGTCTGCGAAGGTTGTTTCAAACTTGACAAGTTTGTCGTACGCGTCGTAGGGCATCGGGCCAGTCACGATCGCCCGTTCAAAGGTTGCCAATGCCTTGCCGACGTTGTCGATCGTCACACCGTCTTCGAAAATCTTTTCGAATTGGATTTGGTAGCCCGGGATGGCTGCGATCGTTTTGATGCTGGCATCGTGGGTATTCCCCATCTCGATTGCGTTGGCGATTGGGCCGACAGCTTGATCTTCCAGCGAATCGGCGCGACCGTCCCAGAATTGCGCCTTGCTGAGAATTCGATTGAACGACACCGGTGAGTTGCGCCCGCCGGTTTGTCCGCGAACACCAACTCCGAACGGCATTTCGGCGCCCCAGCCCTGTGCCGGGTCGTGGCATGACGCACACGATACGGTGTTGTCTGATGAAAGTCGTTCATCAAAATAGAGTTGCCGGCCCAGTTCGATTTTGGCCCGCGTCATCGGGTTGTCGTCGGGGATGTAGATGTTGGCCGAGCCGGCATCCAAACCCGGTGGCAACGTGATCTTCAGCGGAAGGTGATTGGATTCGTCGGCCAACCAGGCTTCGATTTGGGACTGCGTTAACAGTGCGATACCGGGAATGCCGGAGGTCAATTCTGGATCGCCTAACGTTACCGAATCACTCTTGGCCGATTCGAGTGATTCGGCATTGGTTCTGTTTGACAAGTAAGCGCCAGCACCGCCGATCATCAAACCGGCAACGCCGCCCATAATCAGTGAGTTCAAATTAGGTTTTTTGCGCTGAAGCATGTATCGACTCTTCGACTGAAACAAGGAAGGATTGGTTGGAAGGGCTTCTCATTGTACCCAAGTGATGAGCTTCGTCGTTGGGAGAAGATGGTGGCGATTCGACGCATTGAAAATCGGGCTGCTGGAATTGAGCTAACCCAACAGCTTGGCGATTTTTCGGCCTGTCACACTCATCGGCAGATTAGCCATTTCGGCTAATGTCACATACCGCCATGGTTCGGGTGGCGGCCCCGGCGGCGCGGTGGAAGTGGGTCCCCAATCTGCAGTGTGGACGTTCAGTTTGATTCGGTATTTCGTGACCGCGTGTTTGATTGTCGTCAATCGCTCGCCCGGTACGATCGGCTCGCCAAGTGCAGCAGTCAGTTCGCCGGCGGCTTCGATGGGTGATTCGATCGAACGCTCGATCGTTCGCGGAAAATCCCATAGTCCCGCCCACCGTGATCCGGGCGGAATCGGACGGACCAGATACTTTGTGCCGAGTGGATCCGATTTGCGTTTTTGATTTTCCGTCTGGGCAATTACGAATGCGAACTCTGTGCGGTCTTGGTATTTGATCTGAGTCACTTTGCCGGGAATTTCCGTCTGCAAATTCAGCGTGTTTGCCTCGCAGCGTTTCGCGACGGGGCACTGGTTGCACTTGGGTGACTTGGGAGTGCAGACGAGAGCACCCAGTTCCATCGCTGCTTGATTGAACGTGCCCGCAGTTTCGCTTGAACGTTTGGCGGGCAACATGGCTTCGGCGACTTGCCACAACAGCTTGTTCGCCGGCTTGGCTGTTGCAGGTGACCGCAGCGCAATCCAGCGGCTGAAAACGCGTACCGTGTTGCCTTCCAAAATCGGATGACGTTGGTCGCGCGAGATCGACAGAATCGCGCCGGCCGTGTAGCGGCCGATCCCAGGTAAAGCCAGCACGTCGTCGAACGATTCCGGGAATTCGCCGTCGTGGTCAGCCACAATTTTGGCGGCGGCCGTGTGCATCGATCGCGCGCGACGATAGTACCCGAGTCCCTCCCAGTGCTGCATCAGCGATTGTTCGTCAGCGGCGGCCAGTGTGGCGACGTTGGGGAACGTTTGCATGAAACGATCAAAGTACGGCAGCACTGTCGCAACCTGAGTCTGTTGCAACATGATCTCGCTGACCCAGACTCGGTACGGTGTCGGTTCGCTACGCCAAGGCAGCGTTCGTGCATTCGCCGCAAACCATTTCAGCAGGCCAGTCCGGACGCTACGTCGCCAACGGGTATCCGTCCAGTTTGGATCGTGATCAGGAAGCGACTCGGGCAGGGGATCTAGCAATGAAATGTGAGTCTTAGCGAGTGGGGTAAGAGTTGAAGGAGTTTGATTTCGATTAGTCTTCGAATCGTCGTAATTGTAGGTCGACGACCTTGGTGATCTCGGCGCGCTGGAACGTCACTTTCACCGTATCGCCAGGAATGTGCTGGTTGATTGCGTCCTGCAAATCTTTGAACCGCGTCACCACGGTGTCGTCGAGCTTTAGAACCACGTCGCCGCGGATCAGCCCTGCATCTTCGGCCGCGCTTTTGGCAATCACGCTACTGATTTCACAAATGTCGAACGAATCCTGACACGTGACACCAAGAAAGCCGCCTTGGCGATGATCGATGGCTAACCCAGGCGCCGAAGCACGCATGGATTCGACCTTTTCGGCCGAGAGTCCGGTTCCCATCAAGTTCATGGATACGCGGACGGGCATGGTCGCGATCTTTTCCGCTTGTTCGTCGTTCAACCGAACATAACGGAACTCCAGATCGTTTAGCGGATTCATTTCCAAAAGTGGTTGCAACACCTCATCGTCCACGGTGCCATCGACGATGGCGAGCGATTTAAGATCAGGCACCTTGGTGATTTGCGCAAGGACTGTACCCTCAATCGCTGGGCCTTTGACGCGCGCGTTTGGGATACCGTCGAGCCACTTTAGCCACTGCAGGGCTTCGACATCACCGTTCCATTTTTCGTCGATTTGGACGATCAAGCTCGGTTGGCTTCGCGCTTGAATCACGAACTCGTCAATTCCGACAAATACACCCGCGGAATTTAATTCGGTGCGAGCTTGGACCGATCGGTGCTTGCGAATTTCGTCAACCGCAGTCTGGGCACGAGAGGCGACGCGGCCGACGGTGCCACTTTTCAACTCGTTCAATTTGTCCCATGCGCCGCCATCTTCCTGGGGTGAACCCGAAACAGCGATCTCGGTGATGACATTGCTGGCACGCTCGACGACTTCAAGATCGCCAGTTTGCATCACCTGAATTAGATCAGGAATCGCAGAAGGACCGGCTTGCGCTAATTTTTGGGCTGCCGTTTCGCGGCGCAGGTAGTGGTCGCTGGCGAGTTGGGTTACCCAATAGGCGATCGATCCTTCACCTGACTTTTGTTCCGCTTGCGGTTTGTCTTGGGCGGTCGATGTCGTCGTTGCCGCGATTGCTGCCGCGAACAGTAACGCCCAAGAGTAGCGTTTGGCAAAATTGGTCACTAACACGTTTCACCCATCCGTCGACGTCCCGAAGTTGATCCAGGACGTAGTATAGCGGCTTGATGGCAGTGCGAACCGGGTGCTATCGCTCGTTCTAGCAACGAGTCTTTCGGTGGCTGGGCTTCCGGCGACGCAATAGTCCAGTGCCTGCACCCGCCAAAGTCATCGCAAGCAGCGACGAGGGTTCAGGAACTGCGGTAATTTGCGTCGTGTAGTTCAGGTCTCGCAGGAACGCCGCGTCGAGCGTCGTCAAGCTTTTGCGAGTCCCCGTGAAGATGCTCGGGTCCATGACCACTTCTTGAGCCATTCCGTCGGACAGTCGAAAGCTCATCGTTCCATCGGTGATGTGAGCTCCACCTGCGTCGATCAAGCCGATGCCACTTCCGATTTCAGCGATCGCTTCGGCGCCGGTCCAGTCTGTGCCGTTAGTAACCAAACTGTCCCAAGTTTCCGATCCACCCACGCCGAGCGCGTGAAGAGTTTCGTGAAGTGCAACCGAGTAGAAATCATTTTTTCCGGCATCGACGGCGGTCGTGTGGTCAAAGTGCCAAAAACTGTCAAGCGCCGCATCGCCATCCGATCCGCCCAAATTGTCAACGTCATCATCAAACCAAAGGTTTCCGATCGTCGGACCAAACTCAATTGAGTACGCCGAGTCGTTTGGGCTGCCGAATACCGTACCGGATAATGTCGCCATGACCGGGCCATCACCACGACGATGCTCCGATGCGGCTGCGGCGGCGGTAACAGCAGCTTGAGCTTCGCCAGGGTTGAAGAAACCGGACGCGCCAAAACCCGCGCCAACGCTGCCGGGGCCGCCCTGGCCGAGGGTGGAACCCGAAAGAGGACGCATGCCAACAAAGATGCGAAATTCGTTTGCCGGCATCGTCGTGTTGGGAACTTCCACCGTCGCATTGGTCGTTGGATTTCGATACCCGTATCGGAAATCAATCGTCGCCGTCGTGCTGCCGCTGGTTCCCGTTACCACGTCGTTGGTGATGGCACCAAGGTTGAAGTCGATCACTGCATTGATGTCCGCAACAGCCGCTTCGAGAGCCGCTTTGGCTTTGACTCGAACCGTGCTTGATCCGTCGAAAAACGTCGTGTCTGAGTAATCCAGCACGACACCGGCATCAGCATGAGAACCGAAAATCGAAAGCGCGAGCGTTAAAGCGGCAGCCAATCGCAAATGAGCCATCATTTCTTCCTATCGAAAAGTAACGTCAAAAGGCGGTCCAGTCGGACCTGCGTTCTGCGGCGAGAAGTGCAAAAAGCGTAACCATTCTGATTCCGCATGCAAGCGTTTTGACGAGTCTGCGGTCGGCTTTGGTCGGATTTTATGGCTTTTACGGCGATGCTCGGAATCGTTCAGCCGATTTTCGCTGTTTCGGCCGAGCTTGCGTGGGAATCAACTATCGCCCACCGCTGCGACCCCTCCGCTGAGGTTGATTGCGGCGAACCTTGTGAGTTGCTGAATGGGGCGTCGATTGACTGACCGTTTCGGTAACCGAATCCGAATCATCGACCACTGTGTCAGTGGCGTCCGGTGTCTCCGTCACGTCGGTGATAACTGCCGTATCGGTCACCTCGGTCAACGACTGCAACAGCGATGTTAAGAAATCGATCAGGAAATTGAGAAACGGAAACGGTTTCGAAAGATATTTTTCACAGGCCGTCATTGCGTCGTCGGTGTCTTGATCGGCGTCTTCATCGGCATCCTCATCGGACGGCGAATTTGTGTCTGGTTCGCTGGGGGCAGGATCGCTCGTGTCGGTCGGAACCGCTTCCAGCAAGGTGATGTCAATCCAGTCTGCGAACGCGTCGACTCGAGTGTTGAACGCAACGTCACCAAGTGTCGAATCGAAGACTGATCCGCCCGACGTGATCGATGCGATGAACGGCTCGCCGTCGACGAACAGGAATCCCGGTCCACCCGAGTCGCCACTTGCGGTGTTGGCTTCACTGGGATCGTCGTACAGCCACTCGATCACGGTCGCAGTCACGTCGTCGATCGTCGTGATGCCAACTCGTTTGATTCCAAACGTTCCATCGTTTCCGTCGATCGCTGTGCCAGTTCCGCCGAAGCCAACGATCGATAACAAGTCACCGACGATCGGAGTTCCGCGGAAAATGGTTGACGGTTCGATGTCGGCCACTGGTTCGGACAATCGAAAAATCGCGATGTCGTTTTCGTAGGTGACGGGGTTGTAGTCTGGGTGAATGAAAATCGCTGAAGTCAGATAGAGCTGACCACCGACTTCAAACGTCCCCTCCGTCGAACTCTCGACTTCAAACGCACAATGCGCGGCTGTCAGCACGTCGGTTGATGAGATCAGTGTGCCCGTGCAAAAACCGCCGCCAGTGATACTGCCCACGATGCCCACCGATTCGTAGTCGTCGGTCGGGGTTCCGACCAAAATTTTGGGAAAGAAATTCTGGCCAGTAACCGGTGTCTGTGCCAGGCAGGCGGCCAACAGGCCAATGGCTAGGCAGAATGCGGAGACTGGGCGGCTTTGGTAGTGCATTTTACGCCTATTGGCCTCGAGAAAAGAGAAGAGCTTCGGCCGTTGAACCCCTATTCACATCCTGGGTTTCGGAAAACTTCGAGTTCAATCTACCTGGGGTGGTAGCGGCTCGACGTGTCCGAACTTGACGTGCCTTGGGCGTTTTTTGTATCGAAAGACACTACAGAATGACTCGAGAAATGTCTCGTTCGCCGCCTGCCCAAATCTAGTTGAAACGCATGAAATGGAAATCGCTGGTTCGCTTTCCTGTCGACATTCGGCGGGCGCGTCAGATTCTTCGCGACAAGCCCGTGTCGCCGGTCTCGCTTGACCAGCGTCCGATTGCGCTGCGGCTCAGCACGAACCAGATGATGATTGATGCGGGACGACACTTGGCGACGCTGGCTCATCATTGCATTGATGCCCGATCGCCGCTTTATCTGTCCACCGATGCGATGACGCTGGCCGCGATTGCGCACAAAGAGTACGGGCGTCGCATGTTGGCGATGCCGGGTGTGACCTACGTCGAAGACAGTCGCCAGATTCCCGCGGACGCGATCGTGCTAGCCGACGGTTCGGTTGGATCGCATCATCCGAAACGCGACTTCATTCAATCGGACACCACCATTCAATTGGATATCGGGCGTGATATCGATCGCAGTGTTCCGGTGATGCCCTACCCGATGCACCCCACGACGCTTGGCCGGATCAGCCCCTGTTTGCTCGGCGATCTTCGCAACCATCGCCGTTGGTTTTCGGTGCTGTTCGCTGGCAACCAAAAACCGCGTTACGGCGATCAGCAGATCGGCCAAGGATTCGGTTTGCTCAATCGAATCGAAGTGCTCGAGACCGTTCGCCAAAGCCACCCCCAACACGTCAATGAACGGTTTGAGCTTGCTAATCGGACCGACTCGATCGTGTTGTCCGATAGCCGCACAGATCCCGTATCTGCATCGAACTGGATGCCCGTGATCGCGTCCGCCAATTTCTTCTTGTGTTGCCCCGGATCTTCCCAGCCAACTTGCCATCACTTGGTTGAATCGATGAGCGTCGGCACAATCCCGATTCTTCAGTATGGCGATCGAGTCACGCCGCATTTGATCGACGGAGTCAACGCGATTTGTTTTTCGGATCGCGCCAGTTTGGTCGACGCCATCAGTCGTGCTGTTTCGATGCCAGTTGCCGAGATCGCGCGAATGCGAAGGTCGGGCGCTGAATTTTATGACGAGCACCTTTGCGGAACTCGGTTTGTCAAAAACCTACGCGACGGCCAGTTCGATTTGTCGGCACGCCGAATCTGCCTGCCCTTTCACGATCACAACTTTCACGACGCTGCGACCACAACCGCTCGCGCCGCTTGAAACCATCTTGCCATTTCAAAACATGATCACGATGAAACCGAAATTGATCAGCGTTGTGCTGTCGACCTACAACCAACCCGCCTGGCTCGAAAAAGTTTTGTGGGGATACTCGGTCCAACAACACCGCGAGTTTGAAATTGTCTTGGCTGATGACGGTTCGCGAGTCGAAACAGCAGAGTTGGTAAAACGGTTGCGTGATGAAACGTCGTTGACGATCAAGCACGTTTGGCACGCTGATGACGGGTTTCGCAAGAGTACGATCTTAAACCGCGCGCTCGAAGCGGTTGCAGGCGAGTACGTGTTGTTTTCCGATGGTGACTGTATCCCGCGATCAGATTTTCTGGCCCAGCATTATGCGGCTCTCGAGCCACAGCGTTTTTTGTCAGGCGGGTACTACAAGTTGCCAATGTCGGTCAGCCAATCGATCACGCCCGAGGACATCCGCAGCGGTGACGCGTTCAAGCTGTCCTGGCTGCGAAAGCACGGTCTGCCGGCGTCGCACCGATGGCTGCGCCTGGTCAGTGGCCGTGCCAGCAAGTTGCTAAACCAAATCACGCCGACACGTCCAACCTGGAACGGTAATAACTCGTCGGGCTGGACAACCGATGTGGTCGCTGCCGGCGGCTTCGACGAGCGAATGCGATATGGTGGCCAAGACCGTGAACTGGGCGAGCGACTCGAAAACGCTGGCGTTCGTGGCAAGCATGTGCGATTCCAAACCGTTGTCTTGCATTTGGATCACGGTCGCGGATACGCCAACGCCGAGGACTTGCAACGCAATCTAAACATCCGAAAACAAACGGTCACGTCAGGTCGCAAGCGAACGGATTACGGACTGCCAAACGCGGCTTAAGCAAACCAGAATTCTGATTCGCGATTGCCGCACTTGTGATGGATTCCGGCGGCTTTCATTCGGGCCAGCGGATGTCGCCCTTGCGTTGGCGGGCGACCCATTTTTTGATTCCGGGTGCTCGCCGAACGGCGTTGTCTTGCTCGGCGCGGAAATACAAGGTCGTTCCGGTGATCTTGTTCAAGTTCTCGAGCGCAAGAACTCGTACCGCCATCGCTTCAGAATCTAGCAAGTTGACTAACGTTTCATCGTCGCCTTCGACCAATTGCTTCTGCGAATAGCCTGTCAACAAACGCATGATCGCCGTTGCATTGGTTGCGTCCATCTTTGTGATCGACTTTTCCAATTGTTCTGCAGCGATCGCGCTGCGGTCGACAGTGGCGACGAGTTCCAGAAAGTGCTCGGGCCAGTAAGCGCGTTGTTTTGTTTCGCTAAGGATTCCGTCGTTGCCAAAATAGACGTCGCCTTGACCCATGTGCAACAAAGTTTCGGCAGCAAGAGCGGCCACTTCGCTGCGCCGAAATAGGGTGGCTTCGCGAAGCGCGATCTCAAGCGGTTGATCACTCTTGATCAGTTCTAGCAATCCTTCGCGAGCACTAGCGGCAAGCGAGGTTGCTGTGGGAGAAACTGGACTGATCCAAGCAGGTACTTCGTCGACTGGCGAAGTCGTCGGTGCAGCCGCGCCGCGTTTGACCCATTGCAGACCCGTATTGAGTGTTTCTTCGCCCTGTTCGGCCGCCAAGTCAATCGACCCCTGGACCGACAAAACGCCGGCCAATTCGATTCGATTCTCGGATACTTTCGGATCATAACCCGGTGCGCGAAAGTGCTTGACGCTGGCCGCCGCGACCGACCCGATGTCTGCAAATGACAGCGTGACCAGTTCGTTGCCCAGCGCTAAATCGATGCGGACGTCTGGCTTGTTCGATTTCATCAGCAGTCGACCGCTGATCACCGCCAACGCCGATTCGCCAGTCCCATCGGCAACCCAAACGACTTCGGCTGGTCCGACCAACGTCACGTCAAAGCCGGAGACCGATGTCATCGTCGCGCGGAACGTGGGCGGACAAACGATCGAGTAGCCAGGGACAACGGTCATGCCCTTCTTCAAACGCACCCACTTGGGTGCTTCACCAGGCAATCCCTTGTTGGTCGCCACCAACGTGTTCTCCGTCGTGATCGTTGCGATCTCGGGTGCCGCTGCATTGGCGACTCCAAGGTTCTCGCCGCTGACTTCTGCGGTCATCTCGCTGGCGAGTGGCGGTTCAGGTCCGTCGCCCGGCGGCAGCGACGCATCGCTGGCTGGCGGAAGTGCTGCCACGCTCGGCGACGGTGGTGCCATTTCGGTAAACGTATCGTCTTCGTCACCGGGATCGGAAAGTCCGCCATCTGCCATGGCTGGCGTTGGTGGTGCGAGCACCTGAACGTCCAGATCGCCGTCGTTTGTCATCTCGACCCCCACGTCGGGTTCGGTTTCAGGTTCGATGATGTCGGGACGCCCGAGATCGGGTTCTGCTATCGCGGCGGGTGGTGGCAACATTTCGGCGTCCGAAAAATCGTCGGCTTCGGTGGTCGGTTCGATCTCAACCATCGGCGGTGACAGGTCCGGTGGAACTTCAATGTCTGGCGTCGAAACAGTGTCTCGGTCGACTAAGTCCCTATTGACCAAGTCGCTATCTACCAAGTCGGCGACCTCGGTGCCGCGATTCAGTAGCGGTGCAAACAGCCGCGTCATCGCAAACAATAAGACTCCGGCGAGTGCTAATGAAACCAGCCATGGCGCGATCCGCGAAGTTCGAATGGATCCACCATAGATCGCCGTGTCAGTGCGGTCTCGTTTCTTTGAACCAGCAATCGCAGGTGTTTTGCCCTTCCCCGCTGCGGCGTCAGCGATCACACCTGATTCGCGGATCCGCGTCGGTGCGTCGGATACGCCTGTGTCGCTCGGTCCAACCGGAGTAACGGGACCGCCAGAATGAGTCAGTGGCGAGTCCATCGTCGGCGCGTCGAAGATGTCGTGGACGACCGGCGGTGGATCATCAATCGACAAGGACGAAAATCGACTGCTCGATGACGCAATCCGCTCGATCTCTCGTTCGGGAAGTTCATAGATCCGGTTCCGCAGCGCCGGCGGGACATCAGCCGTCTTGCCCAGCACCATGGTTAGGATTTGGTGACACGCCGCAGCTTCGGCCAGACGCGAATCCGATTCCAAACACGCCCGTTCGATCTCGGCGACCTGTTCGGTCGGCAGCGTGCTGTCCAGGTACTCGCCGATCGCATTGGCGTCCTCGTTCGGGCCGACCGCATCGGGGCGCAAGGCCGTCAGAGCTGGATTGACCAGCCCGGCTCGTAAACGCTGGACCAACTGAGTCGCAAACCCACTCTCGGCCAGCTTTTGACGCAGAACTTCAGCGTCCTGCGGCTCAAGAGTATTGTCGAGGTAAGCCAGAAGGGTGCGGAGGGTCAGTCGCATGATTTTTCTCGCGGAAAAGCCGGATCAAATTGTCGCTATCTCGTTAGTGACAGCGACGGCAAAGATCCGTGCAAGAAAGTTGAACTTCTGAGCAAATGCCACCAAAATCGGATGATTAACGGGCAGTCTTGCCATCCGAAACCTCGCCGAGGCCTGAATCGATCCACCGGGCGATGGTATCGAGCGTCGCCAATTGGTCTGGCGCTGGTTCATCGGAAGCCATTGGTTTGCCGACCGAGAGCCAGAGGAAGTTGGTTTCGGTCTGCTGGGTGAAGTTCAATCGTTTTCCCGAACCCGGCTCGATGGCGACCTGGCTATTTTCGTCATGGATTGCTACGGGAAGTTGGATTCCATTGAAGTTTTTCCAAGTGATTTTTTCGAGTTCTTTAAACACGAACTTTTTCAATTCCGCGTTAAAGTAGTACGACTTTCGTTGGGTTGGACAAAGCGATTCTAAATCGAAAGTCCATTCGTATTTCACTGTCGGTACGCCATCCTTTTCAAACGTCTGCCGCACCAATGCCGACTGGTTGTTGATCAGCGAAGAACTCATGCCTTCTTGAGAAACTGCCTGCGTTTTCCAAAACTCGCGATTGAACGTCGAACTCGCGTTGTCCGGAAAGGCATGGAAACCAAGTGTGTGAAAAAAAGGCAGTCGAATCGACATGCTGAGCGGTTTCTGGTCTGGCACGTGAATCCGCCGCTTGCCTTGCGAGTCCGTCATCATTGCCTGGCGGTTTCTGACCATCTCGATTAAGAAGATCCCGTCATAGGTTTTCATTTCGCCGGCGCTGTCGAATTGGTTGCTCATTGTCCGCCGGGCAACAATCGTTCTCTCCGAATCGGGATCGTGATAGCAACGAACTTTCTGGTCCTGCACTCGCCGTGCCCCCGGTCGGTTGCTTTCGAATTTCGATGTGTACGCCAAAGAGTAGGCATGCAGCGATTCGTTGTTCGCGATGAGTCCTTCAATCAACGAGGCGGCGAACCGACTGCCGTCCTTGTCAGCGTCGCCGTCGGCTTCCTGGCCCAACGAAACAGAACTCAACGAAACAGAACTCAACGCTAAAACGCACAACAAGACAATCAAGCGAGGCATCTTCTGGATCCTGATTTCGAACACTTAGGGACGGCTAGGAACAATCGCGACCGATTTGTCGCTGACGCGATCCTTGCCCCAGTGAATGTCCCACATGACAGACGGTTTAGTCGTCGCATTCGATGACTCATCAAGTTTTGCTGGGTCAATCGTCAAACGGAATCTCTGGACATTCGAGCTGACTTCCGTCAACTCGGTCTTGAGTTTAACCGCTCGTTCGCCAAGACTCGCTGTACAGAAAACGGCATCTGACACATTCGCCGGTTCTGTTGTTGTCGTTGCGATATCATCGTCTTTGTCCGCATTGGGTTGCTCGCGGATCAACATCCCTGACGCGACCCACCGATCACTGTTCGCTAGCGGGCGAAACACCAACTTCGAAGGGAACACTCGGATGCGAGCTCGCTGGACCATGGTGATATGAACGACACGGACTTTGTTGGTCACCGTATCAGTGATCTCGAGATCTCCGTGTACGCCTTCGGTTGGAATGTAAGCTAACTCGGCCGCCACCTCGATTTCGGCTTGGCCGCCGGATCCTCGATTTGTCACACCGATGTCCAACAAATTGACAATTTCGGAGCCCGAGAATCGAAAGTTCTTGGGATCAACGGGTGGTGAAAACGTGACGTCGAGTACCTTGGTAAACCTGGTTTCCGATTCGCCTTTTAAAGTGGACGCGATCAACAAGACGCTATCCGGCGAGACCGAGAACAACCCTTTTAGCTTCGAGCTGACCGTTAGCGTCGCGCTCGCTCCTCGAACACCACGCGGTGGACGGAATTCGATCGATTGTTCCCAGACATGCTTCGAAAAATTCGCTTGCGGTTGCAAAACAAGGTCGACTCGGCATGACTGGCCCGCCGCAAGCGTTGGTTGAGTAGGTTTAACCTTGATGAGATTGTAGGTCGCTACGGAATTTTCGAGATTGAGTGTCTCAGATGTTTCGTTGGCCAACATCATCTGGACGACGTGGTCCTTGCCGGTTTCTAGCCCGTCGATCTGAAGCATGCCTACGTTTACAAACGGTGACTTTGCGCGGATCGCTACCGAAACCTTTTGCGGTGGCGGCGTGTTTGTTTTGTTATCCGCTGAAACGATCGCGTCTGACCTTAAGCAGATGGCGAATGCAAGGATGCTTAGCCATAACCGACAAGAAACCAGAAGAATCAATCTGTGCGGAACCCACATCACGCTGCTCCCAGAAGCGGCTAGCCCAACTGAGATCGCTGATCTCAAAATCTTGATCAGCAATCCGATAACGGCACTATTTTCACGGCACCGTGACCTGGTGGGCAAGTCGCTATTGGGAAATTCATGAGAAATGATTTCCACAATCACGTCTGCCCCGCGAGCGATGTGGCGCGGGGGCAGGCAGAGCCTATAAAACGCTAAAGCGTCACGTCGCTGGGTTTGACCGCTTGGCGGACTTGGCGAGTTTCGATTTCCTTGGTCAATCGAGCAATTGCCTCCGCGATCGGCATCGAACCCAGGTCGCCATCGATCCGGTCTCGCAGCGCCACTTGGCCGGTTTCCGCTTCTTTGGGACCGACGACCGCCATGTAGTTGACGAGGTCCAATTGCGCGTTGCGGATCTTGGCTTGAACCTTGCCGCCGGTGTTGTCGACCGTGGCTTTCAAACCAGCGTCCGACAATTGCTTGGCGACTTGGACGGCATAGTCGATCGATTTGTCGCTTAGCGGTAGCACGCGGATTTGTTCGGGCGACAACCACATCGGAAACGCACCCGCAAAGTGCTCGATCAGCACGCCGACGAATCGTTCGAGCGAGCCGAATGGAGCGCGGTGGATCATGACGGGGCGGTGAGTCGTGTTGTCGCCGCCAGCGTATTCCAGCTTAAACCGTTCGGGCAAGTTGTAGTCCAACTGGACCGTGCCGAGTTGCCACGAACGACCGATGCAGTCGCGGATCATGAAGTCGGCCTTTGGTCCATAGAATGCGGCTTCGCCAGGCTCTTCGTTGAAGTCCAAACCCGACTGTTGCAGCACGCCTCGCAGCGCGCCTTCGGCGTTGTCCCACTGCTCTTCGGTACCGACATACTTGCTGCTATCCGGATCTCGCAGCGACAATTGAACGCGGTAGTCGTCCAGGCCGACCGATTTCAACACGAACTTGGTCAGTTCGATGGTGGCGCGGAATTCTTCTTCGACTTGATCGGCAGTGCAGAAAATGTGCGCGTCGTCTTGGGTCAGTCCGCGAACACGTAGCAGACCGTTCAATTCGCCGGTCTGTTCGTGACGGTAAACGGTACCGAACTCAAACAAACGCAGTGGCAATTGGCGATACGAACGTGGTTGAGCCTTGAACATGTAGCAGTGATGCGGACAGTTCATCGGCTTCAGCAAGTAACGTTCGTTCTCGGTTTGCCAATCGTGCAGCGCTCCTTGCTTGGCTTCCGACGACGCCGATGGCTTGTAGTGATTCAGTTTGACACCGAACACTTCTGCCGCCGCCATCAACTTGTCCTCGTCGTCTTTCGACAACGATCCGTCGGCCAGGCGTTGGCTCCAGGCGTCCAACATGCCGCCGACCTCTTGACCGTACAGGGGCGCAAATTGGCTGTCGCGATAGTACGGAAAGTGGCCGCTGGTTTCGTACATTTCAACGCGGCCGATGTGCGGGCTGTAGACCGGATCGTAGCCTCGCGAAAGCAGTTCTTTACGCAAGAAGTCTTCCAACGCCACGCGAACTCTCGCGCCCTTGGGCAACCACAGACACAGTCCTTGGCCGACTTCGGGGTTGATCGAAAACAATCCGTGTTGCTTGCCCAGCACGCGGTGGTCGCGTCGCTTGGCCTCTTCGAGTTGTTCCAAGTAAGCCGCCAGTTCTTTCTTGTCAAAGAACGCGGTGCCATAAAGTCGTTGTAACGACCGTCCCGACACGTCGCCTTTCCAGTGCGACCCGGCGACGCTCATCATCTTGATCGCTTTGATCTTTCCGGCGTCAGGAATGTGAGGCCCGCGGCACAAGTCCACGAACTCACCTTGACGATAGAAGCTGACTGATTCTTGATCCGACAAACCGGTATCGATGTGTTCGACTTTTAGGTCTTGGTCCAAGTCGTCAAGCAACTTGCGGGCTTCGTCGCGCGACAACGAGAAGCGTTCGAACGGTTCTTTGTCTTTGATGATCTTTTTGATTTCGGCTTCGATCTTCGGAAAGTCTTCTTCGCTGAGAGTTTCCGGAATGTCAAAGTCGTAATAGAAGCCGCCGTCGGTGGTCGGCCCGAACGCCAAAGAGACGCCTTTGTACAAACGCATGACAGCGCGAGCCATCACGTGGGCGGCCGAGTGACGCAGCACATCAAGCGCTTCGCGATCGCGGCTGGTCAACAACTTCAGTGCGAGCGGTGCAGCGGATTCAGCAAGCTCGCCCAACGGGCGGTCGGCGTCGACGATCTTGCCAGCCACGTCGGCTGCGATGACGCTGCGGGCGAGTCCCTCGCTGATCCCCTTGGCGATATCCATCGGCGTGGTTTCAAAAGGGTGACTGGCCAGGGTTCCATCGGGCAACTGGACTTGGACGTTCGCGCTCATCGCAACTCGGGGGGCAAATGGTTTAGGGTCGTCCTGGCATACCAAAGGCCAGAATCGGTCAACGTCAAGGATGATGGCGCAACGGCCAAAGCGTCAATGCCGAGTTGGGACACGGAAACCGGCTGGCTGGATCGGGGGCAAACGGCATGCAGCCCGGGGGGGTTAATGCTCCTGTTTTATATTGGTTTCCCTGCAGGAACCTTTCGGACTTGACAATTTGAGGGATTCAAACGATTGTTTAAAACTGTTGTTTGAATCCGCCGGAGCAGTGAAAAGCTTGTCTGACGCCCCGTCAACGACCGAATTGGACACGCGAGCGAAGCTACTGGAGGCTTCCGGGCCTGTGTTTGCAGCGCGAGGATTCGATCGAGCGACAGTACGTGAGATCTGTGCGGCGGCGGGGGTCAATGTGGCCTCAGTGGGCTACCATTTTGGCGACAAATTGGGGCTTTACCGCGAGTTGATTCGACAAATTCGCGAATCACGCCAACGCCAGTTTCCGACTCCGTATGCTTCTGTGGATGATGACCCCTCTGCGTCGCTGGCGAGAGTCGTGCGAACACTGATGTCGCGGATTCTGGCAGCGGATCCGTCGGGGTGGGAATCACAATTGTTCATGCGCGAGATGCAGAACCCAACGCCGGTGTTCGAGGACATTGTGGTTGAGTACTTCAAACCGCTGCACGATCGACTGCTTCAAAATATCACGGTATTGATCAATGATCCGTCAGTCTCGGATCATGTCATCCAGCAATTGGCTCTAAGCGTCGTCGGCCAGTGCGTTCACTACAAAGTCGGCGCCGATGCAATCAAGTTGTTGGTCCCCGCCCAGCAACGTGAATTGCATTTTGACGTCGAAACCATCAGCCGACATATCACTGCGGTGACTTTAGCTGCCATTCGCAGCGACGAAGTGATCCGCCCTGAAAACTTACTATAAATCTCATGCAAAATAGTTCTGAACCTAGCACTGAATCCTCGCCGGTGAAAATTGACACATCGGTCGATCCGAAGGCATCCAAGTCCGCGCCCTCGCGACTTGCTGCTTTTAAGAATGGAGTGTTGTTCAACGTCCTGATTCCGCTGGGGCTGCTCGCATGTGCTGGAGCAGCGGTAGTGATGTTGGGGACCGTTGAACCGGCGACTCGGCCATCTACCGATACGACTCGGGATGGCCGCTTGAAGGCGTTGCCGCCCGTACGTGTTCAACAACTTCAGTCACTCGAACAGACCGGCCAACCTCTGCGTTTGCAAGTCGATGGCACCGTGGTTCCGTACCGTGAAGCACGTGTGGCGGCCGAGATCGCAGGCAAGGTGGTTTTCAAAGCTGTTGAATGTGAAGCAGGTTCGTATGTCACCGCGGGCCAGTTGCTGATGAAGATTGATGCAACGGACTACGAGTTGGAAGTCGACCGACTGACTCGCATGAAAGAACAAGATTATCAGGCGCTTCGCGAAGTTGATCAGGAAATGGCCAACGCGAAGCGGTCGATTGAAGTCGCAAAGCAAGATCTTGCATTGCAACAAAAAGAAGTCGACCGACAAAACGCGATGCCGGCCGGTTACGCTTCGCGAGCGGAAATCGATCAAGCAAATCGTGCTCTGTTGGCATCGCGACAGCAGTTGGTCAACTTTGAAAACCAGTTTGATCTGCTGGTCCAACGCCGGATCCGGCTGGAGTCGTCCGAACGATTGGCTGACACACAGCTTCGTGGCGCGGAAACGAACTTGGCACGCACCGAAATCCGAGCACCCATCGAAGGCGTGATCGTCGCCGAGGAAGCTGATCTGAACACGTTCGTCTCTCGTGGCACGACTCTGGTTGTGATCGACGATACGTCGAAAGTAGACGTGTCCAGCAGCCTGCGAATGGATCAACTTTACTGGGTTCTCAATCAAGGCAACGAAACCGTCGATACGGCGTCGCGCAACTACGACTTGCCAGAAACGCCAGCGATCATCGAATACGAAATGTCGGGACGTGACAACGTCGTGTACCGGTGGAACGGGCGACTTTTGTCGTACAACGGCATCGGCTTGGATCCCACGACGCGGACGGTTCCCGTACGAGTCGTGGTCGATAATCCTCAGGAAATGGTTGATGAAAACGGTAAGCCTATAACCAAAACGGGCACGCCGGCACTGGTCCGTGGCATGTATGTGCGGGTGAAGTTGATGATCAAACCCAAGGCTTCGTTGGTCGTCATTCCCGCTCGCGCTTTGCAACCGGGCAATCGAGTCTTTCAATTTATGCCAGACGAATCGGTTTTGGAAACGACTGAAACGGAAGTCACTGGCGATCTGGCGGACGACGGTTTTAATGCCAAACGATGGGAGCCTGGAAAAGTAATTGTGCGCCGTAGCGTGGTTCCGGTCGACACATTGACGTTGGGCAATGTGTCGGGATCTCAACAGACGCTATCAACTGATACCAATGCAAGCGGCGATCGAGTTTCGGCGTTTGAGGGCGCCAATCGAATGTGGGTTTGTGAAGTCCAAAGTCCTGAACTTGTCAGCGGCTCTTACGTCGTCGTTTCACCGCTCGGTGGTTTCGACGATGGTTCGATGCCCGTGCGAGCCGAACGTCTCGATGGCGACGGTGCTGCTCCGGCCGATGCTGATCAATCGGTGGCGTCTCGCGCGAAAAATACGGAGGGTGCGTGATGAGAAAAGTCATTGCATGGGCAATTTCGAATGCCCCCGGCATGAACATGTTGATGTTGGCGTTGATGTTGGTTGGTGGAGTGTCATTGTGGAAAATGCGACGCGAGGTGTTCCCCGCTTTTGAACTTGAAATCGTCATGATTTCGGTGCCTTACCCGGGTGCGACACCTCAGGATACCGAAGAAGCGATTTGCCAGAAGATCGAAGAAGCGATTCGGTCGATCGACGGGATCAAAAAGGTGACCTCGATCGCTCAAGAGGGCAGCGGATTCGTGCTGGCGGAACTGCGCGCCGATGTCAAAGACGTGCAAAAGGTGATGGCTGAAATCGATCGCGAAGTCGATCGCATCCCCAGCTTTCCGGTCTTGGCCGAAGACCCATTGATCCAGCAGATCACGTTTCGCGAAGCCGCGATCCGCGTCGGCGTCGTTGGACCGGCCGATCGTACACGCGAAGGCGAGCTGAAACTTCGCGAGGTCGCTGAAAGCGTTCGCGACGACATTCTTCGATTGCCCTCGGTGTCGTCGGCGTCGGTTATGGGCGCTCGTCCGTATCAGATCGACGTTGAAATCCCCGAGGCTACGCTGCGTAGTTATGGATTGTCGCTGGCCAGTGTGGCGCAAACCATTCGTGCTAGGAACGTGGAGTTGCCCGGTGGAAACCTGAAATCCGAAGGCCAGGAAATCCTGCTGCGGGCGAAGAACAAGGGTCGCATCGGCGAAGAAATTGGGCGACTGCCGGTCATCACACAACCCGGCGGCGTCGTACTGACCGTCAACGACTTGGGAACCGTTCGCGACGAGTTTCAAGACATCACGTCGGTAGGCGAGATCAATGGCGAACCAGCGATGGTCGTCAATGTCGAGCGTACAAAAACGGAAGACTTGTTGGCGATGGTTGATGCGGTTCGAGCGCACGTCGCCACGGCAGAGTTGCCCGAAGGGTACCGGTTCGAGGTTTGGGGCGACAGCAGCACCGAGGTTCGCGGTCGATTGAACTTGTTGCTGCGCAATGGTGCGCAAGGGTTGTTGTTGGTGTTCTTGGTGCTGACGTTGTTCTTGGAAATGCGTTTGGCGTTCTGGGTCGCGATGGGAATTCCGATTTCGATTTTGGGTGCCGGATTGTTTTTGTCTTATGGCGGGCAAACGCTAAACATGCTGAGTCTGTTTTCGTTCTTGGTCGCACTTGGCATCGTGGTCGATGACGCGATTGTGATTGGTGAGAACATCTATGCGCACATCCAAATGGGAAAGTCGCTCAAGCAAGCTTCGATCGACGGGACTTTGGAAGTCATGGGTAGCGTCGCAGCGTCCGTGACCACGACCGTGATAGCGTTTTCGCCGATGTTTTTTGTATCCGGCGTGATGGGAAAGTTTATGGGCGTGATCCCCTTCGCCGTGATTGCGATGTTGGTGATCTCGTTGTGGGAAAGCGTGTTCGTATTGCCGACTCACTTGGCGCACAAGCACACCGGATTCTTTCGATTGTTGTCGGTGCTAACGTATCCGCTGCGTCCGGTCGGCATGGCGCTGAACTGGTTGTCGCTGCGAACGGGCTGGGGCTTGGATTGGGTGGTGGCTCGGTTGTACGTGCCAACACTAAAGTTCTCGCTGCGACATCCCTTGGTGCCGATCGCGTTTGCGATTTCGTTGTTTATCTTTACCGGCGGATTGATTCGCGGTGGCGTCGTGCCGTCGATTCTGTTCCCCAAGACGGACAACAACAATCTGCAAGCGACGATAGCGTTTCCCGATGGTACGCCGGCTGCGGAAACGGACAATGCGACTCGCAAGATGGAAGAAGCCCTTCGCCGGATCAGCAAGCGAATCGGAAAAGAGCACGCCGAACGATTGGGAGTTCCGGTCGAAGAAATCTATACGTCCGATGAAGGAGTGGGCGAAGGTCCGGTTCGGATGACGTATCGCGACGTCGGTACGATTACCAACCTGAACAACGCTGCCGGCGGTGGTGGCGCCGGTTCGCATGTTGGCCAGATTTTTGCAGAACTGTTCGATACCGAGATCCGTGACGTTCGCAGCGATGATTTGATTTCGATGTGGAGAGCCGAAACGGGCGAGTTCCCCGGTTCAGAGCGGATCACCTACGGTACCGTGGGGGTTGGTCCAGGCGGTAAGGCGATCGAATTCAAGTTGCTAGCGCCTGGTAAGGACGTTGACCAGTTGGTCGCGGCGACTGAAAAAATCAAAGCGAGACTTGGTCAGTTCGCCGGTGTCTATGACATCGCGGACGACAACACGCCTGGAAAGTGGGAGTTCCAATTTCGGGTCAAGGATCGCGCGTTGGCAACGGGCGTGACGCCGACTGATCTTGGCGAAACCGTCCGCAACGTTTACTTCGGCGCCGAAGTAATGCGACTGCAGCGTGGTCGTCACGAAGTCAAGTTGATGGTTCGTTACCCCGAAGAAGAACGACGCAGCTTGGTTGATTTTCGCGAAATCCGAATTCAAACGCCCGACGGAAGCCAACGTCCAATCACTGAACTTGCCGAAGTTAATTTGAGCCGCGGGTTTTCGGAGATCAACCGAGTCGACCAGCGACGAAGCATCACGATCAGTGCGGACTTGGATGAAACCAAAGCCAACGCAAACCTGATCATCGGCGAGTTACAAAAGTCGTTCGTCCCAGAACTGCAGCTGGAATATCCAGCGATCGATGTTCGTTGGGAGGGACAACGTGAACAAAGCAATGAATCGGTTGGCAGCCTGATCACCGGATTTGGCATCGCCATTGTCGCGATGTTTGTGTTGTTGGTGCTGCAGTTTCGAAGTTACTTTCAACCACTATTGATTCTGGCCATCATCCCGTTCGGTATGATCGGTGCGGTTTGGGGACATGCGTTTTTAGGGTTGCCGCTAACTCTGTTCAGCATGTTCGGTTTGGTCGCTCTTGCCGGTGTGGTGGTGAATGACTCGATCGTGTTAATCGACTTTATCAACGCACGCGTTCGCGATGGTGTGCCGATTCGCGAAGCACTGGTCGAGTCGGGGCAGCGCCGGTTTCGTCCGATCATTTTGACCAGTTTGACAACGATCGCTGGGTTGATGCCTCTGATCACCGAGAAGTCGTTTCAAGCGCAGTTGCTGATTCCGATGGCCGCCAGTTTGGCGTTCGGTTTGATGTTGGCAACGGTTTTGGTGTTGATCCTGATCCCGGTGTTCTACTTGCTGTATTTGAACATGATCGAAATGTTGGGATTCAGTCTTGTCGAGGAAGACGAGTAACCTGATATGGTTCCCATCACACCGCTGGTCGATCGCTTTGGCCGTGTCCATGACAGCGTTCGCATCAGCGTGACGGATCGATGCAACATCCGCTGCTTCTACTGCATGCCGGAAACGGGCGCTCAGTTCATGAACAAGGATCGGTTGTTGTCGTTCGAAGAAATTCGGCGACTGGCGACGATCCTGGTCACTCGGGCCGGTGTTCGTGACATTCGAATTACCGGCGGCGAACCGCTGGTGCGTCGTGAGTTGTCGACGCTGATCAGCAAGCTTGCTGCGATTGACGGTTTGGAAGACCTGTCGATGACCACCAATGGGATCTTGCTAGCCGAGCATGCGGCCCAGTTGCGAGAGGCTGGGTTGCGACGCGTCAATATCTCGTTGGACACGCTCGACGCCGATGTTTTTCGCAAGATTTCTAGGCGAGACGGTTTGGAAAAGACGATCGCCGGCATCGACGCTGCCATCGCGGTTGGTTTTGATTCGGTAAAACTGAATTCTCTAGCGATCACGGGCATTACCGAGAAAGAAGTCGCGGCGCTGGTACGTTTTGCAATCGACCGTAGGGTCACAATGCGTTTCATCGAGTTTATGCCGCTAGATACCGACAAGGCTTGGACACACGACAAAGTTTTGACGGGCGATCGGTTGTTGGTGATCTTGCGAGATCACTTTGGTGAAGTGATCGAGCGTCCGCGCTCGGTGGCGTCTCAGCCGGCCGAAGAATTTTTGGTCGACGGACATCCGGTCGGAATCATTCGTTCGGTGACGGCTCCGTTTTGTAGCGGGTGCAATCGGATTCGGATTACGGCGGATGGCGGAGTGCGTAACTGTTTGTTCGCAGCCGGCGAAACGCCGCTTCGCGAATTGATGCGATCCGGTGCAACGGACGAAGAACTGCTCGCTCAGGTGCAAGCATCGGTTACGGGAAAGGCCGCGGCGCACGGGATCGACGAAGACGGATTCATCCCGCCCGACCGTCCGATGTATGCGATCGGTGGATAGTGGTTAGAGCTCGTTTTCTAGGTGGATGTCGTATGCGCTGTTGCTTTCGTTTTCTTTGGTTCGCTTTTTTCACGTCGTCAATTCTCTGTCTGACGCGGGCGACTGCGCAGCCAAGCGTTGCCAGCGATCCGCCGCGACTGAATCTGCTGGTCATCATGGCCGACGATCTCGGCTATGGTGACTTGGGTTGCTACGGCAGTAGCGTCCATCGCACTCCGCACATCGATCGCTTGGCCGATGAAGGGATGCGGTTCACCGATTTCTATGTCACGTCGTCCGTGTGTACGCCGACTCGGGCGGCGTTTCTGACCGGGCGTTTACCGCGTCGCTGCGGCAGTCCCGGAGTGTTGTGGCCGACGTCGACCGAGGATGCTTTGCCCAACGTCGAAGTCACGCTTGCTGAATTGCTGCAAGACGCCGGCTACGCAACTCATCTGAGTGGCAAATGGCATCTCGGTCATGGAAAACCGGAACATTTGCCACAAGCTCATGGATTCGACCACTGGTATGGGATGCCGTATCCGAACGATATGACCGCAGGCCATCCGCAGGAAACTCGTCGCCGAGAAGCATGGCCACCGATGCCAATGATGCTGGACGGCGAGATCGTCGAGCAGCCAATCAATGTCAACCTACTGACCCAGCAGTACACCGCCGACGCGGTGAACTTCATCAGCAAGCATCACGATCGTCCGTTCTTTCTGTTCTTGGCCCACGCGATGCCTCATGCGATCATCGGTGCGTCGCCCGACTTCGTCAGCAAGTCACAAAACGGCTTGTACGGTGACAGTATCGAAGAAATCGATTGGAGCACGGGTGAAGTGATGCGAGCGCTGAAGGCCTTTGGCATCGACGACACAACACTGGTGCTGTTCACCAGCGACAACGGTGCAACGCATCATGTGGCCCATCAACCCGACGAGGTTCAACGTTGGTTTTGTGCAGACATGACTAGCGGCAGCAACGCACCACTGCGCGGTGGCAAGCAGGCGACATTCGAGGGTGGCGTGCGAGTCCCAGGCATCTTTCGGTTGCCAGGCGTCATTGCCCCAGGCAAAGTGGAATCCTCACCCGCGATCATCACCGACATTCTGCCGACGATGCTGGATTATTTAAAAATTCCGCTGCCGGCGGAGCGAGTCTACGATGGACGAACGATCCGGCCGGTGTTGGAAAGTCTCGGCTCGCGTGATGAGACCGACTTCATTTTTGGCGGCAATGAAGCGACCGGCATCCGATCGGGCAAATGGAAGCTACAACTGCCCAAACAGCCGAGTTGGATGTTACCGAAACTAGAGAGTGATCAACCGCTGCTATTCGATTTGAACGTCGATATCGGCGAATCAAATAACATCGCCGAACAACACCCGGAAATCGTGAAGCAACTGTTGAGGAAGATGCAAACCTACGAAGCCGAAACGGAAACTCGGTGACGGGAAGATAAGACGAGCATCATTTTTACGGCGCAATCGTCTCGTCGATATTTTGAGCTCGGTTTACAAACTTGGACAAGTGGGTGAGTTGCCGCGCGCGAGCTTGCTACTGGAAATCTTGGCGCTTGTCACGAAGGTCACAAAAGGGGTCATCACAAAAGGGGTCATCACAAAAGGGATCATCACAAAAGGGGTCATCACAAAAGGGGTCATCACAAAAGGGGTCATCACAAAAGGGGTCATCACAAAAGGGGTCATCACAAAAGGGGTCAGGTCTCTTTTCTGTGTTGCCGCGGCCTGTTAAACTCCGTTTTCCTCTCCGAACATGAGTAACACGATGCCAAGACCTCCTCGAGCTGACGAAGCTGGCGGGCTCTATCACGCACTCAATCGCGGTAACCTCAGAGCTGACATTTTCAAAAAGGACGAGGACTTCGCTGCCTTCGAGCGGATCCTCCAAGAGGCCCTGCAGATTCATCAAATTGAGCTCTTCAGCTACCAACTGATGCCCAATCACTACCACTTGGTTTTGCGACCGTTGGTTGACGGTGAAATGAGTCGATTCATGGGTTGGGTCGGCGGAACCCACACGATGCGGTACCACGCTCACTACAAGACCAGCGGATTGGGCCATGTTTACCAACAGCGGTACAAGAGCTTTCCGATCCAAGACGACGGTCACTTCTTTGTGGTCTGTCGCTACGTCGAACGCAATGCTCTACGAGCCGGATTGGTGGACCGGGCAGAACGCTGGCGTTGGGGATCGCTGTGGCGTTGGATGCAGAGCTCGCCGCCGGACCCAAAACTGCTCTCGCGCTGGCCGCTGCCAAGATTGCCACGGTGGACTCAAAGGGTTAACGAACCACTGAGCCAACACGAGCTCGACGCCGTGCGACTTTCCGCACACCGAGGCCGCCCGCTTGGCGACGAGGGATGGGTAGAGTCGATCGCTAGGAGGTTGAATCTAGAGTCAACCATGCGTCCGCGAGGACGTCCTAAAGCACGAATCGAGCAGCGACAGAAAAGAAAAGAGGCCTGACCCCTTTTGGACCCTCCGAGCCACTGAGCCAACACGAGCTCGACGCCGTGCGACTTTCCGCACACCGAGGCCGCCCGCTTGGCGACGAGGGATGGGTAGAGTCGATCGCCAGGAGGTTGAATCTAGAGTCAACCATGCGTCCGCGAGGACGTCCTAAAGCACGAATCGAGCAGCGACAGGAAAGAAAAGAGACCTGACCCCTTTTGGCCCTCGTTTCCACGGCCAGCCGCGAATCTGTAGCACTGATCGCCTTCCACGAAACTTGGTACGTTCAAACAAAAAAGCCCTGCCGTCGCCGGCAGGGCTATTCTTTTCAAAATCGATTTCGATCTACTTCCTACGGCGACGAACGACAACGCCGATGAAGCCTAAACCGATCAATGCCAAAGAAGATGGCTCGGGAACAGCAGTGATGTGCTCGACCGTGAAGTTGTCGATTTGGGCGAACGCGGTGTTCACTGCAACATCGCCAGAATTGTTACCGAAAGTGAACTGAGGACCAATTGAATTCAAGCCCGCTGTGATCATAGCCTCCGTGATGGTCAAATCCTTCTGAACTGCGATCACATCTCCTACCATCGCATTGGCATAGTCATTCCAAGTGTCAGTGAAAGAAATCACGGCGAATGAAGCATCTTTCAAGTTCCAGTTCACTCCCAATGAAGTTGTGAGAGTCCTGGTCGCTTGAACGTACATGTCAAATTCGACTCGGATAATATCGCCTGCAGCCGGTGATGACAGAACAATCGGAGTAGGTTGATTGCCGACTCCGTTCACTGTCGTGATGGGGCCCGTGGAAAGTACACCGAAACCGTTGGCGGTGTGCGTGTGTAGTTGCCCAACTGATCCTGAAGCAGTTGTAAAGCCCGCATTGGCTACCGTGGTATATCCACGCACACCGTTTCGTGTGGATAGCCCACTAGTAGCGCCGGCACTGGCATAAATACCGCCTGCTGCGGCATCTCCAGCCGCATTCGTGTCCCCAATCGTAGCATTGGCACCAAAACTAAGTGAAGCGTTACCATCGGAAGCGACTAGCGGTGCTTGGTCAACCAAATTACCAAAGTTTTCTGAGTAGATTATCATGCCTGCCTGAGCCGAACTCATTAGCGACCCTAAGACTATCAAGCCCGCAATGATCATCATCAAATATGTCTTATTCATGTTGTGTACTCTCCCCGAATTAAAAATGGTGGAAACTTTCTTTATGGTTGAATTTCAACGTGTGTTTTTCCGCTAGGGTCCACGTGACCACTCATCGCCCGCGACGGTTGAGAAACACAAATATAGATTGATTGATGTCGGATCACCACAGCCAAATTTGAGCCGCCATACCATTTTTAAACCTGCGTCGTGATCTGCGTGCTTTGCTTGCAGTCCGCGAGTGACTTTCTCGTTCATGTTATTTCCTCGCCAAGGTGGATAACGAAACCCTGACCCAAGAAATTGGGGAGTTACGAAAGGCGATGATCGTTTGTCGAGAGCTGACTTCCATAGCCGAAACTTCACACCCAGTCAAAAGGGGCCAGTCAAAAGGAGTCAAAAGGGGCCACCCAAACTTCATTGACCCCACAGGTTTGATTTGTTAGTCTTCCCATGCTCCCAAGCCCCATCCAAGCGGGGCAGATGGAGCCACCCAATATCTGGATCTGCTTTGCGTGCTTCGATCTAGGCTCGATCGTGAACTTATCGAGACAGAACTGGCGCCAAGGCACATCGCGACGGCAAAGTCCGGCCCTTACAAGCCTTGGGCAGCGGATTCTCGCTCGCGCACAGTCAGCGCTGACCGATGCGGATCGCTTCCCGAGCCAAGCTCTCCGGCGTGCCGGCGGCCCGCTTGAACATCCGGCCGAATCTGGAGACCACGTCACACTAGCCCGCCACGTCCAACCCGATCCGAGCTAGGATCGGCGCAAGATACTCCGGGTTCACGCCCACCTTACGCTGATGAAGCTGTCGCGGGAAAAGGTCCCGGACGCTTATTTCCCGCGCGATCCCTAACAAGATGGACGTCAGGCTTTCTATCCTGATACACACAGTATCTTGGTCAGGCTAAAGAAGCCTGACGTATCGCTTAGTTTCCGAACGGGTCGGCACCGAAGGGATCGGCCATTGCGTCGCCGCCGGCGCCACCGGCACCAAACGGATCCGCGTTGCCACCGCCGGCACCAAACGGGTCACCACCGGCGCCAGACGGATCGCCGCCCGCGCCAAAGGGATCCATTCCGCCTGCATCGAATGGGCTGGAAGGTTCCTTTTCCTCGACCTTTTCGACTTCTTCTTCCACCACCGGCTCTGGATCCGGCGTCGTGTTGAATTTAGGCAATGGTGAATTCAGCGGCCGCAGGCACTGAACGGCCCCCGAATCACTGACCAAATACAGTCGGTTCGTGTCTCGATTGGCTAACGCCTGACCCGGTCGAACTTCTGCAAATGTTGAAACCGTTGCTCCCGTTTTCCGATCCAACACCGTCAGCGATCCGCCCATCGTTACGGCATAGACATGGTCACCGATTCCGCCAATCAAGCGAGCGATGTTGGTTGCGGGGGCGTTCCACGACAAATCACCCGTTTCGACATTCATGCAAAAGACACGGCCGTAGGCGGATACCAGCATGACTTGGTCTTCGACGATCAACGATTCGGAGTAGAACGGTTCGCCGAACGGAGTCACCCAGGAGACAAGGCCACTGCGGGTCGCACGAACGGCATAGACTTGGCCGAGACGAACAAAGGGGACGGGGGTCTTTTTTGTGGGGAACGACACTGATAGCCTATTTTTCAGCTAGAACCACGACTTGGAGAGCATCCGATGCCCGGACAGAAACATCTTGTGGCTGAAAGGCTTTATCACGCCTCATAACAAGCAAAGGCGACCTCCCCCTCTTAGTCGACTTAATTCCTACTTTCGCTAAACTTGGCACACTTTCGTATCGATAAAAGAGAAACGCCGCTTTCGTTTGCAGTTGGTATCCGGCGTTGAGTCTCAATTTGTTCGACGCGATGTCGGGCTAAGCAAATCGTGATGGACGTTGAATGTGTTGGGGAGGAATAGAACCGAAAAGGATCTTCCTTGTCGCCGCGTTCCTGGTGTTCAGTGATCTGGCAAGCGGACAAGCTCCCGCTCCCATACGGTTGCCTTCGATTTCCGAGACCGTCGATCGCTCCACGACTCCTTCACAGGACGCCTTCACAGGACGCCTTGGATCAATCAGCAGTCTACTGGGCCGGACTGATCGACGAACCCGTGATACCCGTTCAGTGGGTAACGACGAACTCGTTTACCGGTTCCATTACAAACGAGGACAATTTAAGTCCTTTCTATCGCGAGAATCGTCCGCTGAGCGATTTTCGTTCGGACCAGTTTGACACTGGCTCTCGCTTGGCCAATAGCTTCAATATGTTTCCCGAATTCGAAGGTGGAATCAGCATTGTCAGTGACAACGTGGCAATGAAGATCGGCGGCTATGTCAAAGCAGATTTGATCAAAGACTATGACGCGATTGGTTCGACCGATTCGTTCGATACGACAACGATTTTTACCGATGGTTCGCCTGGCCGCAACGCTCGCTTTCACGCTCGACAATCGCGACTCAGTTTCGACACGCGGTGGCAAGTCCAGCAACAAGTCGTTCGCGCGTACATTGAAGGTGACTTCTCTGGAGGTGACGGGCCAAATCAAAGGTGTCAGGAATCTTTGAAGGCGTCTGAGGCCTTTGATTTCTCTAACAAAGAGTCCTGACACGAATGGCACGGGCGTAAGCTTAAGCTGCTGTGGCGAAACGGTTTCGGTTCGGGTTGCGTGGTGTCGTCATCAGTTTGTAGTTCTTTTGCCGGCGTTTGAGTTCTCGTTTTTCTTGACGCCCTGGGCGGTGTCCCACGGTTAACTCCGAGATCGTTTCAAGCAGGTTGCCCCACTGTTCTTCTCGCCGCCCCGACCGCAGACGCAAGCTCGATGCGAACTCGTCGATTGCCTGCATCGCGCCGGCGAAGCTCAGCCGCGTTGGGCACTGCTTGAATTTAAGGGCTGACGCCAGCATCGCTGCTCGCACCAAATTGAAGCCGATCATGTGACAATGAATTTCTTTACGAACCATTTGCGGACTCTTGCACCGGAGGTGGTCCATTTGCATCTGTGATTTCAAGCTGCGAATGTGCAGTTCAACTTGCCATCGTCTGCTGTAAAGACGGGCAAGCTCTTCGGCCGGGTAAACTTCGGCATCGAGCAAGGTTGTCGCCAGCGTGATCGCGCGCGTGCGAAAGCCCAGTTGCTCGACGCGATACGTTAAGTGCCGAACGAAAATGAAATCGGGATATAGCCGGTACTCGTCGCGGTTCATCCAGTTTGGTCGACCGGGCTTGGGATAAGCGACCAATTGATCGAGACAGCCCTGCTTGAGTCCGCGGCGAAAGTCGACCAAACGAAGCTGATGCACACGAGCGACCAAGTCGATGCCGCGCATCTCGCTCTGCGCCAACAACCAAAAGCTGGCGTAATAGCGATCGGCAAGTAGGATTCGGCCCGGCAAAACACGATCCAGAATGCTTCGCAGCAGAGATGTCTCGCCCGTTTGCTTTCCTCGGAACGGACCCAACGCAACGAAGCCGATCGCGCCGGTGGCCAGCGAGAAGACTCCGACCATTCTCGCGATCGGAAATCCGCATCCCGGCCTCTGGCTCTTCATCTGCGGATACGCCTGTTGATTCGCATTCGTGTCGGCCATCGTCACCGTCCAGCCATCGACCATTTCGACAATGCGCCCGCGGAACAGCCACGCATCATTGGTTGCTTGTTCGCACCGCAGTGCCGTCCAACTCAGCAGTCGCTCGAAGAGTTCTTCAGGTAGTCGGCAGCGCGCTTTGCAGTAAGACGTGGTCTCGCTACTGACTCGCATCAGTCCGCGGGCAACACGCCAAGCGTTGAACCGCGAGACGGCCTGCTGGCAACTGTGATCCGCTGAGAGAACTTGTGAAATGAACATCCAAACAACCACCATCGGGTTATAGACACGATCTCGAAACCCAAATTCGAGTTCCTCGCAAATCCGTAGCACTTCAGTTTGGGGAAGCAAGAAATCAAGTACCAGTGAGGAGACAGATTGCAGCTTGCGCTGCACATCCGAAACCGATTCGTTAAACTCAGGACGCATGGCAGGACCTCGTTGGACGGTTGACGTTTACACCTTCCATTCAACAGGTTTCTGCCATGCATTTCATCCGTCGCAGGCACGACAAATGCGTGCGTCCTTTTGCTATCACTACAGCTAGCGCCAGCAAAAACCAAAACGAACTACCCGTCGTTGTTCAACCTTTACGCCCGTGCCATTCAGTCCTGACGCCTTTTCGATTCCTACGCTTCCTGTAGTGGCTCGTTGAAGGCGGGCTGAGCGCCCGGTGGCGTGGTTTGCCGGTCGGTCGGAGCAGAACGCGTGCGATTTCCAGCTCGATGGCAGTGGACTCGGGTAGCGGTAGCACCAACGGTGCCGACTGATACCCACAAAGTCCATCCGTTGAGTTTGAACCGCGTGGGCAACGCCCCACGCGTTGTTGCGACTTGAGAAACGCGGTCCGATGGTCACGCGGTTTGACGACTTGTGGGGAATCGTCTGGCACCGGAGTGGGCGTTCGAGCCTGTGAACTACCGCGGACGGTCAAAGCACTCGTTTGCTCCGGCTGACATAAAATCGGTGTTGATTCTTAGGTCGGTGAGTAGCAATCGACTGCTGATTCGACTGGATTCGTATATCACTGGCAAGCCGCTGCCCGGATGAGTTCCGCCACCGACTAGGTAGACGCCGTCGAGTTCTTCGAATCGATTGTGTGGCCGATTGTGCAGCATCTGGCCCAGATTGTGTGCCAGGTTGAACGTGGCTCCTTTGTAGATCGAGTAGTCGTTGTGCCAGTCGTCAGGCGTGATCCGATGCTCGAATCGAATCTGATCACGAATGCCATCCAACCCAATCGCGGCTAGCTTGTCGAGCGTCAAGTTTCGGAAACGGTCCGACTCGAGGGACCAATCGACATTCTCGTGCTGGTGTGTGACGGGCACCAAGACATACAACGCGCTTTGTCCGGGCGGTGCCAGCGACATGTCGGTGATCGACGCATTTTGGACATAGAACGATGGATCGTCGCTGAGCACGTGGTCGACTTCGATCTCGCGTAAGTTTCGTGCATAGTCTTTGGCGATGTGAATGTTGTGATGCGGCAGGTTTTCGTAGACGCCGTCGATGCCAAGGTACAGCATGAATGTGCTGCATGAGTATTTCTTCGCCGCTAACTTCTCATCACTCCATCGTTTGCGAAAGCTGTTCGGAATCGTGGTCGTGATCCAATTGGCAAAGTCCGCATTGACGACGAAGGCATCAGCGTCGTAGCGGTCTTGGTCGGTGTGTAGCGCCGTGACGCGGCGGTCCTGCATTTCGACCGACGTGACGGGTTCGCTGAGGTGAATTTTCACTCCCATTGATTCGGCGATTTCTGCCATTCGTTCGCTGACTCGGCTGCATCCGCCGTGCGGATGCCAAACACCGTGCTCGTATTCGAGAAACGACAGGATACTGAACAGACTGGGGCACTGGTACGGCGACATGCCTAGGTACTTGGCTTGGAATGCGAACGCGATCACCAATCGTGGATCGAGAAAGTAACGTTCGAGTTCTGTGCCAAGCGATCGCAGTGGATGCAGATGCGGCGCGGCCGCCAACAGCGATGGCCGCATCAGATCCAGTACTGAATTAAATGGCGATTCAAGGATCGGCCGAAACTTGGCAAGCTTGACCCGATTGTCGTCCATGTATCGCCGCAGGGCGCCGACATCGGCGGGCGAGATCTTCGCGATCTGACGATCCATTTCGTCCATGTCGGCCGTGCAATCGAGTTGTCCGCCGGCGGCAAAGGTTAGTCGATATTGCGGATCCAGCCGCGTCATCGGGATCTCCTCCATCAGGTCGCGACCGACTGATTGAAAGATCTCTGCGAGCACTCGCGGGTACAAAAAGAAAGTTGGTCCGATGTCGAATCGAAATCCGTCGGCTTCGATCGCCGACGTTCGCCCGCCCACTCGGTCGGCTCGTTCAAGCAGCGTCACATCGCAACCAGCGTGCGCAAGTTGCATCGCCGTTGCCAAGCCGCCCGGGCCCGCGCCAACCACTACGACTTTGCGAGCAGACACGGTCGACATTCCCAAACAAGAAGAAGTCTGTGGGTGAAGGGCAGAACGATCTGTAATCGTAGGGCTAGAAGCCGCCCTCGGCGATCCCCGAATTGATCTGATCCAACACGATTGACTCGATATGCACGTCCGTAAACGTTTCATCCGGTACATCTTCACGGTCGGCAACCGCGCGCGCGAGATTGACTACCTCGATGATCGAATCCACATCGAACGGTTGGTTCAGGCGGTGTCCATTCGGCGAGTTCGCGTCAGCAATGTAGACCGGCGTCAAGACATCCTCGAAATCGAACGAAGTGGTCCGGCCGATTTCGACCGAGCGGCGCAGGCGAGACAGTTGTTTGGTGGTCTCGGCTGCTACTTCACTGCTGGCGTTTTTTTGCGCGAATGCATCGACCGCATAAAGTTCGCCCCACTGGATCACTGGCATCCGTTGCAGCCGCTGCAGGATGCCGGCCGATTGCCAGTTCTCGTACTTGCCGCGTTGCATCTCGTCGACCAATTTGGTGACCTGCTTGATCACCTTGGACTTCTCGTCCGGTTCCAGCAAACTCTGTTCGAGTTCGGGGATGTAGGCATCGCGCAACGTCCGGATCGCAAACTCGGTTCGCTTTTGAAACAAGTACCACGTCGAAACACCACAGAAGACAAAAAACGCAATCCCCAGTAACGCTCCGCCCGCCAAGCAGGCCGGCAGCCAACCGGGGCCTTCCGCAATCTCCTCGGCCGTCAATTCGTGTACCGGTGGAGTTTGCTCGTCGGTCGGTTGGGGCGATTCAGTCACGGGATTCTGTTTGCGTCTTTGTCGGTGGAAACGACGTCTTGCCGGAACGTGCAAGCCGCGACTTGGTTTCGACGGGTCAGTCCAAGAATTCGATCTTTAGAATCTTGAACTTTAACTTGCCGGCCGGGGCGTCGATCTCGGCCGTCTCGCCAACTTTTTTGCCAATCAACCCTTGCCCGAACGGGCTGGTCACCAAGACCTTGCCGGCGTTGACATCATCTTCACCGGCGCCGACCAGCGTGAACTGTTCTTCGTCACCATAGGCCACGTCTTCAACCGTAACGGTACAGCCAAAGACAACTTCGTTCTTAGGCAGCGACGCGATGTCGATGATCGAAGCGCGGGCGATTTTGTCTTTGTGCTGCGCGACTTTGGCCGCCAACATGCCTTGGTTTTCTCGCTGAGCGTGATACTCCGCATTCTCTTTCAAGTCACCTTCGGCGCGTGCCTCGGCGATTTTTTCAGTGCAGATATCAATTTCCGATTCCAAGCGTTCGATTTCGGCCTTGATTTTGTTGTAGCCGGCTCGTGTCATGGGTACCGATTCGATCATCCCACCATTCCTAAAGTTTTTTGACGTTCAACAAAAAGAAAACCTTTCCCGGTGCAGAGAAAGGTTTCTAGATTTCAGTTTACAGCCGAAACGAATGTTTGGCTCAATCCAACATTGTCGCTGCTGGCCGCTTGCGTGTAAAGAGCGGCGTCAAGACAGCCAGGTTCGTGCGGTTTTCTGAATGCCGCAGCTTTCTATCGCAGTGCCCTCACTCGGGCTCCTAACGCAGGGCTCGTGCTCGCGGAGTCCAGTCGCTGATCGGTTCCTTTTCCGCCAGCCGCAGCTCGCTTTCGCAACGCATATCGTTGTCCTCGCCTCGCAAGCGAACGTGGACGACGACGTCTTCCCCGTTGGGAATTTCATCTTTCCACTGGATCGGCACGTGCAGACCGGAAACCGGATGCTGGCGGACAAAGGCTTGGATTTGCCAGCGGTCGAAGTCCCATCGCCCAATCATCGCGTCTTCGCTGGGCCGCGACGGGTCCAGGACGACGACCGACAGTTCGGCTTCGATGTCAAAGTCGGCAATGTCGACCGGGCGTCCCGTCGCATCGATCGCATTGACTACGATCACGGCTCCGTCCAGTTCGCCATCGGTGTGATGGCCGACCGAAAGGACCGGGTGAATTTGCAGTTTCTCGGGCAAGCCCTGGGCGGCCTGTAACGCATCGGGCAGCATGATCTGGCCCGGCGGTTTGGCTTGTTTTCCGTCGAGTGGTGGTGGCAGCACTTCGCCCTCTTCGATCGGCGGAATCATCAGGTCTTTCTTGCCAGGCGGAACCGGGCCACCGGGTGCTGGCAAAAGGAATGATTCGTCGATGTCGTCGGCGTGGATGTCATCGGTATTCGGTGTCGAACGAGGATCCGGCACAGGTGACGGTGCACCGAGTGGTTCAGGATCGCGAAGTGCGTTGGGATTCTTCGGTTTTGGTTCGGGCAGAATGCCTTCGTATGAATCGCCATCGGACGTTTCCTCGCTCGTTTCATCATTTCGCGCGCCCATCGTGTCCGGATCGATCGTACCTGCATCGACGGGGTCGCCCTCGTCAAACATTGGCATTTCGTATTCGTCAGCTTCCAGACCTTCGCCCATGTCGAACATCGGCAAGTCGGCAGCGGGATCGGCGTAGGGTGCCGGCGGCAGCGAATTTCGCATTGAACTAGCTGATCCGCCGAGCGCGGCCGGATGATCATGCGGTCGCATCGTCGACGGAGTGGGGACTCGTGCGGCGGCGACTTTGCGTTGATATTGTTCCAACCGGTCGCGCAGGATGCGGTTTTCGTAGTCCGCTTGGTACAGTTGGTCTTCGAGTACTCGTGATTCCGACATCATCCGCTGGGCGTACACGTCGCGGTGAGCACGGTTGCTGCAACCGGCGGCAGAAATCAGCAGCAAAAGTCCACATGCCAGCCCGGACGCGATCGCAGGGATCGGCGCAGAGGATGAGAGACGGCAAGGATTCGCTGTACACACCGGCGAGATCGTCAAACTTGTCAGAAACTGAGAAACAAAACTCAAGTCTCTCGATTAACAAGCCGACGGGGCCGAGGTCAACGTCGTTTCGGCGACGCTAGCGGGTTGCTAGCTAGTCGCGGCTGCCGACAGCAGGTCCTGGAACCGTTCGAACAGGTAATGGCTGTCGTGCGGGCCGGCAGCGGCTTCCGGATGGTATTGGACGCTGAATGCCGGGTGCTTTTTGTGACGAACGCCTGCGACGGTATTGTCGTTTAGGTTCAGGTGAGTGATTTCCAAGTCATCAGGCATCGAGTCCGCATCGACTGCGAAGCCATGATTTTGGGTCGTGATTTCGACTTTTTTGGTCGTCAAATCTTGCACCGGCTGATTCGCACCGCGGTGCCCAAACTTCAACTTGAACGTTTTTGCACCGCAGGCAAGCGACAGCAATTGGTGGCCCAAGCAAATGCCAAAGATCGGCGTCTTGCCCAGCAGTTCGGCGATTGTCTTGATCGCGTAGTCCAGTGGTTCGGGGTCGCCAGGGCCGTTGGATAAGAACACACCGTCGGGATTCAGTTTCATGATGTCGGCCGCGGACGTGTTGCCCGGAACGATCGTGACGCGGTAACCGCGCGACGCGAAGTGACGTGGAATGTTCCACTTCATGCCAAAGTCCATGCAGACCACGTGAGCACCGTTGCCGGAATCGACGGCCGAACCAATCTGGGTTTCGGTCCAAGCATCAAGCCGCTCGTCCCAAGTCGTCGTTGCTTTACACATCACTTCTTGAACGATGTCGCGGCCGACCAAGCTAGGAGCCGCTTTGGCTTTCGCAACTAGCGACGCGTCGTCCAGGTCTTCGGTCGACAAGACACCACGCATCGCGCCAGCGTCGCGAATGTGTTTGACAAGCGCTCGTGTGTCGAGACCGGAAAGACCGATGACGTTGTGCTTCTTGAGATACGAATCCAGATCGGTGTTCGAACGATAATTGCTGTGGATTCGGCTCAGTTGGCGAACCAAGAAACCGGACAGAGCTGGAACGCTGTGTTCGACGTCTTCATCGTTGATGCCGTAGTTGCCGATCTCGGGGTAGGTCATCGTGATGATTTGGCCGCGATAGCTGGGGTCGGTCAGGATTTCCTGGTACCCTGTCATCGAGGTGTTGAAAACGACCTCGCCGGTCACTTCACCAACGGCGCCGAACGATTCGCCGCAATAGATCGTTCCGTCTTCGAGAGCAAGTTTTGCGAGTGGCATGAGAGTCCGCGGGGGGCGTTTGATGGGGAGCAAATTTCCCTGCCAGTTTACGTGGAATCTCTATTTTTGATAAGAGGCAGCGTCTAACGCGTGTAAATGTCCGGATACACGAATTCGGGCTCTTGGTGCGGACACAGGTATACAAACGTTTCCGACAACGTTTTGCCGTCCAATTGCAGGGTCGCCTGGACCTCCATTGGCGCTTTTTCCTCGGGTTCCAGGGCCAACGTCATCAACCAATCGCCGGTTTTTGTCTTCTGCAAATCTTTGCGTATCGCCTCGCCACGAATCGTCTTGACCTGAATTTCGACGTTGGCTTTGGAGTCGATTTTGTCGATCTGGCCACCCGCGAAACGGACTGACATTTCGATCGATTTTCCCGATCGGTCAATTTCTAGCGACGTCGCCCGGGCCACGTTGGACTCGTCACCGTGGTCACCGCGAAAGAAGTCGACGGTGTATTCCAGACGCAGCGGTTTGTCAGTCGTCGGTGGTTGGTCCGGAATCCAGTACGCCCCGATGTTATCGATCCCCTCGTGGGCACCGGGCAACTCGAACAGCTCGACTCGACCGGCGCCCCAGTTCTTGGCCGGTGTCACGAACACGCTAGGACGTTCGTTGTACTTGGCGTTGTAGTCGCCAAAGTGAAAGAAGGACGTGTTCCGTTGCATCACTCCGTAACCGATCAACTTGTCGGTTGCAAAGGTGCTGACCGATGGATACGGCGAGCGAGAAAACGCACGCCACGTCCAATCGCTGTTTTTTAAGTCGCCAGTTCGAATCAATAAACCATCCGAATCGTGACAGGCCGGTCGGTCATCCTTTGGCGGGCCTGCTAAGCCGTCGCCCCAAATCCACATGCTAGTTAGCGGCGCGATCGCTAACTTTTCGGGAATGCGGCGAAAGTGCAAGGACGCTTTGACAGAGACCCGAGTCTGGTCGGTGCCAGGTTTCAAAATGAACTCGTAAGCACCCGCCACTGACGTGCTATCTAACAACGCACGAATGGTGATCGACGTGTCGCCAGGTTTCGGCTGATCAACCCAGAACGCGCGAAAGAAAGGAAACTCTTCGGCGCCATCGGTTGCAACATTGACCGCCAAACCTCGCGCCGAAGCACCGTACAAGGATCGTTCGCTACGACCACGAAAATAGCTGGAACCTAGGAACGTCAAAAACTCTTGGGCTGATTCATTGCCGATTCGCCCGGCCAACTTGATTCCCGCATGACCAGCACCTGCGATCGAATCTAAATCAAGATCCGGAAGGTCGTAGTTGAAGTCGTCCGTCGAAAACGGAATCAATCGGTTCTTGTCTCGCTCGGATGCGAACAACCACACCCGATCTCGCTGTACAAATCCTTGGTGAAACGTCTCCATGCAAAAAGGCGAATCGTTGTCCCACCAAGTTGCTTTTTCATGCTTGTAAGAAATCTTGACGTAGTCGTCATACCTAAACGCAGCCAGTGCTGGCGGGATCGGACCACGATTGACAAATTCGCGAGCGGCCGTGTCGCCGGCGAGTGAATCCAGATCGCTGAACGAGCGAACTTGCGAGAAAGTCGAGACTTGTTCCAGCATCAATGCCGAGGGTGATCCAGGTGATTCGGCCGTCACTTGGCCTCTCACAACGTTGCTTGCGAATAACGAGATCAGCAAACAAACCGTTGTTCCAATACGCAGGGGAACGCATGACTTGAGCTGACAGGGACGCCTATCGCATGCCGTTTCGGTAACAACGTTCTTTATCTTGTTCAATTGGTTCATCTCTAATGTTTATGTTTGCGATTGCAGATCCGCATGGGAACGGAGTGCGGATTCCAAATGCAATGCACGCAGCGTCTTTAGGTCTGCCAACAGTGCCGAGCGAACTTCCACCGGGATGTTGCTCGGACCGCCCTCGGCAAACGCGGCTTCGATCGCCTTGGATTGACTTACCGACAGCTCGCCGTCACCACCAGTTGTTGATTCGATTTGACGGTGTAACAGATGAAATTCCGGGTCATGAATCACCGTTTCGAATAGTGACGGTCGATCAATCAGCGATTCCGTCGCCGCAATTCCGTACGCGTGATCGCGATCCATTAGGATCGCCGGCGGTTCGATTTCTTCCGGAATCAACAGCATTCCCCAGCGTTTGAATCGGCGACCCATCTTGCCGCTGCCCATGACGACGGCAAGCGGAATCGACAGCAGTAAACCGACCAACATCGGCGAAAACCAAATTAGCAACTGGGGGGCGGCGTAAGCGGTCAAAGCCGTGGCGATCAAACCGACCAAAGTGAAAACGGCAAACTGGCGGATCGCTTCGGTCCAGCGCACGCTATGTTCGCTGCGCTGTTGGGCGGACCACTTGATGTTTCTACCCAGCAACGTCGAAATCACGAACCGCGAATGAAACAGAGCCATGATCGGTGAAAGCAATATTGAACACACCATTTCAGCAAATCCACCGATCCACGTTCTCGTCACGCCTCCAAAACGCGAACGCAATTCCGAGTCCGCGGTGATCGACACGAGAGCCAGAACTTTCGGAGTTAACAACATGGCCATCGAAATCACAAACAAACCCAGTGCGTCAATCATCGGTTTCGACATCGACTCGATTGGGGTGACATGCATTCGATCGATCACCGTCCCCACGATGCATAACGCCGTAAACGCCAACCAGATCGGCGAAGCGACGTACGCCATCACGCCCGAGGAAAAGTGGAATCGAGACAGCGGATGAAACCCTTCGCTGATCGCAAGCCGAGCGTGTTGCAAATTACCTTGGCACCAGCGGTTATCGCGAATCGCGTAGTCGGCCAGCGTCGGCGGGCATTCTTCGTAACTGCCACCCAGATCGGTCGCCAATTCGACCTTCCAGCCTGATCGCAGCATCAACGCTGCCTCGACAAAATCGTGACTCAGGACTTCGCCACCCAGGGGAGCTTTGCCAGGCAGGATCGGTAGATCACAGTGCTGGAGAAACGGAGCGACGCGAATGATCGCATTGTGCCCCCAGTAGTTGCCCTGGCTGCCTGCCCATGCAGCAAATCCTTCGACAAAAACGCGTCCGTAGGCAGCCGATGCAAATTGTTGCACCCGAGCGAACAACGAATCGCGACCGATTGGTGTTGGCGGAACTTGCAGGATGCCGATCTGATCGTCCGAGTCCATGCGACGGACCAATTCGATCATCGTTTGCCCTTCGACCAAACTGTCGGCGTCCAGCACGATCATGTAAGGATAGTGGCTGCCCCAACGCGAACAAAAATCAGCGATGTTGCCTGCCTTGCGCGCGACGTTCTTACGCCGGTGGCGATAGAAGACCCGAGCCTCTGGGTGCGCGTCCGTCAGTTTGCCCCAGGCTTGTTCTTCCTTGAGCCAAATCTCGTGATCGGTCGTGTCACTAAGGATATAGAAGTCAAAGGTGGTCGCATTGCCCGCCGCAGCAAGTGAACGCAACATCGCTGTAATCCCCGCGAACACTCGGTCAGGAGATTCGTTGTAGACCGGCATCAACACCGCCGTCGACGACAAGGCATCCCTATCGACGATCGCGTTGTCGTCGGTGCGGCAGGTTTTGTTGCGCATCGGCGTGTTGCGAATCAATCGCATCCATCCCACAAACGCCAACAGAAACGAGAATGTGATCCAGCCGAACAGCAACGCAAACGCGGGAATGCTTGCCAGTTCGAACCCATTGGTGCCCGAACCACCGGCAACGATGGTTGCGTACTGCCATGACGCAAACGTGGTGACCAACACCGTCGACGTAATCACGCCGACGCGAGTGGCAAAAATCGGCTTAGCGATCACGAGACCTCGACGTCCTGTACTGAATAGCGACGAAATGGATTGATCAAACGGCTCGGCGTGGCTTTCGTCATCGGTCGCAGGTTCTCAACGGGAACGACCGTTCGTCGTGACTTCAATTGCTCGATCCGCAAGTCGATCGCGGTTTCAAGAGCAAGTCGATCCAGTGGCATCGTGGCTTGCCGTGCGGAACCCGAGACCGATTGATCGGCTGCACGGTCAACGACTTGCCTTGCCAGAGTGATCGCGTCGGGTTGGTTCAGGCCGCTTCGCAACAAGTATGAAACCGATGACTGAACGGCTCGCATGTAGGTTGGATTTCGAAGCGCGTGGTTGGGGCCAGGTATATCGATCCGCAATTGCGTTTCGGTGAGATCCGCGGCTGGTAGGTCAAGCGACGGCGCGCGGTCACTTTGGTCGTGCATGGTCATTGAATAACAACCTTTCACTCAGACAGTGAGAAGAGAGAGGAGAAGAGACTAGTGAGTGTTTCGTCTTTCGACGCAGCCGTCTAGAACATCAAAGCGCGTGCCAATGTCTGGACGTAGGCTGGCAATCCTTCTCGGGCTCGATTACGCCTAGCCCGCGTAGCCACCCTTACGAGCTGCAATAACCCATTAAAGGTGTGCGGTTACACTTTGCGGTTGTTTTTTGGTGGGAATTTCGGCTAACGAATGGGCAAGGGAGAGTAATGTGGCCGTAGAATTCGGTATTAAACGTTTCGAATTCAAACAAAGTGAACGAGAAACTAATCTCGAAGAAGTTTTGTGCTGCATGCAAAGTGACCACAGCGGCTGATGGTTGAGCAGCAGACCATCCACGTTTGTGCCGAGCGAGTACTTCCGACCCATTCCCACCCGCCCTACAAGAATGCGATTGCACTTGCTGGTGAGAGGCCAGCACGACCTGCATGAGGGTTCTTCCCCCCTTTAGAATGGAATCGCCTGTGAAGCGTTCCAAATCCGCAGTCTCGCGGCGTACCTTCCTAGCCGGAGGGATTGCTATACCATTGGTGGCCAGCGGTCTGTTTCCTGGCTCCTCACTGGCTGATCCCGTGGTCCGATCGAATCTGAATTCAACCGGATCTGGCAAACCGGATGGTGACTCGAATGAAGAGTTCCTTACCGACCTGCAGCGGCGTTGTTACCAGTACTTCATCGAAACCGCCGATCCATCCACTGGATTCATCCCTGATCGGGCCGCAGCAAACGGTTCGGCTGCCTCGGATGTCGCCAGTAGTGCGGCTTGCGGCTTTGGCTTGACCGCTCACTCCATCGCCGCTCGCAAAGGTTGGGTCGCGCGTGCCGAAACGCTGCAGCGAACGCGTCAGTTACTTCATTCGCTGGTTCATTTGGCCGAGCACAAAAGTGGTTTCGTGTACCACTTCTTTGGTTGCCGCGACGGCGCAAGGATGTTGGGCAGCGAAGCATCGTCGATCGACACGGCTCTGATGATCGCCGGTGCCATGTGCGCGCAGGTGACGTTCGCCGACGATCATGAAGTCATCGAATTGGCGGATCAACTTTACCGCCGTGTCGATTGGACGTGGATGCTTGGCGACAACGATTGCCTGCACATGGGTTGGACACCCGAGGCAGGGATGCTGCCGTACCAGTGGGATACGTTCAGCGAGCTGGTGATCTTGGTCTTGCTCGCGATCGGTGCTCCGAATCATGCAATTCCGCCGCGGTGTTGGCAGGCCTGGAATCGTGGTCGGGCATTGCATTTTCAAGGCGAGAGCTTCTTAAGCTATCCGCCACTGTTCGTGCATCAGTATCCGATGGCGTACTTCGATTTCCGGCGTCTGCGTTCGCCGAGTGGACGCAGTTACTGGGACAATTCCGTGCGCGCTCACCATGCTCAGATTGCGTTCATGTCGGAACTATCAAATCGAAATCCAAAGAACTTCGCGCATTACGGAGCTGATCTTTGGGGGCTGACCAGCAGCGATAGCGTCAACGGATATCGTGATTGGGGTGGGCCGTACGAAGACGATCGGTATGAACCCGACCGCGGAATCGATGGCACGGTCGTGCCGAGTGCCGCCGGGGGAGGGTTGGCAATCGTGCCGCAACAGTCGCTGTATACACTGCGCCACCAACGTGATCAGTTCGCCGACAAAATCTACGGTCGCTATGGTTTCGTCAACGCTTACAACCCAGCGACCGGTTGGATCGGAACGGATGTAATCGGTATCGACACAGGGATCACGTTGGCGATGGCCGACAATCTCGAATCGGGCGGCGTGTGGCAAGCCTTCATGGCTCACCCGGCTGCAACACGAGCGTTGCAGTTGGCCGGGTTTACTTCGACGGCCTGATTTGGGCCACTGTACCGTTCGTCGTTGATTACAGGTACTCGCGGTTCTTCACCAATCCGGGCATTGGGATGCTGTACAGGCCTTTGTCGTTGGGCATCAATGGCGAGTCGCCGTCCATCGTCAATTTGTCGATATTGGGTGCGAATTCGTGATCGTGCTTCATGAATTTCGCCAGTGTGATTTCTTGACCGGTGTGCGCTGCCATGCGTCCCATCGATGTCACGGCGCTTGCCATCACCCCACGTTCGACTTCGTTGTACGGACGGTCTTCTCGGATCGCATCGATCAAGTCGACCCATTCCAAATCGTACGGGTTGGGTTCCGGTTGAGGGAACGCCCAAGTCATCTTGTCTTTGGTCATCGCTTGGTCTGAAAACAGTCGGCTCTTCGCCGGTGTGTGCGACGCCGTCGAGATGATGCCGGTGCCTTTGGTGCCGTGGGCAAAACTCGCGAACTCTTGTTTGCATCCCGGCACCGTGCGTCCATCGACAAACAACTTGGCACCGTCGGCGAATGTGTATTCGATCGCGTAATTGTCAAAGTTTTGGTCGACACAGTTTTCGCGATAGTGACGTCCACCGATCGCGATCGCTTTTTCTGGCCAAGCGTTTTTCATCCAGCATGACTCGTCGATGTTGTGAATCAAAAAGTCGCTGACTGCGCCGCCGCTAAGCCACAGGAATCCGTGGAAGTTCTTGATCTGGTGGTGCAAGTGCGGCATCGATCCGTCGTTAGGTTCGACGGCCGCCGATGCCGTTTTGCCGGCCATCCGGTACGCACGCAACATGTGAATGTCGCCGATCTCGCCACTTTGGATGCGGTCGAACATTTCCATGCGTCCGCGACAGTGACGACACATCAGTCCCACGGCGACCTTCAAGTTTTTCTCAATCGCTTGCTTGTTGATTTCAAGCATTCGCACCGATGTCGGTGCGTCGACGGTGACCGGTTTCTCCATGAAGACGTTCAGCCCCTTTTCGATCGCATAGCTGTAGTGCACCCAGCGGAATCCGGGCGGCGTTGCCAAGATCACGACGTCACCCGGGCGAAGCTGGTCCATGGCTTGGCGATAGGCGTCGAAGCCCAGGAACTTGCGCTCGTCAGGCACGTCAACTTTGGCACCGATCTTGTTGTGGCCCGATAGCGCGGCGTAAGTGCTGTCGAGATTGCGCTGAAATACATCCGCTAACGCCACCAACTGGATTGGTCCATTGTCGACTGACAACGCGTTCAGCGCAGCGCCGGTTCCGCGACCACCGCACCCAACTAAGGCGATGCGGATGGTGGAGTCTTCGCCGGCGTGGACATTCGGCGCGGCCGCAGAAATCATGGTTGTTGCAGCCGCGACACGGCCAGTTGTTTTCAGAAATTCACGGCGAGAGTTTGGTTGAGTCATCGGTGGGACTTTCAAAAGGCGGGAGAGGCAACAAAGCAAATCACGTGCATCGTGATCACGTTTAATCTTGGTCAATCTGTAGCGGATCGCATTTGTCCCACTTCGCCGCACGTTCTTCGGCGGTGGGTTCTTGGTAGGGACGGACAACACGGAATCCGACGCCCAGGGCGTCGGTGTGATACCAAATGCTGCGTGGAAGCTGTGGATCTTGGTCCTTCCATTCATCGCTGGATCCTTCCCGAGCGGCGCTGCGAAGAATGTCGGGGCTGTCATCCCAGCCGCCACCACGGACGACTCGCGGATACAAAGTCTTCGGAACGTTCAACGGGTCAACCGACTTGGGGTGATCGGCGAAAAAAGTCGGATCGTATTGGTCCAAAACCCACTCGGCAACGTTGCCGTGCATATCGTAAAGCCCCCAAGGGTTCGGCTGTTTTTTGCCGACTTCGTGATACTCATCGTCGCTGTTGTCGTCGTACCAGGCGTGATCGTCGAGCAATTCAGGGTCGTCGCCAAAGGAATAAGCCGTCGTCGTGCCGGCTCGTGCAGCGTGCTCCCATTCGGCTTCGGTGGGCAGTCGATAGTAGTGCCCGGTTTTGGCAGATAGCCACTGGCAGAACGTCCGCGCGGCGTGCTGAGTCATGCAGATCGCCGGATAGTCGCCCTTGCCCATCCCAAAGCTCATGTCGGTGTAGGGTTCGGTCGGCTTGGAAATACCGTCGACCAAGACGTCTCGTTGGGTGGCATCGACCGACATCATTTTGCGTCGCCGTTGGTCAAGCTGTTCGCTCCAGCAATCGTATTGGTCCCAAGTGACTTCGTACTTGCCCATCCAAAACGGCGACACGGTGACTTCGGCTTGCGGCCCTTCGTCGTCCTTGTGTTCGGCTTCGGTTGACGGCGAACCCATTTGAAACGTTCCGCCAGGGATCGGCAACATTTCAATCGATAGATCCGTGTGCTCAATCGCCTCGGCATAAGGCTGCATGGCGACTGGTTTCACCGGAGCGACGGGGGCGTCCGCGCGAGCCAAAACGCAGGCGGCGAATGTGCAGAGCAGTGCGCAAATTTTCTTCATGTTTGAACGAAAAAGTGTGAGGTGGGAACCGTACGAAAACAAGTTCGGAATATCACTCTCCCGCGGGGCGGGATCGGTGATGTTGAGCATTGTCAATGCCGGAGTTATTTCCAAACAAAACCTTACGACGTGACGGTGGCGGGGCGGTGTTTTAGGAGAGCAACGCAGCGATGGGGTCACCGTCGCCGCCAATTTTAAAGGGGCGTCCACTCGGTGAAAAACGTTCCACGTCTAACGGTAATCCGGCCGCCGCGGCGATCGTCCGATTGAAGTCGGATACCGAGACCTTGTCTTTGTTGACGCTGACACCCTGTTTGTCGGACTCGCCATAGACTTGTCCTCCCTTGATGCCCGCACCAATCAACAGCGACGAAAACGCACCGGGATGGTGATCGCGTCCGGCATTGGCGTTGATCTTTGGCGTTCGGCCAAATTCGGTAGTCAGCACGATCAGGGTCTCTTTAAGCAGTCCGCTCTGATTCAGGTCTCGCATCAGCGTGCTGAGGGCCGTGTCGAGTTGCTCGGCTTTGGTGTTGAGTGAAGTGTACAGGTCCTGGTGCATGTCCCAGCCACCGAAGTTGACTTCAACAAATCGGGCTCCGCCTTGTACCAGTCGCCGTGACAGCAAGCAGGCTTGCCCGAGCGAATTGTTGCCGTACGCGTCTCGTACTTTTTGCGTTTCCAGCTTGATATCGAACACCTTCAAGTGCTCGCTGCCCATCAACCGCCGAGCTTCGCTGTAAAGTTGGTTGTAAGCGTCGACGCTTGCGTTGGCGCGACCGCTTTGGAATTGGCTGTCGAATTTAGACGCTAGCGCCAAACGTCGTCCGAACAATTCGTTAGGTAAGTACTTGGGCAAACTCGTGTTTTGCAAACCGGCGGCGGGGTTCGGGATCGGAACCGGTGAATGGACGGCTTCCAAGAACCCGGCGCCGGGGTGTCGATTGCCGCCACCCACCAAAAAGTTACCTGGCAGTTCTCGGTTCAAACGCCCTTGTTCAGCGACCATCCATGCACCCATCGCCGGATGCTGGATGCTGTTGATTTGTTTATAGGACGTTCGCATCAAGTACTTGCCCTGGTCGTGCGCGCCGGTTTCCGTGCTAAGCGACCGTACAACCGCGATTGCACCAGCCAAATAAGCCAGCTTTGGAAAGCGGTCGCCAAACATTACTCCCGGTACCCGTGTCTGGATCGGTTTAGTCTCGCCGGCTTCCTCGACACCAACTTTCGGATCAAACGTGTCCAAGTGGGACATTGCTCCGTCCATGAACAAGTAGATGACGTGTTTGGCTTTGCCGATTTTCTGGGCCGCAGCTTGGCAGGGCTCGCCAAACAGACCGGGTGACAAAGCCGACCCGGCAAACGAGACGCCGAGCGTTTGTTTGGCGATCGTCCGCATGAAGTCACGGCGCTCGTTGACGGAGAAGTCGGGGCAAGCCATAGATCGTTTCTCGAAAGTGATTCAGGTTTTGTTAGGAGCGCGACGAGTGCCAGCTACTGGACGAATAGGAACTCGCGAGTATTCAGCAGCGCCCAGATGATGTTTCCATAGCTGACGCCGTCTTGGCGAGACCGTCCAAGTTCTTGGGCGGCCGCTTTTCGGTCGGTCGGGTTGGGATAGCGTGCCAGAAGACTTAGAAAAATCGCATCGATTCGATCTCGCGTGTTTTCAATCGCTAAGACTTGGTCGACGATCGACGAGCCTTCTTCGAGCATGACGTGAGTGATCGGGCCGTTGAACATTGCCAGGATCTGAGGCACAGTCGCATCGGTTTGCGAACAGTTGATCGTTTCGCGATCGCCTTGGCCGAACTGTCGCAGAAAGTGGTCGGCAGCCACGGGCGACGGCAATTCGCTAGCCCTGGCAAGAATGTTGCCTTGGTAGGCATGCTGGTTGAGCGTTCGGTTGTAATGGTTGCGGAAGTACGTCTCGCCAAATTTTTCGCTCTGGCGTTTGAACGAATCGTAGTTCGCTTTTTCGAAATTCACTTCCATGATCGGAGCCATTTCTTCTGCGGTCGGACGCTGGAACGGCCACGGGTTGGCGACCGCAAGCGTCAGGATCGAATCCCAAACCTGCTCGGCAGTCATACGGCGTAAAACCGGACCTTGAAAGTAATATGGCGTGCCGCTGGTCAGTTCATAGTCGGTCGCTTCGCGTTGGTACGTCTTGCTGTACAGCACCGTTCGCATGAACTCTTTTAAGTCAAAATCGTTGCGGATAACTTCATGGCTCAAAAAATCCAACAGCGGTTCATTCACGCACTGGTTTTCGTCGCGGAAATCATCAATGGGGTCGACCAAGCCGACGCCTAAGAAACGTTTCCACAAGCGGTTTGCGATCGTTCGCGAAAATTGAGGATTGTCGGGGCTGGTCAGCCATGCTGCGAACTGTTCTCGCGGGCTAGCCTTAGCCGCCGATGAAGGGATTTTTCCCCACAAGACCTCCGGTTCAACAACTTGCTTCGGCTTTGCGTCTTCATAGGCATAGTCGTGAGGAAGTCTCAGTTTGGCCGGAACTTCTGATACCGAGTACATGTTCGCTTGAGCCAAGCGTTGGAAAGGCCCTGGGACTTTACCTTTGTCATATTTCGTTTTGGCTTCGCTGATCAACTTGGCCGCTGGGTTGCCGGATTCGAATCCTGGGTCGCCCTTTCTGAGTCGTGTTCGTGTTCCGGCGGTGAACGCAGCCAATTGGAAGAACTGATATTGGCTCCATTGATCGAACGGGTGGTCGTGACATTGCGCGCAACCGATCTGAGTGCCTAAGAAGACACGAACCGTGTTGTCGATGTAGGGAAGCGGCATGCCATCATCGCGCAGTTGGAATCCAGTCGCCGGGTTGTTCCAAACTTTGCCGTCTGCGGTCAACATTTCGTACACCCATGCGTCGTACTTCTTGTTGGTGCGAATGGTGTCTTTGACGTAACCCAAATACGGATCGGCAACGTTGTTCGTGGTGGGGCGTTCGACCAGTCGCAGCACGTCGGCCCAAAAGTTGTAGAAGTTGCTGACGTAATCGGGACTGCTAAGCAATCCGTCGATCAAGACCTCGCGTTTCTCGGGATCGGTTGAACTCAAAAACTCGGTCGCTTCGGTTAGCGTTGGGATGCGACCGGCAACGTCCAAGTAGACGCGGCGCAGAAAGATCTCGTCGCTGGCGATTGGGTTGGGTGTCACTTTTTCCGATCGCAATTTGTCTTCGACCAGCGAGTCCAAGCGGTCGGCGGATGATGCCACAGAGGATCGCGATGAAGCGTTGACGGCCGCGACCTGCATTTTCAAAGGAGTACGGTCGCGGACGCTGGCCGGCAAATTGATCTTGGGCGCTTTCTTCGCGGCCGGCTTCTTGCCGCCGGATTGAGCCATTAGCGGCGCGGTGGTCAGCGACGCAGTGGCCACCGACACGATGACGATCGCGATGATCTTGATGGCAGAAACAGTGTTTGTCCGGCGCGAGTGACTTTGTGGGAACGGCATTGCACGCGATCGCTTGAAAAGTTGGCTCAGGAAAAGAAGGGAGGACGTAGCACCCCTGTCGTTCCATTATGATAACCGCTTCTCCGTTGCGAAGGATGCTGTAAAAAGTGATCGTGGACTGCTTCGTCGTCGGAAAGCCATTCGGGCGAAACCCGTTCGCGGTCGTTTTGCCGCCTTGCCCCCCGCTCCCCTCCTGCATTTGAGATTTCACTGTGAACCGATGTTTTTCGAACTTCTTGGCTTGTCTTTCATTTTTTTCGGCAACCGCGGTTTTGTCGCTGCCTGCCGCGGCCGAGGCACCGAAGCCGCAGAAGTCGGAAACGATGCAAATCAAAGCCTCGGCCGATCCTGAGGGTTGGATGATTTATGACGGCGACACGTTGGTTGCCGGCTACCGAGTCGAAAGCAATGGCAAGCCGATCGTGTACCCCGTCATGGGGCCAAGCGGGCAAGAAATGGTGCGTCGGTTCCCGATCGATGACGCGATGGAAACTGAAAAGAAGGATCACCAGCACCATCGGTCGATGTGGCTGACGCATGGCGAGGTCAACGGCTTTGATTTTTGGGCAGACGAAAAGAACGAAGGCGATACCGTTCATCGCAAAGGCACCGCGACAATGACACCCGACGGAGTCGCCGTCATCGTGACCGAAAACGATTGGATCTCGCCGGAAGGCAAACGAGTGATGTCGGACACTCGGCGAGTTGCATTCTTCAAGGCCGATGGCAGGCGTTTGATTGATTACAGCATTGTGTTTCGAGCCACCGATGGCGACGTGAATTTTGGTGACACTAAGGAAGGCACATTCGGAATCCGTGTGGCTGGCACGATGAAGGTCGATGCAAAACTTGGCGGCGTGATCACGTCAGCCAATGGACTTCATGACGCCGAGGCTTGGGGCAAGAAAGCTGCCTGGGTCGACTACTCGGGCCCCGTCAACGGCAAGACTGCTGGCGTGACGATCCACGATCATCCACGCAACTACGGATTTCCGTGCGCGTGGCACGTGCGAACCTACGGTTTGTTCGCCGCCAATCCGTTCGGCGTGTCCCACTTTACCGGTGGCCCGCACACTGGCGGCGTGGATTTGAAGGCAGGCGACGAGATGCAGTTGAGCTATCGCGTCGTGCTGCACGATGGTGGCTTGGATTTGGAGACCGCAAAAGCGGACCAAGAGAAATTCGCAAGCGAACCTGTGCCGTCGGTACAGTAAGCGAGTTGGTATGCATTAAATCGCGTCAACGGTTTACGTTCGTAAGAGAACCGTCCTCCGTTGTGCGTTGATACGTCTAACCGCGGCGGATTTCGGAACCTTTGAATCGGACTTCGATGTGGTAGATGTTTCGTTGTTTGTAATGAATTTCGCCGGTTTCCAAATCGAAACGCGTCGGCGTGTTGTGTTTGGTCACGTCGATCGTCGCGTGGAATCCGCGTTCGGAAAAAACATCGATCAGCATCGACAGTGCGTTGGGTTTTTCCCAGATTGTGTTCTCGGAATTGATGCTCGCACGGCCCGAGATCGCGTGAAGCAGAATGATCGGCATCATCTTTGTCTCGATCTGCTCGACGACTTGGTGGAACAGTTCGGTCTGCTCGATTTCGTAGTTGTCTAGCCGGGTGACTAGGTCGCGACGGGCATGGCTGACGATTTCGCTCGCCAGTGGAATCTCGCGTAGGGTATGGAACGTTCGCGGATCGAGTTCAAGCGAGCTTTGGTATTCCAGTTCGTGCAGGATGTTTTCCTGCACGACTTCCAGCGGTGCCTGAGCGTTGATGAAGTGGTAGTGAAAGATTTGTTTCAAAGACACCAACGCGTCGTAGGTTCGTTCCTTGAAGACTCGGTATCGGTTGCGGGCCAGTTCTTCGTTAAAGTCGGTCGGCCGCTCTTCGACCTTTGTCGTCTCGGCGCCTTGTTCGGCAGCAATGTTGTGAGCGATCGTTTGCCGGCCGCGCTTGATTTGTCGGGCGACACTTTCGGCTTCGTCGACGAACAGCAAAATGATGTGAAAGATCGGCTGTTTGAAATGCACCACGTCGGGCGAGTCGGCGAATTCGCGGCGCAGCCCAACCATTTCGTCGAACAGCAACTTCAAGCATTCGACTTGCACTTTGGTGCGTGGAAAGCCGTCCAGCACCGCACCGTTTTGGTACTTGGGATCCAGCAATTCGCGAAACACGATCCGCACCGCTTCGCGATCGCCTACCATGCCGCCGCGGGCCTTGATCGATTTCGCTTCGGGGCTGTTTAGCAGTTCGCTGACGACGATCGGAGCAGTCGAGATGTCGCGGACACTGCGGATGAAGTCCGTATTGGTGCCCTTACCGGCGCCGGGGGCTCCGCCCAACAGGATCAATTCTTTGGGGAACCGCATTGCCGATCGCCCGCGTTCGTCTTGCATCTCCTTCCAAACGGAGTTGAAGATCAACTGAGCGTCTTTGACTTCAAGATCCGCCGAAGCGGCCTTCTTGATTGACGGAGGCAGAGAATTAGGCACGTCGTTTCCATCGCTGAGGGGGCTAAGCTATCGGGGTAAGCTTAGTCGCGACGTGTGCAATTCAAAGGGGATGCGGCCCGCGGATTTTCGGCTTGGCCATCATCGGATTCGCGTTAGGCGACGCGAACGTTGTTGCAGACCTGATTCAGCACACCTGCACGGCGAATTGCGGGGACCAATTCATCGATCATGGCGGCGGTCGGCAGGTCGCCGTCGAGGATCAATCGCGACGCGTCGAACGAAATGTTCAGCCCGGCTACGTGAGGCCCAAGGTTGCGGTCAAATCGAAGCACGCCATCGATGCGTTGCAGCAATTGTTGTTCGCGATTCTGGATTTCGATCGTTGTCATGGTCATTCTCCCACAATCCAGCGACGACAACGCACTGGAACGTGAATCGGAAATGCTAAGTGGATTGAAATGAGACCGGTGCGGCAGAAAATGCCACGGCCTCAATCAAACAATCGCGTTCATCTATTCGTTTACTTGCTGGTTAAGCAAGGTCAAAAGAAAACTTCTCTGTCGACGTATGTTTTCGCAAAAAGGGTGTTTTGGGAAGCCGTCTGGAACGAATACGGGGAAATAGTCCACCGAAGCGGGTGTTCGATGGTTCCCTGCGACTGTTAGCGAGATCTAGCCTAGGAAGCCGCAGAAAAGATTGGGCAGAAACTCATTTCGTAACAAGTTTGGTTGCCGGGAAGGCTGGTTGCCGGGAAGGCTGGTCGACGCGGGCGCTCGTCGCGCAAATGAATCGTTCGGAAAGAAATCGGGATATCACGCTCCCGCAAGCGAGAGTGTGAATTTGAGGGAGTGAACGCCGGAGCGATTTCCGAACAAGTCCAAAGGAAACCGGCAGAGGATCCCGGAGAATCATCTGCTGCCAGAATGTCTGTCGCGGCTGTTCCGGTCGGGTTTAATTGCCGAACGGGTCATCCATTGCACTGCCACCACCGAACGGGTCAGCGCCACTGCCACCGAACGGGTCTGCACCGCCACCAGCACCGAATGGATCCGCACCGCCGCCGGCCCCGAACGGGTCAGCAGTTGTGCCGAATGGGTCGGTGGAACCAGGGTCGAAGGGGCTCTTCTCTGCCGGGTCTTTCGTCTCTGTTTCGGCGGCCAATTCTTCTGTTGGCTTGCGGTCGGGTGCGACAATGAACCTCGGCAATTCCGAATCGATCGGACGCAGGCACTGCACCACGCCCGACTCGCCAACTAAGTACAAGCGATCGGTTTGCGTGTTGGGCAGCAGGTGGCCGGGTCGCACATTGGCGAACGTGCCGGTGGTCTTGCCGGTTTTGACGTCGATCACCGACAACGAGCCGCCCATCGTTCGAACGAACAATTGGTTTCCGAATCCGCCGAGCATCTGGTCGACGTTGGTGACTGGCTTGTCCCAGCTCAAGTCGCCATTGTCGATGTTCATCGAGAATAACCGGCCATAGGTCGACAACATCATCACTTGCTCGCCGATCACGAGGGGCTGGTCGTAGAACGGTTCCCCGAACGGCACCACCCACATCACGTCACCACTGCGAGTAGCGCGAAGGGCGTAGGCCTGGCCGGTGTCGGATCCGAAAAAGAATCGGTCGCCTGATGCTGCCGCGATTCGGCCAGACACTAATCCGTTCGTGTTTAGTCGAAACAGAGTCGACGGTTTGCCAATCAATTCCATCACGTACACGAAACCGCGATCAGTCGACCAAGCGGTACGTGAAGAGGTTGGCGAAGTCGTCGGCGGCGCCATTGCTTGCCCTGCAACGATTTCCAGGAACGGGTCGATCGTGGGATCGGAAAGCGGATAGCCTTCGATTCCGCCACCGACGGTCGCGATCATCGCAAAGTCGCCTGCATTGATGACGCCAAACTGAGGTGCGTTTCCGGTTCGGTCTTGATAAATGATTGTGCCGTTGGATGCGTCGATTTGGATCAGGTTTGCTCCGTTGACGACCGTGACGTATTTTTCGCTGACGCCAATTTCACCAAAGTGCAATCCTTGAGTGCCGACCTGAGCGATCCAGATTGGTCGACCAGTCTCAGCGTCTCGGGCTTCGAGTGTGCCGTCGTCGGCAAGCGAGTACAGAACGACACGCTGGACTTCGGTCGTTCGCATGGTCGCTTGGATTCCACGTCGCTTCATCCGGCGAATCTCGTTCGACGCCAATCGCTCGGCTTCTTTCTGGTCGATAGAGACGCCACGTGCGTTTGGCGTGCCGACCGCAATCCGCATCAACACCTTCGCTGTGTCAGCTGATTTTGGTTTGCCAGCGACCGGCTTCGCTTCCGCACCGGGGCTTGGTTCAGCATCATCCGTCGCTGCGGGGACAGTCGCCGTGGCTGCGGGGGCTGCGCCGGCGACGATCTCGATATAGACGTGCGGCGATTCGCTGTGGACGAATATTTTTTGGTCGGCAAGTGAAGCAGCGCCGACAGGTGTGGGGATCGTTCGCTGCCACGCTTCGACAAGGCCCAAGCGACTGGCAACGTTCGCCGTCATCAACGCCTCGTCAGCGGATGAAAGGTTAGCAGAAATAGAGGCGGCCATAAACAGACCGGCCAGGGCGAAAGTGCGATGCATAGCGGTTCGCGTCAGAACGAGAAACGAAAGAAAAGGATCCAGTGTCAGTCTAACTAACCCCTGCGGTGCCTGCGAACGAAACACCTGCGGATTCCTTGATCTAACGAGCGATCGCAACGATTGAGCCGAAAAGTCAGATCGTCGTTGTTGTCTTCGGCGAATTTTGTTCCCTCAGGCGGTAAAACGTTGGGACATAGGGCTGTGGGGCTGCTGTTGGCCCTGTCGCCGTTCATGCCAGCGGTGCAGTCGTCGTGCGAAGGGTGCGCCCGAAAACGCTATCCTATTTCCGGAACTTCCGTCATTTCCTGCCCCCCCGAAACTCTCTGACCCCCGAGAACCACTGATGTCCCGTTTGCTGATGATTGTTGGCGACTTTGTTGAAGACTACGAAGCGATGGTGCCGTACCAGATCCTGCTGTGTGCCGGTCATTCGGTCGACACCGTTTGCCCCGGCAAGAAGGCGGGCGAATCCGTGGCGACTGCAATCCACGACTTCGAAGGCCATCAAACGTACAGCGAGAAGCCCGGCCACCGCTTTGCAATTACCGCCGACTTCGTTTCGGTCGATCCAGCCCGTTACGATGGATTGGTCATTCCGGGCGGCCGTGCGCCAGAGTATCTGCGTTTGGACGAAAACGTGCTGGCGATTGTGCGGCACTTTGACGACACCAAGAAACCGATCGCTGCGATCTGTCATGGCCCGCAAATCCTTGCCGCCGCTGGTGTCTTGGGCAGCCGAGCCTGCAGTTGCTATCCCGCGGTGGCGCCGGAAATCACCGCTGGCGGCGGCACTTACATCGCTCCGGCGGCAACGATGGACTCGGCTCACGTCGACGGAAACCTCGTGACCGCTCCGGCCTGGCCCGCGCATCCCGCCTGGATGCGAGAATTCATGAAGCTGCTTTAGCCGCGGCGCCGAAGTCGTGATTCGTAAGGCAACAGGTGACGCCTAAAGTGGGAATCCAACGGCGGAACCCGCCCTTTTCCTATGCCACGTTTGCCAATCCCGATGGTATCCTAGGTCGAATGCGGCGAATCACCGCCGCAGGCCACTCATCTTCTTCATCTTCATCTTCATCTACTGACAAGACACACGCACCATGGCTCAAGCGATGAAAGACTACACCGACCTGTTGCTCAAAGGCGGCATCATCAGCCTCGATCAATTGACCGAAGCCGAAGGGGTTGCCAAGACAACCAACGCCGACGTCGGTGATGTGCTTGTCCAGATGGAGTACTGCACGCCCGAAGAAGTCGCCCAGGCGATGGCAAAGCACCACAAGATTCCCTACGTCGATCTGCGGACAACCACGATCAGCGACGATGTGATCGAAATGGTGCCCGAATCAGTCGCACGGGAAAATAACGTGATCCCGTTCAGCGAGCAGGACGGAGCCCTGCGGATTCTGATCGCCGACCCCTTTGACCTCGAAACCATCGAAAAACTACGTTTCATTCTGAATCGTAAGATCGAAACCGCGCTGGCTCCTAAGTCCGCCATCCTGGGGGCGGTCAACAAGTACTACGGTCAGGTCGAAGGTGAATCGGCTGACAGTATGTTGCAGGAATTCACCGATACGGCGATCGACTTCACCGAAACCGATGGCGGTGGTGATGGCGGAATGACCGAAGAAGTCGATGACAACTCGGCTCCCGTCATTCGTCTGGTCAATCTGATGATCGCCGAAGCAGTCCAGTTGCGGGCCTCGGATATTCACGTCGAGCCCTTCGAGGACCGCGTTCGCATCCGTTATCGAATTGACGGCGTTTGTGTCGAGCGTGAGAACGCCCCCCGCCGGATGCTCTCTGCGATCGTGGCCCGGATCAAGATCTTGGCAAAAATCGACATCTCGGAAAAACGGCGGCCCACCGACGGCCGGATCAAGATCACGGTCGGTGACAAACAGCTTGACCTTCGGGTGTCCATCATCCCCACCAATCACGGGTCCTCGGTCGTCATGCGGCTGCTGGACAAGGACAACATCAAAGTCGGTGTTCGTCAGTTGGGGTTGTCCGAGCGTGACTTCCGAAACTTCAACTCGCTGATCCGGCGTCCCAACGGAATCATTTTGGTGACAGGTCCGACCGGTTCGGGGAAGACGACGACGCTGTACGCCGCACTGAACGCGCTGAACCGTCCCGACCGTAAAGTGATCACCGCGGAAGACCCGGTCGAGTACTACTTGCCGGGCATCAACCAAGTCGAAGTGAAGCACGGCATCGGGCTCGACTTTGCCCTGATCATTCGCGCGATGTTGCGTCAGGCGCCCAATATCATCCTGGTGGGTGAAATGCGGGATCACGAGACCGCATCGATGGGAATCCAGGCTTCACTTACTGGACACCTGGTATTCAGTACGCTGCACACGAACGACGCGCCCAGTTCTGTGTCGCGAATGGTGGACATCGGTGTACCATCTTATATGGTGGCAAGTTCGGTGATCGCGATCCTGGCCCAGCGGTTGGTCAGGACGATTTGCCCCCGCTGCAAGGTGCCGTTCAAGCCCTCCACTTCGGTGCTAGAGGAAACTGGCATTCCGCCCGAAATGGTCAAGCAAGCCACGTTCATGCGGGGCAAGGGTTGTGCCTACTGTGGGCGGTCGGGATACCGGGGTCGAATCGGCATTTACGAGCTGATGTTGATCAACGGAAAAATTCGCGAACTGATGTTCAAGAATGCCGACACCAAAGAGTTGCGTATCGAAGCCATAAAGAACGGTATGTCAACGCTTTACGCCGACGGGATGCTGAAGGCGACCCGCGGAATTACCAGCTTTGAAGAGGTGTACCGGGTGGCCAAGAAGACTGAGCAAGAAGACCTGGCGTTTGGTCACATCGTCAAGGATTTGGACTCGCTGTAATTCACCCCTCGGCCGCCCGTTTTAGGGCTCGATGGGCCATCGTCGGACGGTCCAGATGGTGATGTTGGAACAGCAAGTCATGCGGGTATGCCCGAGGCTGTGCAGCGATCGTTGCTGCCTGGCCTCTGGCCCCTCTGTGGTGCTGGTTTTTCGATGTGTTCGCCGTGCGAAGGCTGGTCGGGCAGGTTCGCCTACCAGCTTTTTCTGACGCGTTCTGGTCTCGCAGGGGCAGTTTTTCTGGCCTCAGCGAGTTTCATGGCAATAATAGCAATGTCGAGCAGCGGCCATGACGGCCTGTCGTGTTCGGCTCTTATCTCAATATTGCAATCAAATACGTGGCCTGGTGACGCTGTTCGCCGGGAATGGTCGGAACTCCTGCGAGCACAGTCGTGGGTCCACGAACAGCCGACCTGATTTTCGAAAGCGAAATCCATGGCAACCGTCCTGATCGACAAACTGCTGCAGGCTGCGATCAAGCAGGGCGTTAGCGACATTCACATCGTCGTTGGTCAGCCCCCCGTATTCCGTCTGCACGGACGGATGCGGAAGTTAGAAACAAAGGTCTTGCAAGGCGAAGACGCTGTTCAGTTGATGAAGTCGATCACGCCGGAGCGATGCCAGCGAGAATTACAGGAGGCGGGCTCGACTGACTTTGGGTTTGCGTTCGGTGACTTGGCCCGGTTCCGGGTGTCGGTTTTCAAGCAACGTGGCTTCATTTCGATGGTGCTGCGACAAATTCCCAACGACAAACTGACGCCCGAGCAACTTGGTTTGCCCGAAGCTGTGATGAAGATGGTTCACCGCCCGCGGGGACTTTTCTTGGTGACAGGCCCAACCGGTTCGGGGAAATCGACGACGCTAGCGTCGCTGATCAATCTGCTAAACGAAACGATTGACCACCACATCATCACGATCGAAGATCCGATCGAATTTTATCACGACCACATCGAGTCGACGATCAACCAGCGCGAAGTCGGCGTTGACGTTCCCAGTTTTTCGGAAGCGATTCGGCGAGCGTTGCGGCAAGACCCGGACGTGATTCTGGTCGGCGAGCTTCGTGACCTCGAAACCATCGAGGCGGCCATTAGTGCTGCGGAAACGGGGCACGTCGTGTTCGGCACGCTGCACACCAACAGCGCGCAGGGCACGGTCAACCGGATCATCGATGCGTTCCCCGGAAACCTTCAAGACCAAATTCGAACTCAGTTGGCGTCGACCTTGATCGGTGTGGTCGCACAGACATTGTTGCCAAAGATCGGCGGTGGCCGAGTGGCCGCATACGAGGTCTTGGTGGTCACGCCGGGGATCTCGAACTTGATTCGCGAAAACAAGACTTTCCGAATCAACAGTTCGATGCAAACCGGTGCCAAGTTCGGCATGCAGTTGATGGATGACACCCTGTTCGATCTTTGGAAGAAAGAAACGATCACGGTCGAGGACGCGTTGGGGAAAGCCCATCGCCCTGATGACCTGGCAAAGCGGATCGTCAACAGTCGCCGAGGCGAAGGTGACGACCCGATCCCGGTTCCCGAAGAAAAATAGGTTTTAGGAATTAGGAATTAGGTTTTAGGAAAAATCTAAATCCAGTGTTCCTAAACCATTCCCTAATACCTAACACCTAATCTCTAACACCTGTTTCTCCTCATGGCATCACGACGCATCGGACAGATCCTCGTTGACCTCGGTTTTCTAACCGACGAGCAGCTCGTGATCATCTTGGAAGAGCAAGAGCAGCAGCCCGGCACACTGTTGGGCAAGATCGCCGAAGACATGACGCTGATCACGGACGAGCAGTTGATCCAGGCGCTCGCCGAGCAGATGTCGATGCAAACGGTGTCGCTTGAAGAAGCGACGTTTGGCGAAGGCGTGTTGGAAAAAATCTCGGAAACGATGGCCCAGCTTTATCGCATCGTCCCGCTGGCGTTCGACGAAAAGTCAAACACTTTGACCGTTGCGACGTGCGATCCGCAGAACTTGTCGATTCAGGACGAGTTGCGAACGTTCTTGGGTTACGAAATCAACATGGTCATCGCGACCGAACGCGATCTGATGCAGACGATCACGCGTCACTATGACAGTGAGTCCGAGAGCGTTGAAAAGTTGGTCCAGTCACTGGCCGACGACGAAGAGCTGAAGACAATGGTTTCGGCGCTCGAAAAAGAGAAGTTCAGCATCACTGATGCGGCTGCTCTTGCCGATTCGGCGCCGGTTCGCAAGCTGCTGAACATGGTTTTGTTGCTGGCGATTAAGGATCACGCATCGGACATTCACTTCGAGCCTTTCGAAGACGAGTTTCGCATTCGCATCAAAGCCGAAGGTGTGTTGTACGAAATGGTCCCGCCGCCGCGTCACTTGGCGTTCGCGATCACGACCCGGATCAAGGTCATGGCCGACTTGGACATTGCCGAACGACGAATGCCGCAGGACGGTCGGATCGAATTGATGGTCGGCGGTCACCCGGTTGACCTTCGCGTTTCAGTGTTGCCAACGATTTTTGGCGAATCAGTCGTTATGCGAGTGCTTGACCGATCAGTGGTCAACCTTTCGCTCGAAAATGTCGGCATGGACGAAGACATGATGACCCGCTTTCGCGCGGCGATCGATCGTCCCAACGGCATTGTGTTGGTGACCGGGCCGACGGGGTCGGGCAAGACGACGACGTTGTATTCGTCGCTGTCCGAACTGAACCACATCGGTGACAAACTGATCACGACCGAAGATCCGGTTGAATACGACATCGACGGCATCATTCAGATTCCAATCGACTCGGATGTCGGCGTCACGTTTGCAAGTTGTCTGCGGGCGATTTTGCGACAAGACCCTGACACGATCCTGGTCGGTGAGATCCGCGACTTGGAAACGGCCGAAATCGCGATCCAAGCTGCTCTGACCGGTCACTTGGTGTTCAGCACACTGCACACCAACAGTGCAGCCGCGACCGTCACTCGGTTGAAAGACATGGGCATCCAAGCGTTCATGATTTGTGCGACCGTCGAAGCCATCCTGGCCCAGCGATTGGTTCGCCGGATCTGCACGAAGTGCCGCGAGGAAGCGAAGGTCAGCAGCGCGATGATGTTCGATCTGGGTATCGACAAGGCAACCATCGCTGGCAAGAAGTTTTTCAAGGGCACCGGCTGCGATGCCTGCAACAACACGGGATACAAGGGCCGCATCGCGTTGTTCGAATTGATGCTGCTCAATGACAAACTTCGCGAAATGGTGCTGGCCAACGCATCGACCGACGAACTGCGTGCCGAAGCCGAAAGGGCCGGCATGGTGTCGCTGCGAGATTTCGGCATGGCCGTCGCCGCCGACGGTGTCACGACGCTAGACGAAGTCATCCGCGAAACGGTTGAAGATTGAAATAGGTTACGGGCGTCAGGTCACGGGCGTCAGGAAAAACAAGAGAAGTTAGAACTGAACAAAGCAGAGCAAGACAAAAGTTGTGGTAGAGAGGTGTCACGGTCATGCGAAATTTTCGAGAGCTGAAGGTTTGGGAGAAATCGCACGCATTCGTTCTTGGGGTTTACCGTGCGACTCGCCGGTTTCCAGACGACGAACGTTATGGCTTGACATCTCAGGTCCGCCGATCGTCAGCTTCGGTTCCGTCGAACCTTGCCGAAGGCTGTGGACGCCGAACCGATAAAGACCTAGCCCATTTTTGTGATATTGCGATGGGGTCCGCTTGCGAGGCCGAGTACCAACTCATCCTCGCGAAAGACCTCGAATACATCGACATCGAACTTCACCGAAAACTCGAAGATCAACTACTAGAAATCAAACGGATGCTGTCCAGCTTTACCTCAGCCGTCCGTGCACGTTCGGATCAATGATCCTGGAACTCAAAACCTGTAACCTGTTACCTGTTACCTGAAGCCTATTCAAATGCCTGTTTATCAATTCGAAGCGATGGACGCGACCGGACAAGAGATCCGGGACGAGATCGATGCCGCCAACGAAGAAGAGGCGCAAACCACTATTCGCCAGATGGGATACTTCGTTACGAAGATCTCCGTCAAGAAGCAGGCTGCGGGCCAGGCTGATGCGTCAGGCAAGGGTGGCAAAAAGCGTAGCTTCACGATCGGTGGCGCCAAGACAAAACACATCTGTGCGTTCACTCGCCAGTTGTCGATTTTGCAAGATGCCGGTCTGCCGATTCTGCGCAGTCTGAAGATTCTTGAAAACAACGCCAAACCGGGCAAGTTGAAGAATGCGTTGATGGACACGTGCGATGAAATCGAAGGCGGTTCGACGCTTAGCGAAGCGATGTCGAAGTCACCCAAAGTATTCAGCCGCCTGTACGTCAACATGATCAAGGCTGGTGAGGCCGGTGGTGCGTTGGAAACGATTTTGCAGCGGCTCGCTGACTTCCTGGAAAGCGCCGAATCGCTAAAGCGAAAGGTCAAGGGTGCGTTGATCTATCCGGTCATCGTCGTGATGGTGGCCGCGTCGATTTTGACTTTCATCATGTTGTTCATCGTTCCGACGTTCGAAACGATGTTCGAAGAATTTGGTTTGTCATTGCCGGCACCGACGATGTTGTTGATCGCGATGAGTAACTACATCGCTGGTTACTGGTTCTTGCTGATTGCGATGCCAGTCTGCTTGCTGATCCTGGTCAAGTTGATGCGAAAATTCCGTCACGGCCGCATGGGCTTTGACATGTTCATCATCAAAGTGCCGATCTTCGGCAGCCTGATCGAAAAGAACATTTTGGCTCGGACGACACGGACGCTCGGTACGTTGGTGGCATCCGGTGTACCGATTTTGGAAGCCATCAATATCACCAAAGAAACATCCGGCAACGGCATGTTCGAACGGTTGTTCCAAAAGACCAACGAAGCGATTCGTGAAGGTGAAGTGATCAGCAAGCCGCTGCGCGAGCACAGCTTGATGGGGCTGCACCCGATGTCGCTTGTGTTCTGGGCCATGTTCGGTGCGTTCCCCGGTTGCGTGTTGTTGTCGGTCGCATTGACGGCCAAGGGCACCAAGCTGGATGACGGCACGATGGTCCAAACGCTGACGATGTTGGGTGTGCAAGCCACGCTCGGCGGTGCCGTGTTGGCCGCGTTGTTCGGTGCTACCAAAGCCAAGTCACGCGTCGTCGATGACTTGGTCGTCAACATGGTCGACGTCGGTGAAGAGACCGGTGAATTGGACACGATGTTGTACAAGGTCGCCGACACGTACGACGAAGAAGTTCGCGTGATGACCGACGGCCTGACCGCGTTGATGGAACCACTGATGATCGTGTTCCTAGGCGTCGCGGTCGGTTTCATCGTCATTAGTTTGTTCATGCCGTTGGTCGAACTGATCTCCGGATTGTCCTAAGAAGATTGGGCAACGTGCTGGGGCTTCGGCGCGTGTCAAACGCACCGAAGTCCCCACGGAAGCCTCCAGCGGTGTCCTTGTTCCCCGTTTTGTTGTTAACACCTCGTCGCCAAAACCAAATCCTTCAGCCCTATTCAGATTGCCATGAACGCAACCCTCATCCGAAAGCGAGCCGCCTTCACGCTCGTCGAAATCCTAACGGTGATCGTGATCATCGGCATCCTTGCGGGGATAGCGATTCCTGCCATCACCGGTGCGCTGACGACCGCCAAGGAAGCGGCGATCCGGGTTGAAATCGATGTCGTCGGTCAGGCGCTCGAGGCGTACAAGTTGAAGTACGGCGACTATCCGCCTGACTTCAGCGATTGGTCCAAAGTCGAACGCCACTATCGCAAGGCGTTTCCGAACATCGATGACAACGAGTTGAAGTTGTTGGCTCAGTACACGTTCTTGGATGACTCCTACAATCGCGTGCCGTTTGCCGCAATGGGCGCCGGGGCAAACGCCGACCCACGTATTGGCACAACCTACCGGTACTATCGCCAGTGCATGGACCCGGCCGAAGCGCTCGTGTTTTGCTTGGGTGGATACAGCAGTAACGTCAAGAAGCCATTCACCGGCGAAGGCGGACCGTTGTCGTTGATTTCGACGCCGAGCAGCAGTTGTACGGCGGACTACGGTTTTTACCAATACAATAGCGCACGAGAGAACGGTTTCTTCGACCTCGCAGATGGGCTGACGGTTTCGGTGCTCAACACGGGCGGCAGTTCACCGAACCCCGCTGGCGCGACGGTGCCGTATGCGTTCTCGGACGACGAGTACGCTTCGACGACATCCGGCACTGGCCTGCAAAGTGGTTATTCGACTCGCGCACCCTCGGGCAACTCGTTTGCTTCGATTCGTTTCTTGTTCGATCCGTTTCCTGTCTACAGCCCGAATGATCGATCCGGTCCGTTGGTGTATTTCAACGCCGACAACTACAGCGACACGTTCGCGCCGACTGCGATCACCGGTGGTTGGATGGGTGCGACGGGCGCGGGTCTTTATCACACGCTGAATATCTACTTGCATCCCGCTGGCGATCTCGATCGCGGTGTGGCTCGTCCGTACCTGACGGACAATCTGGACACCAACGCCGGTGGCTACTTGTGGGCCGAACAGAACAAATACCAAGTCATTTCGGCTGGGCTCGACGGCAGCTACGGCGGCAGCGTTCTGCCTGGAACTGCTACCCCAGCGTTACCGTCGGCTGCGGGTGTGGTCACGCGTTACCCCAGTGGCGAGTTCGCTAACTTTGCGGGTGCCAACACGGGTGGCGGCGACAAGTACGAAGACCCTGAATCGATTTACGGCGCGATCAAGCCGCAATTGGACAATATCACCAACTTCTCGACTCGTACTCTCGAATCGGATCTAAAGTGAGTTCACTTATCAAGACACGACCGAATGCACCGGAGCAACGTCAAGCCTTCACGCTTGTCGAGTTGTTGGTGACGATCGTTATCTTGGGCATCATCAGTGGGATGGTGTCTCAAGCATTGATCGGTGCCAATCGTCAAGCCAAGGAGACGCGGGCTCAGGCCTTCATCAACCAGCTGAACCTGACGATGCTGCAGCTCTACGAAACCGAAGCGTCGCGAAGCGTGGGTTTGCCGGGTCAGGCATGGTCACCGGAAGCGGCTAGTCAGACTCAGTTGATTTGGCGGCGCGATTGGTTGCGTGCTTCCCTGCCGATGTCCAAAGCGGATATCGACGTAGGGTCAGGCCGCCCGGCTGCCGGTTCGGATCCTGCCGCACCGACGCTGTACAGCGTGCCGTTCCTTAGCGAAACCGGCACCCAGCCTTTGCCGCCGACGCGGCGAGAGGCGACGTCGCTGATTTACCGAAACCGTGTTGTGCGAACTCTGAATGCGATTGATAGTGCGACGCCCGATTGGGCAACGGCCTATTCAAAGTGGACAGCCACGAACGAGTCAGCGGAGTGCTTGTATCTGATCTTCGCTGCGAACACGATCAACGGCCAACCGCTGCTAGGACAACTTCGCACCCGCGATGTTGCCGACACCGACGAAGACGGAATGCTTGAAATCGTCGACTCCTGGGGTGTTCCCGTGGTTTGGATGCGCAGCCCAGTCGGGTTTTACTTGAAGAACAATTGGTCGGCCAATGATGCGCTTGATGCCAACAAACCCACCGTTGGTGATTTGAAGGCGCTCGTTGCCAAACTTGGCGAGGACCCGCTTGATATCCTGCGCTCGGATCCTCGCACAAATCTTGTCGAAAACGGCGGTGATGCGGTCTTGGTCGACCCGACCACCAATGACACCAGCATCGAAATTGACAAGGTGACGTTCTATGCGCGTCCGATGATCGTATCGGCTGGTCTCGATGGCGCGTTCGATCTTCTTGTCACGCCGTCGGGAACGGCTCGCGCCACTCAAGGCAGTCAGAGGATCGCGACTCTTGCGTCGCCCCAACGTCGCCGACGCAATGGCTCGTTGGTACCGCATCCGATTGGTTACGGCAGCAACGTGTTCTTTCCGGACCCGTTTTACAGTTTGGCCATTGTCGGTGACGCACCTCGGCCGCTCGCCGATCGTCCGGGCGCGGTGGTCGATGTGAACAGCAACGGCGTCGACGAATCGGCGGACAACATTTATCCAAGCTTGGCACTGCAATGACGAACCATCGTAAAATCGAAATGCATCGACATTGTTTGACTCAGCCCATGCAGGCGCTGCGGTCTCGTGCCGCACTGACATTGGTCGAGTTGATGGTGGCGCTCGCTGTGATTTCAGTGCTGGCCGGTATCGCATTGCCGACGGTCAAGAGCACCATACAAGGTCAGAAACTTAGTCGTGCGGCGACGTTGTTGCAGTCGGCGATCGAAGAGGGCCGAGCACGATCGATCGCGACCGGCGGTGGTGGCGGCATCATCATTGATCGATCGGGAATCGAAAACATCAACCAGCGATGTGATTCGACGCGAGTTCGCTTTGCAACGGTCTCGCCACCGTACACGGGCGACACGCCCGGGGCGACGGTCAAGATCGGCGTCGCGACCGGCACGTTTGTGCGCAACGACGTGATCTCGATTTGGTTTGACCCGACATCGATCCAAGCTCGCCGAGCGGTTGACGACATTCTTGCCGAACAGGCGGATTCGACGCTGACGGTGCGCACCAAGCCGATCAATCCAGGTGACTTTGTCCAGCTTGGCGGTGGTGGGTTGATGTTACGAGCCACCGACGTGATGCAATATGGAACCGTTGCATTTCGCAACGCAGCCGGCATCACGGCGTCCCAACTGAGCGATGCGGATGTGACGAACTGGGTATGGATCCAAGTGGAACGCATGGAACCGCAACTGAACCTGCGACGCTTCGTGGGCCAAGACGTTTCGTTCCAGATCAATCGCAGCCCACGACCGGCGATCTCGATGCCCGTCGATCTGCCGCGGGGAACCGCGATTGATCTAACGTCATCAGGAGTCGGGCGGTTTGGGAACCAGTTTTCGCCCATGTTCATCGACGGCAATTACATCGACACAACGCTGGCGCCTTTCGTAGGAACGCCGCGCGATTACCAATCGATTTACGTTTTGTTCGGACGCCGCGGCGAAGTCTCGCGAGTGCTGGGCGGGGTGTTGTCGGGCGGAGTGATTGAGTTGTTGGAAATTCCCGTGACTGGCGACATCTTCTTCCTGGTTGGCGAAGGCGGTGAAATCAAGCCCGAGGATCCGCTCGAAGACGCCGACAGCAATCCGATTGAAGATGCCAAAAAAGACGGACGAACACCGCTGTTGGATTCAAGCAGCATTTGGGTATCGATCAAAGTTCGCAGCGGTGAAGTTATCGCGTCGCCTTGGATTGACCCGACCGACAGTACGTCGAACCTGATCGGCGGTGCCCCAACAGTACCAACCAATGCGACCCGGCAGAAACGAATCGAAGATGTGCTCGGACGCACTCGCTCGGCTGCCGTAGAAGTTCGTGAAGACGGAATCTAGCGGTCCTCGTCTAGCATTCAACGTCGAAGCGATGCTTCGTCAAAAACCCTTATCAAACTACTGACAGTAACGACGCGAATGATTTGAATCGTGTCGATCAAAGGCAGCATCGGAATGCGGCCGAAACTCATCGATTGAGCTGAACATGTACATGAACTGGAAGACTTCCCCAACCAAACAAGCTTCACGCCGCCGGTCTTGCCGACGCGCGGCGGTTACGTTGATGGAATGTATCTTTGCGATCGGTGTGGTTCTGACCGGGCTGGTCGGTTTGGCGGCGTTGATTCCGATCGCGTCCCAAAATGCTCGCGACACGATCGAAATCGACCGCAGCATTAGCGAGTCGACGTCGGCATCGGCAGTCGGTGTTGTTCAGTCGTTTCACGATCTCGATTCGTTGGTGATGTTCGATAAGCCAGTGCAGGGTTCAGCGGCTAACACCGCCGGTGGCTACATCCCAACCAATGCGATGCAGACGCTCGAATCGAAACTGTCCAATGCACCCTTGAAATTGGAAACACCCGGCTACATGCACATGTTGGCCGGTACCGGACTGAGCGGTGGTATTTGCATCGATCCGCTGGGGACACCGGACTTGGCGTTGTTGACGGGTGGCTTTGTCACCAGCCCAAACGCCGCTCAGCCGTTTGCTGCTGCTGCCACCACGGATTCGGCATTCGACTACAGCCGCTTTCCGTATTTCAATGAACGTTACAACGTTTTGGCGTCGCCAAACGAACAGATTGGAAACCCAGCAGGCGTTAACACCACCACCAGAACCACCCCGTGGCCGATGGGGCCGCGGATGTACCGCGTGACGTTGAAGTCGCCGATGTTCGACAGCCGAATCCCGATGTACCGATATCAGTTGATGTCGCCATCGATCACTCGCAATATTTTCGGCGGATCCAACGGACTGTCCAACGTCGATGCTCCGGACAAAGAGTTGCCGCGGGGAGTGCTAACCGAAACGACGCTTGTCGGTGGGAACCGGCTAGACGGCGGGCGTGACAACGCCAGCGACTACACCTGGTTTGCGACGCTGACGCCAAACTTCTTGGGCGGTGATAGTTTTCGCCAGTCGATCGTCGTCGTTCGCAAACGACTTGCGCCAGTGCCGCGACGTGTCGGTGATCCGTTCGCCTTGCAGAAAGGCAATTACACGATCGATGATGCTGACGACAACCCGACGTCCGAACGTTTGGCGTGGATCGATCCGGAAACCGCGATTGGTTTCAACGGCGGTTCGGGCGGCGAAGTCAGCGTGTTCGGTTCGCAAGGTGTGACGGACGACATTTCATCGAACAGTTGGGTGATGCTGTCGCGTCAACCGCACCGAGTCACCGGTCCGCCCGTGACGCTGCGTGCGAATGGTCCGGCGGTTCACCGTTGGTATCGCGTGATCAGCGTTGGCGAAGCCGAGCAGACATCCAGTTACACGTGGGCCGGCGGAACGCACGATGTTTGGGGGCGACGCCTGTCGCTGGCCGGGCCGGATTGGGCGTTCCAGGACGAAACGACCGGTAATACGACACCGATCGACGACACGTTCTGCACGATCGTCGAAGGCGCGGTCTCAGTGATCGAATCGGAGGTCAAGTTCGAATGATATTAACTCACCCCAGCGACTCTTCTCTTCTCTCTTCCGAATGCTCGCAACCCTCTGCGGGAGAAAATTCAATGTGCCGAATCGATTCAACGCTGCGACGAAACTCAGTGCGCCGCGATCCGTTTCGCAGCCAACCAGTTTGCCGCCAATCATTGCGCGGTCACCATTCTGGCCGTCAACAATCTCGCAGCGGAATTGTTCTGCTGGTCGTGCTTGGCATGCTGACGCTGTTCAGCGTGATGGCGGTTTCGTACTTGGTGTTCACGACGCGGCAGCGTTCTACGGCCTACAACATCAGTCGCAGCGAGTCGCGGAATTTTGACGGCGAGCAGTTGCTGGGCGATGCACTGGAAGAGATTCTGGTCGGCTCGGATTCTCCCGATTCGTCGGTCTGGGGTCACGATATCCTTGGTGACTTGTACGGAATGCGTGATGCGATTCTGGGCGAGATGACGCCGCAGGCCAGTTTTGTGGTCGCCGACCCTTTGGTCGCGCCGAATGTGTTGATGAATGATTTTGTCCGAATCCCAACAGAGTTGTTCCGTACGGCGACGTATCCGAATCGCCGCGTCGATCACACGTCGCTTGCCGAACGAAACTACCCATCGGCCTCGACCCCTCTTTTCGAAATGGACGACGAGCTAGCTGGACGTGTTTTGACGTTCCGCGAAGGGCCGCTCGAAGGATTGTCGATGAAGGTTCTTCGGTCGTTCGGCAACCATGTGTCGACGACGGTGACGAACGGTCGCCAAATCTTGAGCGGACAATTGGTGTTGGACATGCGTCCGCACCTTCACCGCGCGATCACGATTGACAGTCTCGGGGAAACAAACACGTTGGCACGTTGGCTTGAAAAGGCATTGTTGCCAACCAGTGACGTCGATCACCAATACATCTCGCGATTGTTTTACAACCAACCACCGGAATTGGTAACGGCTGCGACACCACTTTCAGATTTCTATCTCAACGGTGCGATCCTGAACGGACCTGGTCTAGGTTTCGACGTTGGGCGGACATCACTGACTGTCGTCGGTGATGCGAACCAGAACTTGAACGAGGTCATCAACACGAACCATAGCCCTCTGCCGGCGGCCGCACCAAGTCCGATCGGTGGGACAGCGTACGCCGGCTCGGCGACCGGTACCGACGTGCCCGCAGCACTGCAGGGGCACTTTGCGGTATATCGCCGGGAAGCGTCGGCGTCATCGGCAACCGCCGAACAGGGTTACTTGCAAGACTTGCCTGGCGGTGATGCGGACGAACCGTACGATGCGCCGGACGAGCAAAATCTGTGGCTTAGTTATTTCCCGACCAACGAAGCTTTCGGTGCATCGGCACCTTCGTTTGTCCGTCCTGACTTGTTGCACTGGTTGATCAACCAACAGTCCGGCACGTTAGACTCGATGACGGTGTTGCGGCTTCAGCAGATTCTGCGTGCCGTGCAGCGCTCGACGACGCGGCCCTTGCCGATCAAAAACGACATCACTGCGATGCCGGCCGCACTGAGCAACCGTGGTGCGGGTGTCTTGCAATTGGATTACAGCGACTTCACTGGCAGCAACAACTCAGACCTCGGACGTCCGTCGCCAGTCGATGGCTGGCTGGATTTTTCGGAGACCGATCCTGTAATCTTGGCCGCCAACATTCGACGTTTGGTGCGGTCTCTTTGCGGTGGCGACAGCAACGGTGATGGGTATCCGGACTGGGACGTCGACAACAACGGCGACGGGATTCCGGACAGTGTTTGGACGGACGCGGGTTTGCCGTTGACCGAATCCGAAGATGGATCGTTGGTCAAACCGATGGTCGCGTACCTGATCGAAGATCTTGGTGGCCGAGTCGATGTGAACCTGGCCGGGAACTTGGTCCAGGCTCGAAACGCGGTTCAGAAATCCGCTAGCGGCGTGCTGTACCGAACTGGTATCCCAACCGGGCCGACGGTCACGCACACCGACTTGCCTGCTGGGTTCGGTTACGGTCCGGCTGAAATCAGTTTGAATCCGTTGTTCGGTACTTCGCCCAACGGAGCTCTCGATCTGTTGCGACGACGTTTGGTCAGCCGAACGTTTTCCGGCGTCGAATATGTCGCCTCTGGTCACTTGATTGATCCGATCACGCAAAGCGGCAACGACCTGATGGGTGTGCTGCGACAACCATACTTGCCCAACGTCCACAGCACGGCGAACGCCTATGGTTTGCCCGTGGATAAGTTTGGTCGGTCGTCGATGGCGCTTGGCATTGATGGTGGCCTGATGGTCGCCAATTCGTCCGTGACCGTTCAGACACCAACTTTGTCTGCAGGTGCCCAGGCGGGTGATGCGAACGACGATCCGTATGAAATGATTACGACGCCTGGCGAATTGCCTGATAGCGCGTTCACGCTTCCCGATATGGAAGCGATGTTGCGGTTTAACGATTTTGACCGTGATGCGCTCGACAGTGCATTGGTCGAGCTTGCCCAAAATCACTTGACCACGATCGCGGATCGACAAGAGTTCGCAAACTCAGTCACGACGATCAGCAGCAGCGCGTCGGTCAATACCGGGATGTTGCCGCAAGAGTACCGCGGCACTAATTTGGCGAACTCGTCCGACACCCCGGCGTCGATCTTTGACGATGCCGTTCGCAGCTTGCCGCCTAACTCGGGGACCAATCGTTTCGACACCTCACAACGCAACGCTTTGTTGATGCAGTTGTTGCCTCGCGAAGTTTTGAGCGGTGGCAAATTGAACTTGAATCGTCCATTCGGTAATGGCATCGACGATGACGGCGACGGCGTCGTCGATGATCCCGAAGAACTTCGCAATGCCGTTCAGAACCTCTACTTCTATCGTGACTTCACCGGAACGACCTCGGACACTTTCTACACGACTCCGTTCAGCGATTTGACGCCGGGCGAACCGGGGCCGGTCAGTGCCGGTGGCGTCTATCCGGAACCTACGCCGCAGGGTTGGTTCGCACGTCACTTGTATGTGATGGCGATGACGTTGGTGCGTGACCTGAACGGTACGGACGCATTTGATTTCTCGCTTGGTGTGCCGCCAACGATCGTGACGCCAACTTTCCGTCGCGACACGTTGCCGGGATCGGCGTACGGGACCGCCAACACGGCCGAGGAAGAGTATCGAGCTTGGACTTTGGCTCAGTGGGCAATCAACGTGGCCGATTTCCGCGACCCCGATTCAATCATGTCGCGATTCGATTACGATGTGTATCCGTTCGACGGTTGGGACATCAGCGCGACGCCATTGACCTATCGAACCGTTTGGGGAATGGAGTATCCCGAACTCGCTTTGGAAGAGTCGCTGGCGATGCACGATCGACGTGTTCGCGATACGAATTTGGACGCAGCGTCGGAACCTCGTTTCAGCGGCGGCACATTCCTCGACGATGACACCGACCAGTGGCGTTTGCCGCAGGGATCGTTGTTCTTGGAGGTTCGGTCAACTCGCTCGCCGGACTATTTGCGAAATCCAGCTACCGATACCGATAGCACGTCGCAAGCATGGGCTGTGCCGACGGAACTGTATTCGCAGGTCGACACCAGCGCAACCGTTGGGTCGCCTCAGTACGAATACATGCTGGATTTGGCTCGCACCGCGCCCGACCGTAACCCGGTTTGGCGAGTTGCGATCTCGCCGGCGCACGACGATGCGGTGCGAGGAGATCCGCGCCAGTCGGGTGACGAAATGCTGCAACCGGTCGGCAGCAATGTTGATCCGTTTGCGATCGCCATGAACCGTCAGGCTGCGACCTTACAGTTGGACCGACCTGACTTCTTTGGGGCAGAGATTCCGCCGCCTCAGCAAGTTGACCGTGTGATTTGGTTCACCAATGTTAATCCCGATAACGGTCTGCAACGAGATGCGACGACGAACGGGACCACGATCGCTGGCCAGGCCTATGGCGACTTCACCGCTGACGATGGTTTCATTGACTTTGCTCCTGTCGACTCCAACAGCGTCGAAAAAATCTTCTACAACCGATTTGCAGCGGCAGATTATCCCTACCAGGTCACTGATACCGACAATCTGACCGAAGTTCACCTTCGTGGTGGCCAGTACGCAGTCATCGGCCCTCGTGCAATAACGCATGTGGGATCGCTGCAGAGCAATGCGGGCACGCCAACGCACAACCCAACGACCCACGAACCCGTGGTGAACTATGTCGATTACGAATCGCCGCAACGGTTCTTGTTGGGATCGACGGCTTTCGAGCACCGTTTGTTTACAAATTCGAACGCGACACCAACGGTCGCCGGTGGTGCCAACAGCACGATTCGTAACACCGTCGGCATCATCGCGGCGGCAAATGTTCCGACTGGCTTCACGGGTCCGCCCGTGGTTGGCACGACGCCCGGCATTGGCATCAATGTTTCGGAACCGCTTCCGTATCCAGCACCGGTGGGTGTGAATCGGTACTATCCGTCGCCAACAACTCGGTTGAAGGCGGATTTCCCGTTCGACTCCTATCATGACTTCGTTGCGGCGACCGGGAATCTGCCGGACGTCCCGTTCGATCAAGCGGCCTATGCCGAGTTGTTTCGTGTCTACGGCCCCGACGCCGAACGAACGGGAACGCGAGAACGTTTCAAAACGGCTTACTTGCAACGGCTAGCCGATCCAACTCAGCCGCATGACGAAATCCTGAATCCGTACATCAGTGTCGATTACATCACGATCGACTTGACGGTGTTCAACGGCAGCGATGGTAATACTCAGGAAACCGATGCTGGCCCACCGGCTGTGACCGAGTGGACTGACAAGGGCAACCCGGATCCGTTCGGCTCGATCCCGAACGAACGTTTTGCGACTCGTTACAAGACCGGCAACACGATCTTCCAAGGCGTGGCTGCATCGGCGTCCGAGAATTTGTCGCACAGCGTCAACACGTTCCCGCCACCGACAACCGCGCCGGAAACGACCGGGGCGCCGACGCTTGGTGGACACGCGCCGTACTTCCCGTTCACGCTTAATTTGCAGACGACGGTGAACCCCGATACGGCACCACCCGGCGCAACGAAACCGGACAGTAACCCTGGCCGTACGGCTCACTCGTCAACGCTTGGCTTCGCCAATGCTTCATACGGGGACCGTTGGCGCACAACCGGTACAACGGACACACGTTATGCGGGGATGCCGGTCAACAAGTACTTCTCGTCTGCGACGTGGTTGAACCGTTCGTATGTTTCGCCTGGTGAATTGATGTGGGTGCCGACCACTTCGGCTGCTCGATTCGGCGCGTCCTTTGGAACGGCAACCGCCGATACCGGTTTTACCGCTGGGAATGTGTTTGCATCGCAGGCACCGCCGCACGCGGTTGGCGATCGTCTGGATTACAACCGGGTGTTCCCACACTTGTGGAACTACAGCAGCACGGATCAGGCTAGTTTCGTGAACTCGCCGAACCTGCATCGGATCTTGAACTATATCGAGGTTCCTGCACCGTTCGACTTCGAGAATGATTTTGTGTCGACGAATCGGAACATCGAAAATAACAGCACCGTTTCGACGCCTGCTCAGTCCACTTTCGGTGGTTCGATCAACTATTCAGGATTGGGCACCACGGTGACTGGTAATCCTTACAGTTGGACAAACGCGGGTGCTACGACGAACGCTTTCTGGCTGAACCAAATGACAATCGAATCGCTTCGGGCGCCATTCAATATTTTGCAGCCGCAGTACCGACAAGGTCGGATCAACCTGAACACGATCAAAGGGCCGCGTGTGTACCGCGCCTTGATGGAAGGAATCTCGGACACCAGCGACCCTGCGTTTGGTGCGTTCGCGGCTGAGTTTTCACAAAGTCGCCGTGGTTATTTGTTGACCGGCGGCGCCAGCGAACCGGTGATGCAAGCGGGCGGCACGATCACACAGTTTGATCGTACTCGGCCAAGCCAATTTGGCGGTGCGTTCCGGCCTTCCAATGCATCGGACTTGGCACCGCTTGTGACTGATCGTGTTCGTCCGCTGGACCGCACGATCATGCGACCGGGCGTAACGGCGACCGACGCGCTCGGCGGTGATTCCCCGTTGTTCCACAAGCCGCTTGGTGGATCCCTGAACGGTGAAATGCGTCAGCGCAGTGCGTTGCACAATGACATTGCGATCACGCGGTTGAACAATTTGGCGGCTGATCAATCCAACGTGTTCGGAGTCTGGATCACGGTCGGCTTGTTCAAGGTGGATGGCAATCTGCATGTCGGCCAAGAACTTGGCAGCGATCTGGGCCAATCACGTCGCTTCCAATCGTTTCACATCATCGATCGCAGCGTCCCGGTCATGTACGAACCGGGACAATTGAACAACGCGATGGAAACTGTTTTGCTCTCTCGAATGTTGAACTAAGCCGTGATGAATAAAATGATGATTCAAAAATTGAAATCACCCACGGCACTGTCAACGAAGACGCTGTCAAAGTTGACATTGTCGCGTGGGGGCCGAATTGGTGTTCTAGTTCCGCTAGCGTTCACGTTGGTTGAGTTGTTGATTGCGATGACGATCACGTTGCTGTTGATGGCAGCGATGGCAAAGTCGTTCGGCGTGATTGGCAAGTCGATCCAAGTTGGACGCAGCCAGGTGTCGCTCAGCAGCAAACTGCGTTCGGTTAGTTTTCGCATCCGTACCGACCTTCGGTCACGGACCGCGGAAATCAACCCGCCGCTTTCGTCGACGGCGGGCAGTGGTTACTTCATGTACTACGAAGGCCCACTGACCGAGCAATCGATGGCTCTGTTCGGTGCTCGCCCCGAACGAAAGCTAAGCTCGGGCGTCGTTGTCAATGAATTTACGCCAGCCGACGGTCCAGCCGGAACGGCAACGCGTGATCCCCAGTACAACAATTCGAATGCGAGTGCGACTTATCGCCAACACGGAAGGCTTGGGGATTTCGACGATTACATCGCGTTCACGACCGAAGCGTCCGGCGACCAGTGGTTCACCGGAAAAGTGCCAGCGTACTTGGTCGAAGATGGGCTGACGGGCGCCGCAGCGATGGAGCCGCGAGTGATCCGTTCCAAGTTCGCCGAAGTCATCATGTGGGCATCGCCAGTCTGGGAAGTCGATTCGGCGACCAACTTGTTGCAGGTCGCGACTCATGCCAACGGTGGAATGCCGTTGTATCGCGACAAGAACAACGACTTCATTCCCGATCGCATCGTGCTGCACCAACGCACGCTGTTGATTCGCCCGGACCTGAATGCCGTTCGTTCTGTCACCAATGGTGGCGGAAATGCATTCACGACAAACGTGCTGCGTCCTTGGAATGCGGTTGCGAACCCCATGTCCGTGCCCGCACCGCTTGAACGTTTGTATCCGATTGGTGTGACCAACAACGGCACATCGCCGCTGTACCCGAATTACGCCGTGACGACCAGCGCGACGGACAACCGCGACATGCTGACCAGCAATTGGTTGGTTGGGATGGCACCGCTGCATCACTTCTATGACCTCTCGTTGCGACGAGTGATCGACCCCGAAACAGGCCAACCGACCGGTTTTGTCGCAGCCAATTCGATGGCTGATCTGGTTCAGCCTCACAATCGGTTCGGGCACGTTCGTTACCCCGGTCGCTATTTTGGCCGCGGCACTTTTGGCACCGGCGATGACGCAACATCGATGCCGTTATTGGCCTTGGGGTGGAATGATCCCATTCTGACATGGCAGGGTGCGTCGGATCCTCGTGCAGTACCAGCCGTTGCAACGGCACCCGCATGGTTCCCAACGGGACAACCAAGTCCCAAAACACTCAACGCCGGTGGCACACCGAACTCGCGAACGGGACTGTTCAACGGTTGGTTGTTGCCAATGTTTGAACTTGGCGATCCCAATCCTGTGGGGACCAGTTTTGGCGAGCACTGGGAACGTGAATACTTGGCGACGGCAGACCCGCGATGGGACCGCACCGGCGAAGACATTTTGACATCGAACGTGTTATCGTTTGACATTCGTGGATTCGATCCGACCGCACCGGTTTTCATCACGGGCGGACCCGACGGTGAGCCGGGTGTTTCAGGCTACGATGACGATACCAGCGGCTCGTCGGACGAAACGGATGTGATCGCTGGGCCAATCGCTCAGATTGAATTCGGGGCCGCCGGCAGCGATGATGTTCTGGTCGGGGTCAATGACCTTGCGATCTACGATGTGATGGGGCAACCGATCATCGATCCACGTCGGTCGTCGACGTACTACACCGGTACCGCCCCGATTACTGGTTTGAAAGTAACGCTCGGATCGCGTGGGGAGTTTGTCGATTTGGCTTACCCGATGCTGGCCGGATCAACGCTAAGAGAGCGTTACGCAGAATCGATCGCTGTTGGTAGCGGCGAAGTTGCATCGCCACCGCTTACCGGAATCACACCGGTCGCGCGTGTTGCGACCAACTTCAATTTGTTCATGCAGTCGGCGTTTTCGGGGTTGCCGCTAGAGCAACCATCAACCACCGCAGGCATGAATTCATTGAAACGAAGCGGTAAGCTGGTTCACTCGGCCACCAACGGAGCAATCTGTTTCTTTCAGCCGGCCTATGATACTTGGACCGACGGTTACGAAACCGATGGGTTTGACCAAACGCATACATTGGCAGGTCAGGTTCGTGGTGCGAATTTGATGGGGACAACTTGGGTGTTGAACAATCCAGCCAGTGCAGGTGCGGCTCCCACGCCGCGATTGGTTGCACCAACGCCTCAGAATCTGATTCAAGTCGATACCGGACGTTGGGTGCCAAGCGAACCCGAAACTTCGCCGCCGTTCCCAACTCCTTTGGAAGCGATCAGTGTGACGGTTCGAGTGATGGATCCGTCAAGCGAAGAGATGGCTCAGTTCACCGTTGTAGAAGCATTGGAGTAATCTCGAGTGCGTTCGTTGATTTGGTGCTTGCTTGGCTTGGCGGTGGGTTATCGATTGTGGTCGCTAACCGGATCGATGGTTCAGCCGGCCGCTGAGATTCAATTCGATGCGCCGGTGGCGACGAAGACATATGACGCACGTGCGCTCATTGGTGTGGATGCGGGCCCAGACGGATTGCCAGGGATCGCGCTCGTGGATGACGGGTTCAACGGGATCGTTGATGATGCCGTCGAACTTGGTGCCACCGGCAGCGACGACCGATTGATTGTGCTGTCCGAAGCGGCGTACCAGGCCGATCCTGACGTGCTGCCGCTAGTCTTGCAACGCGGTGCATGGCTGGACGCAAGCGGCGAGCCCTCGGTCGATGAATACGGACCACCAAGCCGGCAGTTCTTTCAAGGTCACAATGACGCCGGTGTCTGGGAAGTGATGCGGCAGTCCGGCGGATCGGTGGTTCCTGCTAACTAGCTCGCTGCACGTCTGATACCAACATTTGGTTCCAAACTTAGTCAACGTAGATTGCCTGATTGGGATTTGTCCCCCAATTAGTGCTGTGTTTCCCCTGCGGGGGCTTTAGGGGGCCGTCGGCGGCGTTGCGGGATCCTTTCGGTAAACACGTCTGGCACGTAAAATCCTCGCTTGTGAATGATTCTTTTGCACCCTTTGATCACACGACGATATGCCTGACTCACCCAATTTTGACATCAAACGCGTTGCGATCCTGTTTGCGGGTGGACCGGCTCCAGCCGCCAACGCTGTCATTTCGACTGCGGCTCATTCGTTCCTCGAAGAAGGCGCTCAAGTCTTCGGGATCAAGCACGGCTACAGCCGACTGGCTGAGTACACCGCCGCCGGGCCGCTGCAAGAAGGCACCGATTACATTCGTTTCACTCACGAAACGTTGACCAACGCCCGCTGCAGTCGCGGCATCATGATCGGCACCGCTCGCACCAACCCAGGCAAACATGTTAGTTCACCGGAGCACTTGAAGGATTCTGCTTTGGTCGCGCCGCTGCGCCGCGTCTATGAAGGTTTGTGCTCGTTAGAAGTTGACGCACTGATCTCGATCGGTGGCGACGACACGTTGAAGACGGCCAACAAGATCAAGATGTTCCAAGACAACTTGCCCGCAGGTGCTCGCAAGTTCCCCGTCATCCACTTGCCGAAAACGATCGACAACGATTACTCGGGGATCGATTTTACGTTTGGTTTCTTCACGGCGGTTGAAACGCTTGCCGAAGAAATTCGCAACCTGAACTACGACGCCGCAGCCGGTCGGGCGTACTTCCTTTGCGAAGCGATGGGCCGAAGCGCCGGATGGTTGGCTTATGGTGCTGCGATCGCTGGCGAAGCATCGATGGTGTTGTCGGTCGAAGATATCACCGGCAGTTTGGCGGAAACCGAAGTCATCAACGTTGAAACGGGTGCGACTCGCAAGGTCATGGAAATGGACCGCGTGATCGATCGCATGGTCGACATGATGTTGGCTCGCGAACGTGAGGGCCGCGAGTACGGAACGATCGTGGTTGCTGAAGGCATGGCTGAATTCTTGCCGTCGAAGTACTTGGAAGGCGTCAGCCGAGATGACCACGGTCACATCAACATCGCATCGATCAACTTTGGTGCAATGATGGCGTCACTGTTGGCGGATCGTTACAAAGAGCGATCGGGCAAAGTTCGCAAGGTCAACGGATTGCAGATGGGATACGAAGCCCGTTGTGCTCAGCCGCATGCCTACGATGTGATGCTGGGTTCGCAATTAGGCGTCGGTGCCTATCGAGCACTCGTCGAAGAGAAACTCAACGGAGTGATGGTTTCGGTTTCCGGACAATTCAACCTGCACTATGTGCCATTCGAAGAATTGGTCGATCCTAAGACGCTGGTGACCAAGGTCCGTTACATCGAAACGACCAGCGATTTTCACCGGTTGGCTCGGTTCCTAGAAACCTGCGTCGACAGTTGAAAATCGTCGGCTCTGAGTTCAGGTCTCGTTTTCGATCGCCTACCCGGGAACTGCATTACGACAGCCTGCGGGTGGGTCCGGAACAGGTGGGGCCGGAACGGTGGTGATGGTTTTGAGCCTCGATATGGGGCTTTTGCACATCGCCAAATGAGCCCGAGTGTCGCGGGCTGGTTCTGGGTGATTAGAATAGGCGGATTCTTTGTCCTGCCTGTTTACCCACCCTTGAAGAATCCGATATGCGTCGTCATTTCTCTGCGTTACTGATTGCCTCTACGCTTTCCTCGCCGGTATTCGCCGCCGACGCGGTAGCGAAGCCCGAAAACAACGGCAAGGGGCCTGCCTACACGGCGCCACCCGCCGACGATGCGAACTATCCGTTGCTGGGCGAGTTCGTCGGCGAGATCTCGACCGGTGACGACGAAAAAGAAACCATTGGGCTGCAGATTCGTCCGGTGGGCGGCGACAATTTTGACGCTCTCTCGTTCACTGGCGGGCTTCCCGGGCAACCTGAATTTGGTGGCGAGCCGATCCGATTGATCGGTCGTCGTAGCGGCGACATGGTGGTGTTGTCCGGCGGTCCATGGGCAATGTTTGTTTCCGCCGAAGGCTGCACGTTGGTCGACCGCGAAGGCACCAAGCTCGGAAAGCTAGAACGCATCACGCGAACCAGCCCGACAATGGGAGCACCTGCGCCCGAGGGTGCGACGGTCTTGTTTGACGGAACCAGCGTCGACCAGTTCACCAACGCGACGATGACGGACGACGGACTGTTGATGGCGGGCGCGGATCTGGAACCTATGTTTCAGGATTTCAATTTGCACGTCGAGTTCCAACTTCCCTACATGCCACAGGCGTCGGGACAAAGCCGCGGCAACAGTGGTCTGTATTTGCAAAGTCGGTACGAGTGCCAAGTGTTGGACTCGTTTGCCCAGGATCCTGTCTTCAACGGTTGTGGTGCGTTGTACCGATTCAAGAAGCCGGATTTGAACATGTGTTTTCCGCCGCTGACTTGGCAAACCTATGACGTCGTCTTCACATCGCCTCGCTGGGCGTCGGACGGCACCAAGATTCGAAATGCGCATATCACGTCATGGGTCAACGGAGTCAAGGTTCAAGACAACGTGCCTTTGCCAGCACAAACGGGCGCTGGCAAAGACGAAGCACCAACGTTGCTGCCGATCAAGTTGCAGGACCACGGTGACCCGGTCCGCTATCGCAACGTATGGTTGATCGATCGCGGCTTGACCATGGTGAACTTCCCGGTCGAACCGACCGCCGAACAACTCGCTGCAGCGGAGAAAGCGAAGGCCGACAAGGCTGAAATCGCAGCAGCTGAAAAGAAGGCCAAGGCCGACGCAAAGAAGAAAGCCGAAGCCGATGAAGAAGCCCAGAAGGAAACCGACGCGGGCGAGAAAAAGTAATCTCGCTGGTCATTCCGTATTCAGGTAGCGAAACTCGCCGAGAGTTTCTTTCGGAAATGAATCCGGCATTCGCAAACCCAATGTCACCCTCCCGTTCCTAGGGAGGTTTGGACGCTGTAGCGGCGGGGAGGCCGTTCTCAAAAACCTCTCCGGCCGCTACCGCGTCCGACTCTCCCAGAGGGAGAGTGAAATATTGCCAACTTGTTTCGATGCGGTTTGCTAATCAGCTATTTACTAATCAGCTATTTTCTAATTAGCTAGACGCTGACGATTGTCGCTAGGCATTGAGTTCAGCTTGACGCAGTGCTTCGGCGAGTTGTTGGATTTGAGTGACGTCTAGTTCTTCTGCTCGGGCCGTTTCGCCGTGGCCAAGCGACTGCAGCACCTTGTCGACTTGGTTCTTGTCCAGTCGTCCTTTGAACGCACTGATCACGACCGAACGCAAGTACTTGCGGCGGTGGAAGAACAAGGCTCGGACGGTCGTGTGGAAGTGATTGATGTCTTCGAACTTTGCCCGCCGCTCGGGTTTGTGATCCAGCCGAATCACCGCTGAGTCGACATTCGGGCGAGGCCAGAATACCGTCGGCGGCAAGATCCGCACGATCTCGGCATCGCACAGCGATTGAATCCATACGCTCAGTGCGCCGTAGTCTTTCGATCCGGGCCCCGCGATCATTCGGTCGCCAAGCTCTTTTTGGATCGTCACGACGATCACATCGGGCGCCGGAGTCTCGTGCAGCAAGTTGCTGATGATCGGCGTAGCGACGTTGTAGGGCAGGTTGGCGACCAGCAGGAACCGAGCCTTTTCGCCGATACGAGCCATCGCATCGCGAATGTTCTCCATGATTTCGGGGCGCAGCGTGTTTTTGTTCTTTAACGCGTCGCCGTGAATCATTTTCACGTTCGGTCGGCCAGCCAATTCTTCGCTCGCCATTTGGTGCAAGTTGTTGTCGATCTCAACCGTCAACACGGCACCGGCTTGATCGCTAAGTCGTGTCGTCAGCGATCCGATCCCTGTGCCAATTTCCAGCACTACGTCGTCCTTGCGGATCTCGGCCGACCGAGCGATCAAGTCAACCAAGTTCAAGTCGATCAGAAAATTCTGGCCAAAACGCGAGACCGGACGCAGCCCCGCTGCGGCGAGTCGTTTGGATAGGTAAGTCGCGGTTTGGCGTGGCTGGTTCATGGACGGGGGACAGTTTGAGTAGGTGTTGGTTTGGAAAACGGAAAGTGGAGGAACGCCCAGCGTTGATTTGCTACTTGGAGGTAGGCGTTCAATCCTAGTCGCGATTGATGACGGCTCGCTCGACGTACTTGGCCAACAGGTCGGTTTCTAAGTTGACTCGGTCGCCGACCTTTCGGTTTCCTAGCGTCGTGACGGTTAGGGTGTGGGGGATCAAGGCGACCGTAAACGTGTCTTCGCTCACGTCGACCACGGTCAAACTGATCCCGTCGATCGCGATGCTGCCCTTCGACGCGACTTGTGATGCCAAATGCCGGGGCATACTGAACCGCAGATTAGCCCATGGCGGATCGTCCACCCGCTCGATCAGAATGCCGACCGCGTCGATATGTCCTGACACATAATGGCCGCCCATTCGATCGCCGACGGCCAGCGATCTTTCCAGGTTGACTTGGGATCCGACTGTTTGTTCACCCAGATTGGTGCGAGACAACGTCTCGGCGCCAGCCTCGAAATCCAGATTAGTCCCGTTGATCGCGACCACGGTCAGGCAGCAGCCGTTGATACAGATGCTGTCGCCAATGGCTGCATCCTCTGCCACTAACCCGGCGTCAACGGTGAACCGTTTGCCCGGATCCTGGTTCAAGACATTGACGATCGTGCCAAGCGTTTCGACGAGTCCGGTAAACATAGACGGGTGGGTGGGGGTGTGAGGAATTGGAAAAGGCGATTTTGCGGGATAGCAGCATGGATCCGGATAGGAATTCTAGACGAATTCGTTCGCCCTGGACCTAAACATCGCCTCTAAAACCTATCGCCCTACTCCTAGCCAGTTTGGCAGCGATGCTACAAAATGCCAGCCCGGAATGAACCAAACACTTTACCCTTTCCAGCTATCACGAGACCTCTCATGACTTTGATCGAAGCCATTCACGCCCGCCAAATTCTCGACAGCCGCGGTAATCCGACGATCGAATGCGAAGTCCTGTTGTCGGACGGTTCGCACGGACGGGCTGCCGTGCCCAGCGGTGCCAGCACCGGGATGCACGAAGCGTGGGAACTGCGTGACGGCGACAAGAACGTGTTCATGGGCAAAGGCGTTTTGACCGCGGTTGATAACGTCAACGAAAAGATCGCCGAAGCACTTGAAGGCATGGACGCAACCGACCAAGCCGGCATCGACCAAGCGATGATCGAAATGGACGGCACGCCGAACAAGAAGAACTTGGGCGCCAACGCGATCCTAGGTGTTTCGCTTGCCACCGCACACGCTGCGGCCTCGTGCACCGGACAACCGCTGTACCGTTACCTCGGCGGTGCGGGTGCTCGCATGTTGCCGGCCCCGATGATGAACATCATCAACGGTGGCGAACACGCCGACAACAACGTTGACGTTCAAGAATTCATGGTGATGCCATTGGGTTTCGAACGATTCAGTGACGCACTTCGCTGCGGTACCGAAATTTTCCACAACCTGAAAAAGGTGTTGACCGAAAAGGGCTACAACACGGCCGTTGGTGACGAAGGTGGTTTCGCACCTGACTTGAAGAGCAACCAAGAAGCACTCGACGTCATCATGACGGCGATTGACAAAGCGGGTTACAAAGCTGGCGAACAAGTCTGGATCGCATTGGACGCTGCTTCGACGGAATTCTACGACAAGGATTCGAAGACCTATTCGATCGACGGCAACAAGATGTCGGGCACCGAAATGGTCGACTTCTTGGCCGGTTGGTGTGACAAGTACCCAATCTGCAGCATCGAAGACGGCTGTGACGAAGACGACTGGGACACTTGGAAGAAGCTGACCGACAAGATTGGCAAAAAGGTTCAATTGGTCGGTGATGACTTGTTCGTCACTAACGTTGATCGCCTGCAACGCGGGATCAACGAAGGAATCGCGAACAGCATTCTGATCAAGGTCAACCAGATCGGAACGCTGACCGAAACGATCGACGCGATCCAGTTGGCTCACCGCAACAACTACACTTCGATCAGCAGCCACCGCAGCGGCGAAACCGAAGACTCGACCATCGCTGACTTGGCAGTTGCTTTGTCGACGGGCCAAATCAAGACGGGTTCGGCAAGCCGAAGCGATCGTATGGCCAAGTACAACCAACTGCTCCGTATCGAAGAAATGTTGGGCGACACGGCACAGTACGGTGGTCCCATCTTCGCTGCCAAGTTGGGCAAGTAGAACGCGGGATTGAAGGTCGCAAGGTGCGGTATCTGATAAGATGAAGCGGCGTCTGCCGCTTTGTCTTTTATCCTTAACCGTGTGGTCCTTGCCATGAACGATTTGCTTGCCGAGCAGCCTTGGATCGTTTCAATGATGCTGGCGTTGGTAGGTGGGGCACTCGTGTACGGGTGGTTGCAAACCGGCAAGAAGCCTGCGGCGGTTATGGGTGGCATCGCATTTGCGTTGATCCCCGTAGCGTTCATGGTTGCATCGAACTGGGAAACCGATCGCGAACAAATCGAAGCATTGATCTACGAAACGGCTGACGCCGTCGAGCGAAACGATTTCGAACGTGCCTATCAAATCATCGGCGACGAAAAAGCCGAAGCAATGGCCCGGCAAGAGCTGCCTCAGTTCGAATTCACGATGGCCAAAGTCAACAAGTTGCGATCGATTGTGATGATCGAAGGAGCGTCGCCGAAAGAAGCGGACGCGGATCTTTCGGTGAAAGTCGACGTCAGCACCAAGCGTGGTGGCGTCAAGAATATTCGCGTGGTGCGAGCTTTGCAGTTGCGTTTTCGCAAAGAAGGCGACCGTTGGCGAGTGGTCGAATATCGACACTCCCCGATCGCCGGCGGCCCCGACCAATTCTCGACGCCATAGTTAGTCATTGCCGGTCGAGTCTCAAAAGTTCACGAGATCGTACGCACATTGGTTCGAGATTTTACTCTCCCTCTGGGAGAGTCGGACGCAGTAGCGGCCGGAGAGGGTTTTTCATGTAGCCCTTCCAGGCCGCTACTGCGTCCGACCCTACCGCGGGGCGGAGGGTGGTTTTGAGCATTATCAATGGCAAAGTTGTTTCCCATCAGACCTAACGGAATGGTTGCGTGCCTGAGTCAACATCGTCGCCTGCGGATGATCCGTCCCCATCCGAATCTGAGTCTGAGTCGCCGTGCATCAACGTTTGTGCTATTGGCATTAGTGGCGTTTGCCTGGGTTGTCACCGGACGTTGGACGAGATCGCGGTCTATTCGCAATTGACCAGCGACCAGCGTCGGGCGGTCAATCTGCGGGCGATCGAGCGTGGCAAATGTGATGGTTCTGACACTTGATCGGGCGGGTTGATTGATCGCTTCAATCGCTAGCAGTGGAACGGCGCTGGAATCGGTGCCGCGGTTGGCGTTTGAGTGCCGATGCAACCCAAAGCGGTAATCCAAATCCTGGTTCACTCATCGCATGGCGGTCAATGGCAATGCAAGTTCAACCCGTTTCACCCGAGCGTTTGGTCGCACGAATGGCTTTGGCCGAGGTGCAAGAGTTTCTGGCAGAACTTGAATTGGCGTCCACGTCACGAGACGCTGCACGGTTCAAGAACTTGGTTTTCCAGCTCGGAAGTCTTGAACTAGCCATTGAAATGGCAGGTGGCCCAGCGTTTCTTGAAGCCCGGCGAGACTCTGACGTTCGAATTGCCGCGTGATTACGACGGCATTTCTGATGATGCTGGCGGCAATCCGCGTCGCCTATCAAAAAAGACAAGCCAAGCCGTGATAGCGATCTGACGTATTGCGGACTGCCAGCTTGCGCAATGGCAAACGCGTAGGCGTTGAACCCGCGCACAAAAAAAGGGCCGACGATCCAGTGGAACGCCGACCCTTTTCAGTCGTCTCAACAAGTCACACTTGGTGACCGAGAGGTTAGGTTAGCAACCGCAGCCACAATCGCTGGCAGGTGCACCACAGCCGCAGCCGTTGCCGGCATTTGCCGAGCCACTGCCGTTGCTGATAACTTCGTTCGATGCACCGAAGCCGCTGCTGACGGGAACTTGAACTTCTTGCGGGACCATGATGGTCGTGCAAACTTGAACTTCCTTTTCAACTTGGACTGGGACACACACGGTGTAGTCTTCGGTCTTCGTTTCTGGCACTTGGTCAACAACGGTGACGGTGTAAGGAACTTCTTCGGTGACCGTATCGAATTCGGTGACGGTGTAGTCACGAGTCTTCGTGGTCGGAACCATAACGGTAACGTTACGAGTACGAGTTTCGCTCTTCATGGTCGTTTGTGGGACCATGCGAGTGCGAGTTTCGGCAACCATCTTGCATACGACTTGATCGCGGCTGCGAGTTTCGGTCGTGTAGCTGGTGCGGTTTTCGGTACGGGTACGTTGCTCGGTGCGAGTCTTGTTGACCAGGTACTCTTGAGTACGTTCTTCTTGACGGCACTTTTGGATCGCAACTTGGCGAGTGCGTGTTTCTTGACGAGTCTTCGTCACAGGAACGCTGCGAGTGCGAGTTTCGGTGCGAGTCTTCGTGACAGGAACCATACGAGTCTTGGTTTCGCTACGGTACTTGGTCACGGTGACAGGACGAGTGCGAGTTTCGCAGCGAGTCTTGGTGACGTTGTACGAGTAAGGAACTTGGACTTGTTCAGTCTTGTAGGTCGTGTAAGCGACTTGTTCGGTGATCAGGTTTGGAACCCAAACTTGACGTTGAACGATGGTCGTGCAAGGAGCTGGTGCAGGTGCACCGCATCCGCAACCAGCGTCAGCAACAGGTGCTGCGCCGCAACCACAGTCGGCAACAGGAGCCGCACCGCAACCGCAATCAGCAACAGGAGCAGCTTCGCAGCCACAAGCAGCAACAGGAGCTTCGCAACCACAAGCAGCAGGTGCACCGCAACCACAGTGGCTGGCGTTGTGACGACCCAACAGGCCGCCCAATAGGCCGCGGAACAATCCACGACGACCGTTGCTGCTAGCTGCGTTTCCGCTGGAAAGCGACGAAGTTGGAACTTCAACGCTTTCGCAAACGAAGCTGCCGAGGTCCTTGGTAACGTTGCGGAACGATGTGACTGGAACGCGTTGGCAAACAGTCTTGGTTCCGGTCATCGTTTCAGTGTAAGGAACGTTGACGTTGTACGAAACTTCGCTAGTTTCGGTGTAAGGAACGTTGACCGTGTAAGTTTGTTCAACTTGTTCGGTGTAAGGAACGTTGACGGTGTAGGTCTGTTCGACGTTCTCGGTGTAAGGAACCGTAACGGTGTAGCTTTGCTCGATCGTTTCGGTGTAAGGAACGCTGACCATGTAAGTTCGCGTTGCCGTTTCTGTGTAAGGAACACAGACGCTGTAAGGAACTTCAACTTGGGTCGTTACAGGAACTTGAACGGTGTAAGGAACTTGAATGGTTTCCTTAACGGGAACGTTCACGGTGTATTCTTGTGCGACTTGAGTCGTCACTGGAACTTGGACGCTGTACTCTTGCGTCGAAGTCGAAGGAACCATTTCGGTGTACGTCTGAGTCTTAGTGACTTGACGTGGCACTTGCTTGGAAACGGTACGGCTGCGTGTTTCTTCGCGAGAAACGTTGTTCATGACGGTGAAGCTACGCTGACGCGTTTCTTGCTTCATTTCCGTGACCGTGACCATCTTCGTTTCGGTCACTTGTTGAGGAACCATGACCGTTTGGGTCGTGTACGTTGGTCCACAAGCCGAGCCACTCATGCCATCAGCAACGACAACTTCGCCAGCAACAGTACCGTCGGCAACAGCCGCGGCGCCACAAGACGAACAACCGACATCGGCCGAAGCCGGCGCAGCGTCACAGCACTGTGCGAATGCTGGTGTGCTGCCGAGTGCAGTAAAGGCGAGAGCGGCGAACGAGAAATACAACTTCTTCACAGGGGGAAATCCTTAGAGGGGAGAGAAGGTACAACACGAACAGCCGCATTGACCTTGATGTTTTGATCTAGCAAAGGCTAGTCGCGCCCCCCGCGTCATCAACAAAGTTCGGGTATACAAATGGGAATCAGTCTTAAAGTGTCGGGATTGCATAATCCGTAGTCATTGGATCGGTTGTCGGGATTGCGCCGAAATTGCCAGTTCCGTCGGTCGAACTCGTTTTGCAGGTTTGCTTCGTAAAGTTTGCCTGATTTGCCGGGAATGTTAGACTCAATTTCGAGGTCACTTGATTAACGACTCCCTTGTCACAGCTAGGTCAATCATGAAGTTCAATCCGTCGCGTTATGATTCGATGGTCTACCGTCGTTGCGGTAATTCTGGCTTGCGGTTGCCGGTAATCAGCTTGGGCGGTTGGCAAGGGATCGGAAGCTATCGTGATGCGGATGAATCCAAACGCATCTTCTTTACTGCGTTCGACCACGGCATCACGCACTTTGACTTTGCAAACAACTACGGCAACCCGGCGGGCGCAAGTGAAGCGTTGTTCGGCCAGATATTGACCGAGATGCCACGCCACGAACTGGTCATCAGCAGTAAGGCCGGATACCCGATGTGGCCTGGCCCCTACGGTGATGGTGGCGGGAAAAAGTACTTGATCGAGTCTTGCGAGCAATCGCTGAAACGGTTGGGCGTTGATTATGTCGACATTTTCTATTCGCATCGCGTCGACCTCGAAACACCGCTCGAAGAAACTCTCGGCGCTCTCGAGACGCTCGTTCGGCAGGGCAAAGCGTTGTACACCGGACTGTCAAACTATCCTGATCCCCGTTTTGCCGACGCCGTTGCGGTGATGATCGCCAAAGGCTGGTCGCCGATCACGATTCATCAGCCTCGGTACAATCTGTTTGACCGCGCCGCCGAATCATCCGTGTTTCCGACGGCAGCGCGAAATGGCGTCGGAGTGATTGCATTTTCACCACTTGCCCAAGGATTATTGACGGCACGGTACCTTAGTGGGATCCCGTCTGATTCGCGTGCGGCGATCAATCAAGGCAACGGCGCGATTGATTCGGGGCGGATAACTGACAAGCGGTTGCAACAAATCGCCAAGCTGAATGAGATCGCGAATCAACGTGGGCAAACGCTAGGCCAGATGGCACTGTCTTGGATCTTACGAGATCAGCGCGTCACATCCGTATTGACTGGGGCCAGCCACCCGGAACAAATTATCGAGAACATCGCCTGTTTACAGCAACTGGATTTCGCCGACGATGAACTTGTCGCAATTGATTGGGTCGCTATCGATCAAGCGTGCGCCGACTGATCCAGTGGCGACGCGATCTCGGCAACATGCCCGGCACCAACCAGGCACGGCAATAGTGTCAGGTTCACGATCGTTCCGATCGCAAGCGTCGCTGCGATCAAGTTGCCGAAGGTAGCCGTCGGCACGAACTGGCTGGTCGTCATGGCACCAAACCCGACGACCAATGCAATTGTGGCTAGAACGACAGCGGCACCAATGTTGCCTGCCGCATGAATGGCGCTGTCGATCGACGAGTGACCTCTGCGACGCAGTCGTTGAAATGCCGATAAAAAGTGTACAGAGCCGTCGATCGATAAACCAATGGAGACTGCGGCGATCATCGCCGCGCCCATGTTGATTTTTCCGCCCGTCAGTCCGACGACCGCGAGCACCAAGAAGACGGGTAGCAGATTCGGCAACAATGCCAGCGTCGCTAGCCTTAGTGACCGGGTCGCGACGATCAACAGTCCCCAAACCAAAACGCCCGAAGCGGCAAAGCATCGCCATTGATCAACGATCATCTGCCCGACCAATCGAGCCATCATCACGTAGTAACCCGTGACTCGCGCCGCTTTGCCGACTTCGCTTGATGCGACCACTCGGCGAACTTCGTCAATCAACGCAGTCTTGCGCTCGGCATCCAGGTGTTCTTCGCTGCGCAGCATGATGCGTAACTTTCCGGGCTCACCATCGGCGGAATCCGACAATAACGCAGCGAAAAACACGGGCATCGTCGCACTCATTCCTGATAGTCTTGTCGATGGAGACACTAATTTCAAAATTCGCACCTTCATCGCTACCGAGTCGGCGTCTGCCAAGCTAATCACTTTGGTTAGTTTTGCACCGTCGATCTCTATTCCTCGCAAGTCGTCTTCCAGGCGGCGAACTGACTCCAGGTATTCTTCGCTAAGATCCTTAGGTGTGTCCATCACGATGTCCCAGACTCCGGCGCCGCCGAAGTTGGATTCGACGTGGCCATAGTCAATCACGATCTCGCTGTCGGGGCGAAAGTTGTTCAGAAAACTCGTTTCAACTTCGGCACGGCCCATTCCCAACACCACAAAAATCACGCACACGATTGTCACGCCGATGACCGCGGTGCGGTGGTGCACTGACCATGACGCAACAACCAAGCCGGTTCGGTGCAGGAAATGATTGACACGCGTCACTATTGGGTTGGCGGCTGGTTTTCCTATGTTGGGAATCATCAATAATGTCGGAGCGAACAGTGCCAACGAAACGAAGACGGCGATCGAGGCGATGGCAGTCATGATGCCAAATTGAGCAACGGGTAAAATGCCTGACACCGCTAACGCCGCAAATCCGGCCGCATCAGTCATGCATGTCCAGAAAATCGGTACGGATAGTCGGGCAAACGTCTTGGCCAGCGCCGCGGGGCGACTTTTGCCTCGGCGGATGCTGGTTTGAAACCGCACGCCTAAGTGCAAGATGGCAGTGACCGTGATGACGGTCACGATCGCTGTCAAAATGGTCGCCACCAGTGACAGCTCAATACCGGCGGTGAACATGATTGCCTTGGTGATGGTGACCGACCAAGCGATTGAGATTGCCGCGAGTGTCACCAACCGCATGTCGCCCAACGCGATTAGCAATACGATCGACAATAAGACAATTGTTGTGATTTCCAGTCGTTTACCATCTCGCTGGATCAATTCGAATCCGTCATGCACCAGTACCGGTTCGCCGACCAAGGCGACGTCACCGATCGCATCATCGGGTTGGTCGTCAAGTTCAGCAGCGATTGATTTCAGTGAGTCGATCGTCTGCCGCGTGTGGTCACGTTCTAACATGGCAACAACGGCGGCTCGTTTTCGGTCAGCCGAATGCGTATAGCCAGAAAACAGGTTCATAAAACCTTTCGCTACCGGATCCGAGGACTTGAACAGCGCTACGGATTTTGAAAACAACGACCCCGGACGAAGTTTCTCGACCGCTCGGTTCAGTACCGCCGGCGACAGCACCCCGGCGACGCCCGGCAGGTTGGCGATCTGATTCGAAAGAGCCTCGTTTCGTTCTAGACCTGCGGTTGTTTCAAACTCGGCGTCCTCGTAAACCAACATCACGACTTCGTTGCCACCGAACGAGTCTTCGAGTTCTCGGTAGCCGATAAGGGTTGGATCGTCGGCCGCGAACATGGCCCGAATGCTGCGATCAAAATCGACTTGCCGTGCGAGGGGAAAGGAAATCGCGGCAGCGATCACACCAACCAACGCCAACACAAAACGGTAACGAACCACCATCTGTGAAAGTTTTTCGGCTTTACTGCGCGGCAATGGCTGATTCACTATGATGGTCGAACTTTGTTCAGTGAGAATCGTAAATACGGCGTTTGGTAATCGGTGATGATGGCAAGTCAGGCTTCGCATGACGAGCGGTGGCAGAAAACGCTCAGCCAGAGCAAGTCGATTCTCGCTGTTTTCGTGCTGGCTCTTTTCGTGCGAGCGACGGTTTCAGCGGTGTCGTTGGCTGACCTTCGCGACGACCCGGATGCGTACCGGGCAATCGCAAAAACGATAATTCAGTCCGGTGTGTTTGGCTTGACTGGCCCCGATGGCGAAGTTCGTTCGATCGCATTTCGGCCGCCGCTGTACCCGTATGTGTTGTCATGGACGACGCCGGACGTTGTGCCGATCGCAGTACTGCACGTGTTATTGGGATCGGCAACGGCCGTTTTCATTTACTTAGCAACGATGTCGTTTTCGTCAGATCGCCGAGTCGCGTGGTTCGCTGCGGTGCTAGTCATTGTCGATCCCATTCTGTTGCAACAGTCGACCGTTGTGATGACCGAAACGATGGCAGGTGCAATCGTATCAGCAGTGCTTTGGCAGATTGCCGTCGCAGCGCGCTGGGGCTTTTCTTTGAAACGCAGTTTGGCGATTGGAACGTTGTTGGCTTTGGCATATCTGTGTCGTCCGACGTTTTTGGTTTGGGCTGCGCTTATCGTGCTGGGGCTAGCTTGGATGGCGTTTCGGGCCATGCGTCGCCGCGACCAGGAATGGCCATGGACGCCCGTGTTCGCGATAGCCGGAGTCATCGGGATCACGATGGCTGGATGGATGTTTCGAAACCAACAAGTGGTGGGGCATCCCGTTTGGGCAACAACGCATGGTGGTTACACATTATTGCTGGCTAACAACCCCATGTACTATCGCCATTTGCAGTCCAACAATAGCGGTCAGGCATGGGATCCTCAGTCCTTTTTTGATGCTTACTCGCATCGCTATCAGGGCGATCCAACGACTGAGGAATTTTGGGAACGAGATTGGTCTGACGCCGGCGACGCTCTGTTCCCACCGGATGCATCGGAGATCGATGACGACCGGTTGGCGATGTCGGCGGCGAAAGCACTGATCCGCCGCCAACCGGTGACTTTTGTTCGGTCATGTTTTTCGCGTTTGTGGCGAATGTGGAAACCACTGCCCCACGTGACCTCTCAGCGGTCGGCAATTTCGACCTTAGCGGTAGGAATCTACTTTTCAATATTCTATGGGATGGTGGTAGTCGGGGTGTGGCGATTGCGGAAATGCGAAATCTGCTTGCATTCGGTGCTGGGTTGGGCAATCTTATCGATGTTGTTGACTTTGTCCGCGGTTCACGCGGTTTATTGGAGCAACGTGCGAATGCGGGCTCCGGCTGTTCCGGGGCTTGCGATTGTTGCGGCCGGCTGCATTTACGGTCGTCAAAAGGATCGTTCGATTCAGCAGTAGCGTTCGGATACGAAGGAGCAAAAACCGATGTGGCCAACAGTTGATGGGTTGAGAACGTTAAGAGACGCCGAAGCGGACTTGGTTCGTGGCGGACTTGGCATGATGCTAGATCACTTGATCGAGGAGTTTCGGGGTGAGGCCGAAACTTGGCGGTACGGAATCGATGCTTTCGACATGTGGGATGTCGAGCAACGGATCTGGCTGCTGGATCAGATCGCCGGATGCTTGTTGACGACTCGTCAAGCTCTGCCGCCAGCTGCGATTTGGGAAGCTGCGATTGATGCAATCTTTTGTGAGATCATTGATCTGATCGAGATCGAGATTGCTGATCCTACGTTGACCACGACCCCTCAGTCATGGCGCGAGAGTGTGCTGGACGCGTACGAGTGCCAATATGGACGAGCGCCATATATCGATGCCGACGCGCATGTCTTGTCCGATTGGCGAGCGGTGGTGTCCGCACTTACCGATTCGATCTTGCCCAGCCCTTCGTATCAAAAGGCGGAAGCGTTCCGAGACGCTGAATTTGAACGCACGGCGAGCTTCTTGGCGTCGCGTTGTTTGCCAGGCGATTTTTTGCAACAGATTCCACCGGTGCGAACCGTGGCAGAAACGCAAGCCTCGATTGATCAAATCCAGAAGTTCGTTTTCGCTTGATGATCCAGACATCGAGAAAGTCTGTCTGCGTATCGGTGAATTCGTGCAGAGTGATTTCTTAGGCTGGGCGTCTATCCCGGCTGAACAATCTTTACAGCGTCGTTATACTTCCACCTATGGAAAAACAACGATATGCGGTGGTTGGTGCAGGCGCACTTGGCGGACTCTACGGCGGCCTTCTGGCTCGTGCTGGTTTCGAAGTCCATTTCTTGTTGAATCGTGATTACGACCACGTCGTAGCGAACGGTTTGCGAGTTGACACAAGGCTGGGTGACTTTCACTTGCAAGATGTGCACGCCCACGCATCGGTGGAAACAATGCCACCTTGCGATGTGACGATCGTAGGGCTGAAGACGACCAAGAACGGACTGTTGAAAGATCTCCTGCCGTCGCCAACGCGCGAAGGCGGTGTGGTATTGGTTCTGCAAAACGGTCTTCATAGCGAAGCTGATACTGCTGCGGTGGTCGGTCCCGAACGTGTGCTGGGTGGTTGCTGCTTTTTGTGCAGCAACAAAGTTGGTCCAGGGCACATCAAACATGTCGATCAAGGACGTGTCGTGTTCGGTGAATACGGTGATCATGCGATCGACGTGACACCGAGGGTTCAGCGGATTGCCGACGAAATGGTTTCGGCGGGAATCGACGCGCACGCGACTGGCAATCTGCCGATGACGCGATGGAAAAAGTTGATGTGGAACATTCCTTTTAACGGGTTGTCGGTAGCGCTGAACGCATCAACCAAGGAAATCGTTGACGATCCCGACGCGTTAGAACTTGCCGAGACCATTGTCCGCGAAGTCCACGCTGCGGCTGCGGCATGCGGCGTGAACGTCGCCGAGAAAGCAATCGCAGCGACGATTGATGTGACCAAAGAAATGGTGCCGTACGACAGCAGCATGCGGTTGGATTTCTTGGCGAAACGACCGATGGAAGTCGAAGCAATCCTAGGCAACCCGATTCGTGCGGCTAAAGCAGTCGGTTTCACCATGCCGCATGTCGAAACGCTGTACCGCGAATTGAAATTTCTGGATCGCCGAAGTCGGTAAGGCAGCGCGGCGGAGACTTCAGGAATTGGCGAACCAGTCGCTTGCTTTTTTAAAGATGCATCGGCAGAAAACGCTTCTGTTCACCTTCGGTCATCGCCGCTGGCGGTTCGGTCCACGGGATCGGTTTATCGGCGGCCATGTGGTCTTGGATTTTCTTTTTGAATTGGGGAACAATTCGAGAGAGCACGTCGCGCTCGGTCGATCCCGCGATCTCGATGCCGTCGAGGTTGGCAACTCGCGCGATCACACCGCCCGCAGGATTCGCGCGAACGTAAACGATACAACCGAACGAAGGCACGTCGGCGGGTTGAGACCCGACAGGAAGAGATGTGTTTTGGGGGTCGGACATAGGATCGAGGTCTTGGAAGGAAGTGAAATAGGCTATTCAGGATTTTTTGTCACGTCGCCTGTAGCTGTATTGATTGTGGCAGCCAATTGGCTTGATTGCAGATCTGCGAAATGCACTTTCGGTTGATCGGGATCGTTATCGGTCACCACCAAACGCAGCATACCTTGGCCGGATTGATTTTCGACGTTATCGGAATCGTCGATCGGCAGCGTTCCGATGAATTGTTGTTCAAAGAACACGTACCAATCACTATCTTGGCGTTCGATGTCGATCACGTGGTAGCGATCATGGATCGAGTTGGGCGCCCGCCGTTGGTGCCAAGATTCGAAGTCGCCAAAATCGCCTTTTTTCAATCCAAGTGCGATCATCTTGTCAGTGACGCGAAACGTAGGATGGGGGACTGTGGCGCCGGCGCCTTGGAACCCGAAATCAATGTCGGCAGTGGTGGTAGATTCGGAATCTGAGTCGTCGTCTGATTCCGAAAGGTAAACAAACAAACTGATCCGTTGATGTGGCCACTGTGGCAACCGGCGCGTGATGGCACCACGACGGGCCAAGCATGCGATGCTGGTTGAATCGTCGGGCGACTCGACCACATTCCAAGCCCCGACCATCGTGCCGCCGACGTCCCAGCCCGCCAAAGTCACTCCATCGAATAACGGCAACACCGTCGTGACTTTTGTGAACGACCGATCGCCGGTTTCGTTCCATGGCATCCAGGTCAGCATACATGCCGCTAACGACCCGGCGATCCCAACGGCAATCAGTCCAATCCAAATTCGCGATCGACGCTTTCCACGTGGTGGCCGGTCGGAGTTGTTCAGTTGAATCGTCGGTTGGCTTTCTGCGTCACTGAGTGGAGTGGTCGTAAATGAAAGGGTGGAAAAATCATCACTTGAATCAAACTGCAGCGTCTCGGTCATTGCCGCAGTGGTGGGTGACGACTGGGGCCAATCGGCGACCTGCAATTGTTCGATTCGGTCGATCAAGTCACGGTAGCTTTGCGGGCGATCGTTTGGCGTCGGCGCGATCATGGTGCGAATCAAATCGGCTTGATCACTGGGTAGGCTTGCCAATTGCGGATCGTCGATCGCCAAGCCGGTCTTCTTCATTCCAGCCAGTTGAACCAGGCTTTTGGCCGCAAACGGAGTCTGTCCTGTCAACAGGTTTAGCGCCGTCACGCCAAGTGAATAGATATCGCTGCGGAAATCAACGTCCTCGCCGCCGAATTGCTCGGGCGACATGTAGGCCGGGCTGCCCACCAGTGCATTGTCGGTCGTGATGCGACTTTCAAGCGAGTCGTTGTCAGCTAGGACTGCCAAACCAAAGTCGGCGATCTTGATCACCTTTGCGCCCGGTGGCAGTGACGAGCCTTCCGGTGGCGTAGTTGCTAATAAATTTGCAGGCTTGATGTCACGGTGGATCACGCCTTGCGAATGCGCGTGCAATAAACCAGCGGCAACCTGACGGACGTAACTCCAAGCAATCTTCGGCGATAGTCGGCGTCCACCGCTGATGATCTGATCGCACGATTGACCGTCCACGAACTCCATGGCCAAGTAGTATCGGTGATTGTGTTGGCCAAAGTTCCATGCTTGGACGATACCGGGATGTTGTAGCCGCGCGATTGCCATTGCTTCACGCTCAAATCGCTTAGCCACGTTCGGGTTCGACATGCTGGACAGCAAGATGGTTTTGATCGCAACGATCCGGTTCAAGTCGAGTTGCCGTGCTCGATAGACGACGCCCATGCCGCCTCGGCCAAGCACGTCTAGCAGTTCGTAGCCCGGCGCAATTTCAGTCGGATTGCAAAGCGATACGACAATGTCCACCAATTCCGGTGTCATCCATCCGCGGCGCACGACTAACGTTTCGACGGCCGTCTGGCTGGACACGGCTTCGGCAAGGGTTTCGTCGGCTTGGTCGGGTTTCAGAAACTGAAGCTCGACACACTTGCGGACAAAGGTTTGGCTTGGGATCACGTCGCTCAATCGGTCATCCGTGACAGTTGTTTTAGGACTGCGTCAACCGACGGTCGGTCCGCGATCGATTGACCGACATAAGCAAACCGCACGCGTCCCTGGCGATCGATGATGTACGTGGCCGGTTTCGCCAACTCGTCACGAATTCCCAATTGGTCGACGGATTTTAGATCGATATCCAACAGGATCGGAAAAGGAATGGAGTCATTTTCGATGGGGCCTGTGGTGATCTTCTTTTGCAGTTCTTCGACCAGCTTTGCGTCGCCGGCCGTCTCGGTGGGAAAGACCACAAAGAGTTCAGCGTCGTAGGGTTCAAGTTCGTCAAAGCGGCGTGCCCACTTGGATGTTTGCGAAGCGCAGTACAAACAGATCGCGCCGGTCCAACCGCGAGTCACCACCAGGACCGCGTACTTCTGTTTCATTTGCCCGACCAGGTTGATCGGTTGCCCATCGGCGGCAATGAACAAAAGTTGCGAGAAGTCATCGATCGGCTGAGATTGACTTTGCAAGTCATCCGAAAACTGGATGCCATCGTCGATCGCGGGGCGGCATCCTGTCGCCGACAATGCGATGACGAGTCCGCCGATCGCCAATAGGCTTGGCAGGGCAGAGCAGGAAAACAATGGCGCAGTTCGTTGCAATGGATCAGCCCGTAAGTGGATCAGCCCGTGTTCGATCGACGTTCCAATCGACGTTCTAGGCGAAGCTGCGAAGTTCGCTCGAAACGGGCCAAACGATCAGGCTAACGAGAGGCCTTTGCACTGGATGCTTTTTCTCTGGCCGCCGCCGCTTGAGCTTGTCGGATGTGACGTGGCTGGATGATGTCGGACGCCAGTCCAAGAACACCAAACAATCGAATCGTGTAATAGTTTACGTCAATTTCCCACCACCTGTGTTGTACTGACGCACTGGCCGGGTCGGCGTGGTGGTTATTGTGCCATCCTTCGCCGGCGGTCAGCAGCGTGACGAACCAATTGTTGCGGCTGTCATCGGTGGTTTCGTAGTTGCGATAACCGAACACGTGGGTAAGCGAGTTGACGGCCCACGTGATGTGCCAAACCCAAACGGTTCGCACGATCACGCCCCAAACAAACAGGCTGGCCGCCATTCGGTACGCTTCGGGCGTGTTGCCATAGATCGCCAAGCAAGCCACGTTGGCGATGATCGCGTAAAGAATCGCGTGAGCAAAGTAGAAGATGCCCGCGGCGATTGGCAGTTTTTCGAGCCAACGATAGTAGGGGTCTGCCAGGATATCGCGAGCGTATTTTTCGTACATCGCGAATGTGGCCAGCGGCGTGCGTGACTCGTGAACCAACCACTGGACGTGAGCCCACAGGAAACTGATTCGTGGCGAGTGCGGATCGTCTTTGTGGTCGCTGTGCGAGTGGTGCATGCGGTGCCAGGCTACCCAGTGCGCGGGCGTTTCTTGGGCCGTACACATCGCCAAAGTCACGAGCGATCGTTCGAACCACTTGGGCGACTTGAAACTGCGGTGCGACAGCATTCGGTGATAGCCGATCGGAATCGCCATCTGGCCAAACACGACCACGCCAACCACGAACGCTGCGACGCCTGCCCACGAAAAGAAGTACGGCAGCAGGGCTAGCAAACACAGAGCATGCAGCGAGATAAAGAAGACCAGGTAATCCTTCCGGATTGCGGCCATCGTGTGCCCGACGGGAGTCAACTTGTCGTCGGCTGATTTCTCGACCGACTCGTCGTTGCGCGGCGGACTTTCACTGTTTTGCACTGGCAATTGACCGGGCGACTCGTGCAACTTTTCGCTTGAGTTTTTGATGGGGGGAGCGTCCTGCGTGGGCAAAAGCATCGGTGCCTCGGTTGCCATCTTGACTCCTGGATGATTAAAAACGGTCTGCACAGCGTATCGATCCTGTGTTTCGATGCCGCGCCGCTGTCTGAATGCGATCTGCAAACGGAAGCAACTTGTACAGTGATGTGACTCGAAGCATACCGGATCGATGCCTATTCCTTGCAGGGGCGAAATGGTTGTTTTTGGCAAGCAAGCGAATGTTTTGCTGCACGGCCGTTCCCCAAACCGATTAAACGCTAAAGCTTTTCCATGACGAATCGACTGCAAACCGGCATTGCTCAACTTGATGACATGCTTGGCGGCGGACTGTTGCCTGGCAAGTTGACGGTCGTGATGGGGGCCACCGGGATCGGTAAGACTCAGTTAGGGATCCGTTTTGCCAATCAGGGCGCCGAACAAGAGGGCGAGCGAGGCGTTTTCTTTGATTTGACCTCGCGGGGCGATTCGCAAAATCACCGCGACTACGCAAATCGCATGTTCGGATGGGAATTGACCGCCGCCGAGTTGGTGGACCGAGTCGACGCGGCGGCCGTTTGGGATCGAGACCGGGCACGCCGCGACTCTATTCACCTGTTTCGCGACGCGGGCCGGCGAGTCACGGCGGCTGACATGGACGACGATGGCTGGCGACGCTGGAAATACGAACAAGCCAAGAAACTAGACCAAGCGATCGCGTTTTTCTATGGCAACTTTGTCCACGGAGTCCGCCGGGTCGTGATCGACGGGATCGAGCCGGTGGACCGGGCGGCTCAGTCGATTCAATTCGAATTGTTCGAGTACGTGTACCAGCAAATTTTGCGAAAAGAGCACGATTGGTTGGCTCGAGATCTGTTTCGGGTGGCGTATCGAGAAAACGCCGATCGAGTGACTCAGGCCCAGTACGACCACAATTCGGTGGGCTGTGCGATTCTGGCCACCAGCCACGAAGTCATGCTGGATGACCTGATTTCGCGACCGATCGAGTCTGGGGACGTGCTTTCGAACGCCAACACGATCATTTTGATGGGGAAAACCCGGGACGGCAACAAAATGGGCCGCGCTCTTTGCGTCGCCAAACACCGCGGCAGCGCCTGTGATGAAACAATTGTGCCGTTTACGATCGACGACGGCGGCATCGTTTTGGAATAGCTTTCAAAGCTTGGGTCTCGCTATGGTCGTTTGATCGCCTAGAATAGGCCTCGGCTGCTGCGGCGGCCGTTTTCCAACGATCGATTTCCCAGCGATATTTTCCGAACATGTCGAAAAAAAAATCTCACCCCGCCCCACCGCCCGGTCAGGACAATTCGGCCGAAGCAGTCGCAGGACGGCTGAGAGAGAGCTTGCTGAAGGATCGCGGCGAGCTTGAAGTTGACAAGATTTTCCGAGCCCTGGTGAAGCTGGAAGGTTCCGACTTGCACTTGAAAGTCGGCCAGCCGCCGATGGTTCGTGTGCGTGGTGAGCTGAAGCCGCTTAATCGCCCGCTGATCGACATGGAAGAAATGGTTCGGCTGCTGTTGCCGATGATGGACGAGCGGAACCTGGTGATTTTCGAACAAGAAGGCGGTGCTGACTTTTCGCACGTCATTCAAGTCGACGGAGTCCGATGGCGGTTTCGCGTCAACATGCTGAAGTCGCTCGGCAACATCGGTTTGGTCGCGCGCCGGATCAGCAACTTCATTCCCGACTTCAAAGGGCTGTACTTGCCGCCCGTCATGGAAACGCTTTGCCACTTTGACCAAGGCATGGTGCTGCTGGCCGGTGTGACAGGTTCGGGCAAGTCGACGACGATTGGTTCGATGCTCAACTACATCAACAGCATCTACCGCAAACACATTTTGACGCTCGAAGATCCGATCGAATTTATCTATACCGAAGACAAGTGTTTGATCAACCAACGCGAAATCGGCCAAGACGTGCTGGATTTCGAGATTGGGATGAAGCACGCGGTGCGAGAAGACCCCGACATCATTCTGGTCGGTGAGCTTCGTGACGAAGAAACGTTCATGACGGCGATTCACGCGGCCGAAACTGGGCACCTGGTGTTTGGTACGATTCACGCGTCGAGTGCTTCGACGACGATCGGGCGGATTTTGGACTTGTTCCCTGAAGAAATGCACGGAGCAATTCGTTCGGCGATCGCGTTCAATATGAAAGGCATCGTGGCTCAGAAATTGCTAAAGACGATTCGCCCCGATGTGCCGCGTGTGCCGACGTGCGAAGTGATGACTTTTTCGCCAATGATTCGCAAACTGGTGCTCGAAGGCCAGGACCATAAGCTGCCCGACGCGATCCGAATTGGTGCCGAAGATGGCATGCAAGACTTCACGATGAGTCTAAAGCAACTGATCGACGATGAACTGATTGATCGCCCGACTGCGTTCGCGGTTGCCCCGAATAAGGAAGCGTTGAAGATGGCGCTGAAGGGCATCGATGTGAAGGCACCAGGTATTCTGTAACGCGTTTTTTTGCATGCGTACGTTCGGCCGGATTCGAAGTCGGGCGGCGCTGCGTTTGACGCGTTGAATCGAGCGATTCTAGGCCTCTGTATTTCAAATCACTTACTTCCTTTTCAAACGATCTCGCCGCGATGGCTGCACAAGAAGAAATCCAACTCTGGCAAACAGTTGCTCCTGTCGAATTTGAACCGCGGATCGCGGAACGAAATCAGGCTCAATCTCTGCTGATACAGACTCGCCAAGGTGCTGGGTATCAAATCATTGGCGGCCAACTTGCTCACGCAATCCAGTCGCGGGCGACGCATGTCTTGTTCGACTTTTCGCAAAACGCTTGTGCGATCCGATACCAAATCGACGGCAACTGGGAACAATTGCCGCCGATCGATCGCGAAACCGGCGACGCGATGTTGTACGCCCTGAAGCAACTGTCGCTGATGAATCCGGCCGATCGACGTTCGCCGCAAAGCGGGCAGTTGGGTTTGAAAGTCGCCAAAGAGAAATTCAATCTCAGTTCTCAGTCGCAAGGCGTAGCGACGGGCGAGCGAGTGTTGTGCAAAATCGAATCGACGAAAGTCCCGTTCGAGCGCATGAGTGATTTGGGGATGCGAGACAAACTGTTCGAAGTCTTCAAAGAGAAGATCGATGCGCACGGCAATATCGTCTTGATCACAACGCCGAAGGGTGAAGGATTGACGACGACATGGGGCGTCGCGATCAACGCGGCCGACCGCTTGGTGCGTGACTTCCAAGAATTCGACGACGAGACAAAGCCAGAACCGGACATCATCAACGTCAACCAAAACTACTTTGGTGGCGAAACCGGCAAAACAGAAATCGAAGTCGTTCTGAAAGCCGTATTGAAAGAACCTGACGTCTTGATCTTTCCGGAACTACCGGAACCTGAATCGATGAAGACCTGCCTGGAACACGTCAAGAACACCGAAAAACAACTCTACCTGCGGATGAACGCGGGCAGCGCGATGGAAGGTTTGGTGCGATTGGTTGGTCGCTATCGTGATTCGTCGAAAGACATCGCCGCGACGATCGGTGCGGTGTTGTGCCAGAAACTGGTTCGCCGACTATGCGACAATTGCAAGTTGGGTTTCGAACCGCCTCCACAACTATTGAAACAATTGGGCATTCCGGCTGGCCGAGTCGCGATGTTGTACGGGCCGTTCATTCCGCCGCCGATCGAACAACAGGTCGATGAAAACGGAAAGCCAGCGCCGCTGATTCCTTGCCACGTTTGCAACGGACGAGGGTACCTGGGTCGTATCGCAATTTTCGAATTGCTGACGCCAGGCGAAGAGCTACGCAAAGCATTGCTGCAGACGCAGGACATGGGCCGCCTAAGCCAAATCGCTAAGGGTGAAGGTCACCGCGGCATTCAAGCCGAAGCAATCTTGACCGTCGCGCGCGGGCTGACCAGCCTGGATGAACTGAAGCGAGTGTTCGCCAAGAAGTAACCAGACACAACGTTGTTGTGGCAAATTCAGCTAATGTTCCGCGAAAAGCGATGCCGCGATCAGACTTGATCGCGAAGCATCGCCATTGGGTATACGGAGCGTTGAGCGTCCGAGTCAGACAAAAGGCATCACTCCGATTAGATTGCCTTTACTTTGATTCGACGCGGCTTCAGTTTTTCGGACTTCGGCAGGTGAAGTACTAGCACGCCTTGTTTCATCTCTGCAGAGATTTTTTCGGCGTCGATTGCTTCACCGACAGTGAACGTACGATGGAAATCACCGATGCCGTATTCGTCCAACAGGCGTTCGCCCTCGTGCCGGGGTTGAACCTTGCCGCGAATCGACAATTCTCGGTTCTCGAATCGGATGTCCAAGTCATCGACGCTTACGCCTGGCAAGTCGCCGTAAAGCAGTAACTCTTCTTCGCCTTCCCAGATGTCAAATCGAGGAATGAACGTTGATTGGTAGGTCGTTTCCGGGCTCCCGTTTTCACCGGACTGTTTTTCGGGAGTTGTCATCGTTGGACTCATGACTATTCCTCCAGTGTTTGGTTTTTTCAAAATTGTGAGTCTGCTAGAACGAGCCACCTGTGACTCGAACTGGCTAAGATTCACCCGTGATCAGATTGCTTTCACTTCGATGCGGTGTGGTTTGACTTGTTCCGCTTTGGGCATCGCAAGTTTCAAAACGCCGTTGCAAAAACTCGCTTCAACGCCATCACTATTGACGTCGCCAGGCAGGTCCAACGTGCGCCGGAACTTGCCAAAAGCTCGCTCTTGGCGATGCCATGCGCCGCCTTCGTGTTCTGGCTGCTTGCGCTCGCCGGCGATCGAAAGGTGGTTGCCGCCAGTAACGTAGATTTCCAAATCATCGAGGTCGAAACCAGGCAGTTCGGCTTCAACGAACAAGCTATCGTCGTTTTCCCAAACATTCAGCGGCGGAAAAGCGGTCGCTCTACCGCTGCCGTTTCCGTGACGCCCGAAAACTCGGTCCATTTCGTTTCGGAGACGATTCATTTCTGCCATGGGTTGCCATTGTGTACTCAACATGTTTTTGCCTCCTTTGTCTGAGCTAACTGCGTTGAGTTGATGTCTGTCGAAGTGGCACACTCGCCACTACAGAGGCCCAAACAATGCAACGAGCGTGCCAATTGCGATTGGTGGAAATGACCAATAGCCTGAATGACGATTTTGGTATTTTCTATCCGCTCGGTTCTGGCAAATTTGACCGTTAAGCGGATTCGTCGTAATACGCTGGTTCGTCGGTGCCGTCGCCGTCAAAGTCGCCCACGACCGGTTGACTGTTTTCGCTTGTTCGTGGCACCACGATTTGCGTGTCGTTGCCGGTGATCCGTCGGTCACCGTCGGTGTCGATGATCCACAGGTCGCCACGAACGACACCTATCTCGTCGATCTCGTCGCCGTTGAAGTCGCCGACGATTGGTTCGTCACCGGGACGTCCAAACGTGACTCGTTCGTCGGCATCGGTCCAACGTCCGTCGCCGTCAGCATCTAGCAACCAGTTGCCGCCACGGAAGACCGCGATTTGGTCAATGCCGTCGCCATTCCAGTCACCTGCGATCGGCGTATCAACTTGTTCGCCGTACTTGAATACGTGATCCACAGCATCGGCTCGCAGTGATCCTTGCTCGCCGCGAACGAGCAGTCGTTTACGATCGTCGCCCGGGTCGGTGTCCTTCTGTGCCAGCGATCGAGCATCGACTTCTCGCCGGCGCTTGTTGGCTGGGTCGGGAAGGCCTGGATCTTTCTTGATCTTCTGTTCGTCGCGATTCCATTGACGACCGAAGATGCCGATGTCGTCCTTGCCGTCTCCATCCCAGTCACCGACGACCGGACGATCAAGTTCGGTGCCCAGCTTCATCCACAGATCGCCGGCGTCCCATTTACCGTTGCCGTTGAAATCGACGAACCATTGACCGTTTTTGTATACGACTCCTTCGTCGGATCCGTCGCCGTCGAAGTCACCTGCTAGGGCGATACCCTGCTGCATGCCGAGCGAATACTTGTCACTCGCTGAGCTTCGGTTGCCGTCTTTGTCCGCAATCGTCCAGCGGCCCTGATTCTGGTCGCCTTCGATCCAGTTCGGTGAAGTTGTCTTGGATGAAACGCCTTGGATTAAACCGTCTTCGCCGAGTGTCCCACGAGGGAAACCCCCGTTGATCACGCTTAAGTGCCACGATACCGCCCACTCGTCATAGGCGACTGCGGGCGTCACGAAGTTCAGCGGATTGGCGAACGTCATCACACGAATCTGCGGATCGAAAATTTCGATCGGCGTGAACACACGTGGTTGTTCTTCGGGGGTCGGCTGTGGAGGCGCAATCAGCGTTGGGCGAATCACGATTTCGCTGAAGTTGTTGTTTATGCTTTGCCCGCCACCAACCAACATGACGTTTAAAATTGCATCGTCGTGGGGGTTTGACGCTTCGCTCTGTGACAATGTTTGGATGACGATACGGTCGCTCTCGTCCACTGCATCGGCTGGGTTCACTGCGACACCGCCAGTCGAGCCCGGTGTGTCCAAACCGTCAATGAAGTCGGACGGTTGGACCTGATAGACGTGATAGACACCCGGACGCAGCCCGGTGAATTCGTAGTATCCGTTTGCGTCGGTCGTGGTTCGGATTGGGCCATCGCCGTAGACGCCTGGCAGCGCACGGTCGCCGGTAAACGGCAAACCCAACAACGTGCGCAGCTCAATCGTCACACCTGCCAGCAGCGTATCGTCGGACGTCAATTGCCCGTCGCGGTATTGTCGCAGTTCGGTCGCCAGGGGGGCGTTATTGGTTTGAATTGCGTCGCCGTCTTGGAACACATACCCCGAAATTAGCGCGGGTGGGACTTCGGGGAAGTCATAGTTGCGCGCCGACATTCCGCCGGTGAGTGTGATGCCCACCAACAGGTCGTCGCCGCCAATTTGTCCGCCCGCATCACCTACAACTTCACCGCCGTGGAAAAGGCCGGTCGGCTGAGTCTCGCGAACCGAATAGATGCCCGGCGCAAGATGGTCGAACAGGTAATGGCCTGCATCATTAGTCTGGGTCTGACCGAGCACATCGCCCTGCTGATTGAGCAATTCAACCATCACACCTGGGATCGGAACGTCACCCGCATCGTAGACCCGATTCAGGTCTGATTCTTGCCACACTCGACCACCGATTGACGCCGGCGGCAGTTCGCAGAAATCGTAGTTCACCAGTGAATCGCCCGATCGCAACACCGCGCCCAACAAGTCTTCGCCGAGCACTTCGCCATCGCCTGTGCCGGGAACTTGACCGCCTTGGAAGTATCCGTCGGGTTGCTCTTCAAAGACCTGATAACGTCCGGGACGCAGGCCTTCGAAACTGTATTGCCCCATCGAGTTGGTTACCGTGCGAGACACGAAGTCGCCTGATGCGTCGCGCAGTTCGATCGTTACACCCTCAAGAGGCGGTTCGTTTTCGTCACGTACGCAGTCGCCGTTGCCATCGACGTATACGGTTCCCGCGATGCTGGCCGATTCGAGTTCGCTGAAGTTGTACTGAGTCAGACGCTCGCCCCACCCGATCGGAATTCGCGAGATCACGTCTTGTTTCGAATCGTCACCGCCGTTGCTGCCCGCCATTTGGCTGCCTTGCAACCAACCGGCCGGTTGAATTTCGCGCAGCGTGTAGTCGCCGGCCGGCAAGTTCGTGAACTGATAGTGACCGGCCGAGTCGGTGTTGGTGAAACCAATCATCTTGCCGGTTGCGTCGTACAGTTCGACGCGTGCGCCCGGGATGCCGGATTCATTGGAATCGAAAACCATGTCTTCGTCGGTATCCGCGAACACGTTGCCACGGATCTCAGCCGGTGGTCGTTCGCAAAAATCGTATTCAACCGCGACGACGCCTGATCCCAACGTGATGCTGCCGATGCGGCTGCCGTCCACCACCGTGCCGCCTTCGCTGCCCGGTTTTGCGTTGCCTTCAAAATATCCGTCGGGCTGGGTTTCAACGACGGTGTAGGTCCCCGGCACCAAGTCCGTGAACGAATAATTTCCGTCGGCGTCAGTGGTCGTCATCGCCACTTCGCGGCCGGATGCATCTAGCAATCGAATCTCAACACCTTCGAGCACGAGTTCGTCTTCGTCGCGCTCACAATCCGCATCCACGTCGAGGAACACGTTTCCGAATAGTGACGCCGGTCGGATTTCGCCAAAGTTGTATTCGACGCCGATGTCACCCTGTTTCAGGTAGATCGCGGCCAATGTGTCGGCGCCCGTGCTGGTGCCACGCTTGACGCCGCGAACTGTTCCGGCAGTGTCCTTGCCATCAATGAATCCATCGGGCTGGGACTCAACGATCGAGTACTCGCCGGGCATCAAGTTAAGAAACTCGTACTTGCCTGCCGAGTCGGTGACGGTCGTCGCAACGACTTGGCCCGCGTCATTCACGAGTGTTACTTTGGTCGCTGGGATTGCTTCTTCGTTGGCGTCGATGATGCCGTCATCGTCATGGTCGTGGTAGACCTTTCCCGACAGAGTCGCCGGTGCGGCTTCGCAAAAATCGTATTCCACGCCGACGCCACCTGGTGTCATCGCGATCTGCGAGATTAAACCACCGTCGATTGAGGTGCCAACGGTCACGTTGTTGATCCGGCCGACATGCGAACCGCCGTCGATCAGTCCGTTGGGCGTAAACTCGACGATGCGGTAGTTGCCGTTCGGGATTTCGCTGAACTGATAGCCGCCGTCCGCACCGGTGGTGGTACGAGAAATCGTCGTTCCAAATTCGTCTTGCAGTAGAACCTCGACACCGGGGATCGGCGTGCTGTCGTCGGCGGCGTGATCTGCGAAACAGTCCTGCCCAGGCGCGGCCAAGTAGACCGAACCGGCGATCGAGCCGAACGGAGTTTCGCCAAAGTTGTATTCGATCCCGTTGCTTCCGCTGCCCAAGTCGATCCCGTGAATTCGGTCGCCGGGATTGTCAGCGGAACCCACCGTGCGTCCATCGATCGTGCCGGCAGTATCCAGGCCGTCGTTTAGCCCCGCGGGCTGGCTGACCTCGATGACTTCATAACTTCCCGGCGCTAATCCGGTGAACGAGTACGAGCCATTGCCGTCGGTCGTGACGCTGAGGGTCGACTGCGGCGCGATCGTGTTGATTGGCACCAACTGGACACGCACGCCTGGGATGCCGGTTTCGCCAGCATCGCGGCTGCCGTTGTTGTTGGTGTCGATGTAAACAAAACCACCGATCGAGGCAGGAGCCGCTTCGGCAAAGTCGTAATTGATTGCGGACAGATCACCCAGCGGAATGTTGATCCCGGTCAAAATGTCTTTCGTTTCCGAGCTACCAACGGTTGCACCGGATACGGTTCCTGGTATCGAAGCGACACTAAGCAGATCGGCGGGCTGAGTCTCGACAACGCGGTACACGCCTGGCAGGATGCCCAGCGATTTAGCAAACACATAGCGGCCGTTGGCGTCGGTCGTTGTGCGCAGCCCCGTATCGGCATAGCTGCCGTTTGCCGCTTGCTTCCACAACGCAATGCTGACGCCGGATAGAGTCTGTTCGCTCGACTGACGAATCGCGTCGAGGTTGTCGTCGACCCACACGGTACCCGACAGTTCGATCGGTTTGGGGGTTTGGTTGGTTTCGCCAATGGCGGCCGCTGAACGGTTGGGACGGCTGTCCGGCCCAGTGCCTTCGTCCGGTGGAAGGTCCAGTCCAAATTCAACATCGGGCGAACCGTAGTCGTTCAGAAAAATCGCGTCGGCGTGAGCGGTCTCGAAATGCGGCGCGTCAAACGTTGCTTCAAACAGTGAGTCTTGAAATTCTTGTCCCGACGTGATCACGTCCAAACGATCGTTGAATATCGCCAAGTCCGTTGCATTGCGCAAAACTTCGTCGACGTCGAGGGTGAACTCCAGTCGGTCGCCGGCTTTGAAGTTGGTTAGCTTTAGTATCAGTTCTTGACCGCCGTCTTCGACTTCGGCGGTCGCATTGATTTGCCGACCATCGGACGATGTCATGCGAACGATCTGAAACCCGTGTGCTCCGTTTTTGCCGCGGCCGCCGAGTTCGGTGTCGAACATCGGATCACCGATGCTTAGGCCATCGCCGTCTTTGTCGGTGTTGATGCGCAGTTCGGTCAGTTCGGTATTTTCGGCACCGCCACCGAACGACAAAATGAACCTGTCGCCACGTGAATCACCGCCGACGTCTTGGTCGCTTTCCAAGTAGTCGGTTTCAACGTAGACCACGCCGACGTGGATTGGGTCGGCAGCGAACAGTCGGCGCGATTCGAGTCGTTCCGGGCTAATCGCCCGACGCTTCAGTGCGTCGGTGCGGACGGTCTGTTTTCGATCGCTTTTTCGTTTTGCTTTCCAAATCACGCTCGGCACCTCCGTGTGCCCCATTTGCATTCGCACAAGTTGTGCGAAAGAAAAGTATGGTCTTCACTCATCACGATCAGCCCGAGTCAGCGATCGACGGTCGGAACAACTTCGGCGATCCGTTGCTCGCGTTGCACAAGGTCGGCGATCGTCCAACGCCGTAGCGTCGCGTCAAAGCTGCCCGAAAAGAGCGCACCTGCTGTCGCCGCCAGCGTGCTGATGCTGCCCTGGTGCCCATCGAGGGTCTTGACGACTCTGCCTTCGTCGGTGTTGACGATTCGGATCACATTGTCGGAACCGGCAACCGCCACCATTTGGCTGTTCAAGATCGCAGCGGTGAACAGTTTTCCCGATGTTACCTCGATGCGGTGACGCAGTTTTTGGGCTCGAGTATCGAACACCGCAACGTCACCATCCTCGGCGACACTGATAACGGTGTTGCTTTGGCGATGAAAGACGAGGTCGTGGATGCGGCCCTTGTGAATCGGAAATTCGTTGGTCAGGTTGCCCGAACCCACGTCGAATAGGTGCAAGTCACCACTGCGTCCAGCGACTGCGATCACGGTGTTATCATCGCGAAACGCGACGGCACGCAAATCGTTGCAGTGGCAATTTAGAACCGATCGTGTTCGATCGGGATGACCGATCAGATAGATTTCGTTATTGAAGCCGACCGCCGCCATTTCGCGACCGTCTGGTGCAAAACGGACACACGCAAGAGCTGGTGTGCCAGACATCTTTTGTTTGAGTGCAAACTGATCGTTGCAGTTCCAAACGATCAATTGCCCGTCGTTGCCAGCGGAAACCAGTCTGTCGCCGTTCGGATCGAAGACCAAGGTTCGAATCACGTCGCGGTGCCCGGTCAACTGATGCGCGATCGCAAACGTGGACGTATCAAGAATTCGAATGATGTGATCGTCACCCGATACCGCCAGCCACTTTCCACGGGGATCGGCTGCGATTGCGGTGACGACGACCGGCGAGTTGGTTTCGCCTTCGAGTCGATAGACGCGGCTTTGAATCGGCAGCCCAGACCCGCCGGGCCCGCTGGTGCGAAGTTCCGTCGTTGACGATTTGACGCTCGGTGGCTGTGCGATCGCGTTCGGAAGTGGCAAGTAGATGCCCGACGAAGCTGCGATTGCTACCGTTCGAAGCCAACGTCGGCGCGAAATGTTTGACGTCATGATTCTCCCCCCGGAGATTCGTGATCTGAATCTGTGTCTCTCGAAGACCATCTTGCGCAGCCAAATGACCGCGCACCTAGATATGCCCAACGTCAAGATCGGCACGGATCATGAAGCGTCATCACCCGAATAATCGGAAAAGATTGTCCAATGAGAAAACGCAGGGGGGATGCGAAGGCTAGGGGGAGGTAGGGGAGTGGAAAGATGTCGCCCAAAATGACAGTTTCCACAGCACGTACGGATAAACGGCAGCAAAATCGCTCTTTCGTTCCCCACTTCTCCTTCGGTACAAGAAGTCCTGAATAGCCCGATCGCTCGGATGCGTCTGGCTTGCGTGTTTCACGAACGAAGAAGGCTGCGTCAAGGATGATGCGACGAACCCTTGCCACTGGAATGGCGATTCTTGTTTCGGCTTCCACCCTCTGCGCTCAACAGGCCGGCAATGTGCCTAGCTATGCACAGCGGCCAGTCGACGGTGGCGGTCAACCTCGTGTTGCATCGGCAGCCCAAGCTCAAGCAGCACCGGCGACCCAGAATGCAGCTCCGACGGCACCATTCACTCTGACGCCTGAAGCCAACGCACAACTGCAACGAGTCCTGTTGGCTTGGCAGCAACAGAGCCAAGGAACCAAGACGCTGGAGTGTAAGTTCACGCGTTGGCACTTTGACATGTTTGCCGCACCGGCCGGTTTACATGCGACGCGAGCAGACGGAGTGTTGAAGTACGCTGCACCTGACCGTGGACTCTTTCGCGTCGACCAGCTGGTTTTCTTTGCCGGCATGGACGGCGAGAAACCACATTACAAACCACAAACCGGACAGTACGGCGAACACTGGGTCTGCAACGGTCAACAACTGATCGAAATGGACCGCAGTAAAGAAGAATGCCGCATCCAAGACTTGCCGCCCGAAATGCAGGGCAAGAACATCATCAGCAGCCCACTGCCATTCGTCTTTAATCTTGACGCGGCTCAGATCCAACAACGTTATTGGATTCGCCAAGTCGATGCCGGAACCGCTGGCATCGTGTTGATCGAAGCTTGGCCGAAACGCCAAGAAGATCGTGCTCAGTACAAATTGGTTCAAATCGCACTCGAGGCGAACACGTTTCTGCCGCAAGCGTTGAAAATGTACGCACCCAACTTTGACTTCAAGACGGCACCGAAGTGGGACCAGTACGAATTCACCGACGTCAAACGAAACAGCATCGGTGCAGCACTCGGTGTGTTCATGAACAACTTTGTTCCTGAAAAGCCACCGGCGAACTGGAAGATTTTGCGAGACAAGTTTGTCGCGCCGGTCGATTTGCCGCCACAACAAGCAGCTAATCCATCCGCGCCAGCGGTTCGGTAGTCAAACAGGTCGCCAAGTCCTGGCAATGTAAATGCAACCAAGGCCGGTGGCGGACGCAGCTTCGAATCGAAGGTGCTTCTGCCCCCGGCCTTGCTTCATTTTGCTTAGGGACTTTTTTGGGAATCACTCCGGCACTGTCCATCTCAAAATCACCCTCCCGCTCCGCGTCCGACTCTCCCATGGGGGAGAGTGATATCCCGAACCTGCTTTTCGTGCGCTCTCCAATCCTTACTTCATCGAACGGTATCGCCGAATCAGTTCGTTCGTCGATGAATCGTGGTTCAGTTCGGCGGATGCCGATGTGCTGAGTTCTGGAATGATGTTTTTGGCCAAAACCTTGCCAAGTTCGACGCCCCACTGGTCAAACGCGTCGATATTCCAGACGACGCTTTGCACGAACACGTTGTGCTCGTACAGAGCAACCAAGCGGCCGAGCATTCGCGGCGACATTGCGTCGGCCAGGATCGTGTTCGACGGACGGTTGCCCTTGAATGTTCGGTGCGGCACCAACCACTCTTCGGTTCCTTCGGCACGTACTTCATCGGCCGTTTTACCAAACGCCAGTGCTTCGCTTTGCGCCAGCACGTTTGCGATCAGGATGTCTTGGTGCGGCCCGATTGGGTTCAGCGACTTGCCAAACGCGATGAAGTCACAAGGAATCAGTCGCGTGCCTTGGTGGATCAATTGATAGAACGAGTGTTGCCCGTTCGTTCCCGGTTCGCCCCAGTAGATCATGCCGGTTTCGTAATCGACTTCGCCGCCGTCCGTCGTGACGAACTTGCCGTTGCTTTCCATCGTCAACTGTTGCAGATACGCGGGAAAGCGTTTCAGGTACTGTTCATAAGGCAGCACCGCAGTCGTTTCACACTCAAAGAAATTCGAATACCAAACCGACAGCATGCCCATCAGAACCGGCAGGTTCTTGTCCAGCGACGTGGTTCGAAAGTGGACGTCCATTTCGTGAAAGCCGCCGAGCATTTCGCGATATGCTTGCGGCCCAATCGCCAACATTGTGGACAGTCCGATCGCCGATTCCATCGAATAGCGTCCGCCGACCCAGTCCCAGAACTCGAACATGTTCGCGGTATCAATGCCGAACGCAGAGACCTTTTCTGCGTTGGTCGATAACGCCACAAAGTGCTTCGGAATGGCTGACTTGTCGCCGCCCATTCCTTCGATCAACCATGTTCGCGCGGTGTCGGCATTGGTCATCGTTTCGATCGTCGTGAACGTTTTTGACGCGATGATGAATAACGTTTCGGCAGGATCCAAATCGACGGTGGCTTCGGCAAAGTCGGTTGCGTCGACGTTGCTGACGAAACGGAAGGTCATGTCGCGCTGGGTGAAGTGCCGTAGCGACTCGTACGCCATCACTGGTCCTAGATCCGATCCGCCGATGCCAACATTGACAATGTTACGGATGCGTTTGCCGGTGTGGCCTTTCCAGTCGCCGCTGCGAACTCGGTCGCAGAACGCCGACATCTTATCAAGCACTGCGTGGACTTCCGGAACCACGTTGACGCCGTCCACCATGACGGTCGATCCGGCCGGGGCTCGCAGTGCGGTGTGTAGGACTGCGCGACCTTCAGTCAGGTTGATCTTTTCGCCAGTGAACATCGCTTCGATGCGGTCTTGCAAGTCAACCGATTCCGCTAGCCTGATCAACAAGCTGATGGTTTCGGCGGTAACGCGGTTTTTGGAATAATCCAGGTACAGACCGGATCCTTCGACGGTCATGGTGCGTCCGCGTTGGGGATCGTCGGCAAACATCTGACGCAAGTGAACGTTCTTGATCGCGTCGAAGTGCTTCTGAAGCGATTTCCACTCGGGGCTTGACGTCAAACTTGGGGTTGGCGATGCGGTCATCAGTGATCCTGGCAGTATGAAGTGATCTCGCGGGCGTCTTGTCGATCTCCCAGGATACCGAAGTCACTGCAAAGGCAACATCACCGACTGAATCACTGTCCAAGCTGACGTGAATTAGTCGTTTCCGAGGTCGCATTCAGTCGTGCGCTGGGCGTTTGCGTGACCTAGGTTTCTGATAGTCGGTGATCATGTTTCATTGATTGTGGGGTTTTTGCGTCGAATTATCGTTGCAGTCGCTTCATTCGTCATCATTCGTATTGTTGAACTGGATTTTCGCTGGTGGACAAAGACCTGTCTATCGAAGCTAAGCAGACATTCTCGGTCGTCACTTTGTTGGCGACGATCTTGGTTGTTGGCATCCACTACAAGTCGGACATTCCCGATCAGCCCAGCGTTGCGGTGGCGACTTGGAACCAGGTGGCCCAAGAATTTTGGTTCGGCGGAATCGCACGAGTAGCCGTTCCTGTCTTTGCTTTCGCCGCCGGGCTGTTTTATTTTCGCAGCGACGACGGAACTTTTTTAAGTTATCGAACCAAATTTGCTTCACGAATTCGTACCGTAGTGATTCCGTTCTTCATCGTCGCATCGTTGGCAATGGTGTTTTGGTTGTTGGTTCGCCGCGTCGAAGGTAAGCCGATCGACATGACGGCCGCCGAATTCGTTCGGATGTGGTTGCTGCGACCGCCTGCCGAACAACTGTGGTTCCTGCGTGACTTGATGGTGTTGGTGACA